>JAXDQF010000163.1:0-7267 GCA_034668025.1 Gammaproteobacteria bacterium | reverse complement strand
ACGTTGGCCGCGTCATTGCGGGCCGACCCTGTTGCCCATCATGTTATTGCGCCCCCACCATGAGCTGCCGCTGGCGCCCCAGCCCGTCGATTCCCAATTCAACAACATCACCCACCTTGAGATAGGTTGGTGGCCGCTGGCCCAAACCCACGCCGGCGGGTGTGCCGGTGCTGATGATGTCGCCCGGCATGAGCGTCATGTATCGGCTGATGTAACTTACGAGGTGTGCGACGCCGAATATCATGTCAGCGGTGGACCCGTTCTGGTATCTGCGCCCGTTCACTTCGAGCCACATCGAAAGCATCTGTGGGTGCGGGATCTCGTCCGTGGTCACGAGCATGGGACCGATTGGACCAAACGTGTCACAGCTCTTCCCCTTGACCCACTGGCCCCCGTGCTCGAGCTGAAACTCGCGCTCCGACAGATCATTCACCACCAGGTACCCGGCCACGTAGTCGAGCGCGCGCTCTTCCGGCACGCGCCGGGCAACATCGCCGATGACGACACCCAGCTCCACTTCCCAGTCCGTTTTCTTCGATCCCCACGGGATGATCACATCATCGTTAGGACCACATAACGCGGTGGTTGCTTTCATAAACAGGATGGGCTGCTCGGGCAACGCGAGTCCGGACTCTGCAGCATGGTCCTTGAAGTTCAGGCCGACGCAGATCACCTTGCCAACCTGACCCACGGCGGCGCCGAACCGGCTGGCCTGCGGCAACAGCGGCAGTGATTCGATGTCCAGGCGGCGCAGGCTTTCCACGCTCGAGCGGTTCAGCACGTTGCCGGCGATATCGGTCACCACTCCCGAAAGATCACGGAGTTTGCCCTTGTCGTCGATGAGCGCCGGACGTTCCGCCCCGAGCGTGCCAACACGTGTCAGCTTCATGAACAGTTCCTCAAAGTAGACCTCGCGATGCGAGGTTGCGCATGAGCGCGATAATTCCGATGTTCCACGGTGGAGCTGTATCGCACGTCACCACGGTGTTGACCAGTGTACCCAACTTGGCGGACGAGACCCGCACGACGTCGCCGACTTTATGGGTGAAGCCCCGGCCAGGCTCATCGCGGTCCTCGACCGGTGCAAACAAAGTGCCCAGGAACAACACGAAACCGTCGGGATACTGATGGTTGCTGTTCAGGGTCTGTGCCACGAGATCGACCGGGTCGCGGCTGATATCCTGCATCGTGCTGCGGCCGTTCAGCCGGAAGCCCTCGGGCCCTTCGATCTGCAGCTCGACGACGGCCGAGCGCACGTGATCGAGCGTGAAATCCGCGCCGAACAACCGAATGAACGGGCCGATCGCGCACGATGCGTTGTTGTCCTTGGCTTTTCCCAGGAGCAGCGCTGACCGGCCTTCGATGTCCCGCAGATTGACATCATTGCCCAGCGTCGCGCCGACAATGGTGCCCTCAGGGTCCACGACGAGTACGATTTCCGGCTCGGGGTTGTTCCACAGGGAATCGCCACGGATGCCAACCTGTGCGCCCCACCCAACCGAGGACAACACCGGAGCCTTGGTAAACACTTCCGCGTCTGGTCCGATCGCCACTTCCAGGTATTGCGACCACAGCCCTTCGCCGATGAGGGCCTCTTTCAACCGTGCTGCCGCTTCGGAACCGGGCTCGACTGACAGAGCGTCGGTTCCAACCTTGGCGGACAGGTTGGCGCGGATCCCTTCGGCCAGCGCAAAGTTGCCGCGGGCTCTTTCATCGATCACGCGCTCGAGCGCGGAGATCGCGAACGTCACGCCGCTCGCCTTGATGACCTGGAAGTCGATGGGGGACAGGATGCTGACGGTGAGCGATTCGAGTGGACCGAGATCCCTCGCACGGTGTGGGTCGAGACGGTCGGGGTGTGCTATTGCCTCGGCCACGGTAGGCACCAGTGCCGACACATCGTAGACGTGACCGTCCTCGATGAGGACAGGTGTAGGGCCTTCAGGAAGCTGAAATCGACCCAGCAGTCGCGCCTTCCGCCAGTCCACCGGCAGACTTTCAATCAGCACAGCCGCCCCCTCAATCGCCATCATTGACATATGACTCGCCTTCAGTGATATATCACAAGACCGTAAAAACCGGAAGCAGACATGCCCATCCGTCCCTTCGCCTGCGCGGCATTGCCACTCGTTCTGGCCTGTTCCCTGGTCTGCTCACCCAGCCGGGCCGCAAGTAAACAGGAATCCGAAGTGGATGCCGTCGTGCTGCACGTCTCGCCATCCGGCAGCGATAGTGCCCAGGGCGATGCAGCGCATCCCTTCAGAACACTCGAGCGCGCGCATCAGGCGGTTCGTGAAGCCAATTCAGTGCACAGCGTAACAGTCCGACTCGCTACCGGAATCTATCGCCTGACCCAGCCTCTGATCTTCTCTGCCTCCGACGGAGGACGCAACGGTCGCCACGTTGACTGGACGGCAGAACCTGGGGCTGTTCCGGTTATCTCCGGTGCGATTGCTGTAAGCGGGTGGAAGGTCTTCGATCGGGGTCGCCACATCTATGTGGCCGATGTCCCGGTGGGGCTGGACTCCCGCCAGCTGTGGATCGACGACCAACTCGCGAAACGTGCGGCCATTGAGATTCCGCGTTCCGCGGTCGAGTTCTCGGCCGAAGGTCTCACGATCAGCGCGACGAAAGCAGCGGATGCCGGGGGAACACCGGCCGGGGCGGCCACACGGGCACAGACGGCGGCGATACCAGCCAACCTGGACCGGTTGCCCGATCAGAAGCGAATCGAGGTGGAAGGCACGGGCTGGTTCACTGACCGGTTCTCGCCGGTGGAGCGCATTGTTGGGAGGACGCTGCGCATGCAAATGCCTGCCTGGAAGAACAATACCTGGGGATATGACACGCTCAACAACCCCTTTGGTCCGGAAGCAGCGCGCCTGTTTCTGGCGAACTCGCTGCAGTTTCTGACTCAACCCGGCCAGTGGTACCTCGACCCGGCACGCGGCAAGCTGTACGTACGACCGCCCGACGGTGCTGTGATGGAGCATCTGCGCGTAGAGCTCCCCCGGATCAGCACTCTCATCGCCGTCGGCGACAACCTGGACTCGCCTGTTGTGAATCTCGGGTTCCACGACATCCGATTTTCACACACGACGTGGTTGGGCCCTTCCTCGAACATCGGCTACGCCAGTCAACAAAGTGGCGCGTACCTCGCAACTTTGCTGCCTGAATATCCACCTGATGCGCTGACGAGCTGCAAATGGGGCTGTCCGATTTTCGAGCACGCGCGCAACGAGTGGCACCAGACACCCGCGGCGATCCAGATTGCCGCCGCGAAGCACATCACGTTCGATCACAATGTGTTCGCACATCTGGGGCAATACGCGCTGGGTGTAGGTAATGACGCCAACGCCAACATCACCGGAGTGGGCCTCGGTACTGCTGGCGTTTTCGTGACACGCAACGTGTTCACCGACCTTGCGGGCGGTGCAATTCTGGCAGGCGGCGTGCGGCGCGATGCACATCATCCTCGCGACCCGCGCCAGCTCAATACGCAGCTGTTTGTGATCAACAACCGGATCCGTGCGGTCAGCAAGGACTATCGCGACAACAGCGCCCTCCTCGCAACCTACGTTGAGGGCGCGACCATCCTTCATAATGAAGTGTCCGACGTGCCGTACGATGCCATTGATATCGGCTACGGGTGGGGCATCCAGGATGCGCACGGGAATCCCAACTACCGCCTGTGGTTCAGAGGCTACGATTTCGAGGCAAACCTCGTCTACGAGACGCCCACCACCCATCGTGATGTGTATGTTGGTTACAACCGCATCCACGGTGCCAAGCAGTACTTCCACGATGGCGGTGCGATCTACAACCTGTCCGCCAGCCCCGGTACGGTGATCGCTGAAAATTATATTTTCGACAACGACGGGCGCATTGGCCTCTACCTGGACGAAGGGTCGCGCTATATCACTCTGCGTAACAACGTCGTTGCCGATCCCAAGGGCACCTGGTTGAACGCCAATACCATCAGCAATGCGATGCCGCTACGCGTGACACTGGACAACACGGCCACCGGGAACTGGCACGACGGCACGCAGGTTGGGGGACTCTGGGACGCTTACCACAACAACACGGTGCTCGAAGACCACCTCGTATCCGGCGACGACTGGCCGGCTGCCGCCCGCGCGGTGATGTCCAATGCCGGCATCGAGGCATTCGCAGGCCCGGTTGAATATCCGACCGCGAAGGGCCCATAATCACCATCTGATATCTCTGTACGGCCATTTGATATAGATTGGGCTAGCGGCCCATGGGGGGACCTGATGGTCGAGCTTTTCGGACGCTCGATGTCCCGGCTGGACGTCGAACGCCACGCGGGCGCGCTATCGCAATTTGCGGGCGTTCGCTCGATGACTCTGGGGGACGGGCTCGAGCGCGGCATCCGCATGCTCGAATTTCGGACCGGCACCGGATTGCGCTTCACCGTATTGGTCGATCGCGCAATGGACATTGCCGACTGCGAACACCAGGGCCGGGCCATAGGCTGGAATTCGCCCGCCGGCTTCCGCCACCCCGGACTCCATGAGTACGAAGGCGAAGGCGGTCTTTCCTGGCTGCGTTCCTTCTCCGGGCTGATCGTTACGTGCGGCCTCGACCATATCCTGTTCATGGATGAGGACGATGCCTCGCACTATGTCTACGGACCTCGAAAGACTACTGCCTCCTCGCTTCACGGGCGGATCGGCACGATTCCCGCCCGCCTGAGCGGCTACGGCGAAACCTGGCGTGGCGACGAGTGCACATTGTGGTGTGAGGGAGTCGTCCAGCAGGCAACCGTATTCGGTGAGGATCTGCACCTGCATCGGCGGATCGAAACAAAGCTCGGCTCCAACACGATCGAGTTGCACGACCGGGTCGTGAACCACGGGTTCTATCGAACGCCACACATGCTCTGCTATCACATCAATGTCGGGCATCCTGTGCTGGCCGACGGCTCGCGTTACCTCGCCCCTGTCGGCGATGTCGTTTGGGCGGCCCACGGGGGCGACGACTATCGCAAGCAGGAAGTTGGGTATCGGACGGTTCCGGGGCCGCAGAACCGATTCCACGAGCAGGTGTGGCAACACGAGTTGGTCGCAGACCGGGATGGGCGTGTACCGGTAGCGCTCGTCAATGACGCGCTCGGGCTCGGGTTTATGGTGGAGACTCGCAAGGCGCAGTTTCCCTGTCAGTTTGAATGGCAGAACCTGCAGGCGGGCCAGTACGCGCTGGGCATCGAGCCCTCCACCAATCATGTGTTGGGGAAACAGTTCGCGAAGGGGCGTGGCGAGCTCATTTGGCTGGAGCACAACGAGGAGCGGCGCTACGACACCACGTTGGGCGTGCTTCCCGATGCTGCCGCGATTGCGGGGGTTGAGGGGCGGATTCGAGGCATATGCGGGCAGCCGGATGAGGACTACCCAACGCCGTCGGGTGTGTATCAGCCCATTGGCGGACGGCAGTCGGCGCCGACCGGGGCTACTGGGCGCGGGGCCGGCCACCCGTGAGCACCGTCGGTAAAACTGTTCTGCTCACCGGCGCCGCCGGCGGCCTGGGTGTTCCTACGGCATTGGCCTTTCTCGCAAGTGGCGCAACTGTCGTGGCGGTCGACAACAACGACGGGAAGATTGCTCGGTTACGCGATGCCGCTGGTCAACACCAGGGCAAGCTGGTGGTGCTGCGCGCCGACCTGTCTGATCTCGATGGCTTCCGTTCCAGTTTGACGGGGGTAGCGTCGTCCACGGGCGGGTTCGACATCGTCATCAACAACGCCGCAATCTACCCGTCCAAAGCGTTCGAAGAGTATTCAATCGCCGAGCACCAAGCCGTCCAGAAGGTCAACGTTGACGCCGCGATCGTCGCGGCGCAAGTCGCATTGCCTGGCATGCGCGCGAAAAGCTGGGGTCGCATCGTCAACGTCGCCAGCATCACGATGTACGGCGGATGGGCCCTGCTCTCGCCCTATGTTGCTTCCAAGGGCGCGTTGGTTGGTCTCACCCGCGCCTGGGCACGCGAATTCGGCCCCTACGGCGTAACAGTCAACGCAATATCGCCGGGAGCCTTTCCAACCGACGCCGAGAAAATCCATCCGGATCCGGAAGGCTACTGCCGCTTCGTGTTGGACCACCAGGCCGTCAAACGGCGCGGCACGCCCGCGGACATCGCGAGCGCGCTCATCTTTCTCACCGCCAATGAGGCGGGATTCATCACCGGCCAGACGCTCAACATCGACGGCGGCTGGGTCATGCACTGAGCAGCGAGGGGACGACAGTTTCATGGGAATTTTGAGCGACTTCACAGTCATCGACTGCTCCATTGCGATGGCAGGTCCCTTCGCGGCGCAGCGGCTCGGTGACCTGGGAGCCGACGTCATCAAGGTTGAGCCGGTATCCGGAGAATGGCAGCGCGCCCGGGCCGCAGGCGGCGCCCGGGGCAACCGGATCAACGTGTCTTTTCTCTCTCTCAACCGCAACAAGCGCTCGTTGGCAATCGATCTCAAGTCGCCGGACGGCAAGGCGGCCTTGCTGAAGTTGGTCGCAACCGCCGATGTGTTCATCCAGAACTATCGCCCCGGCGTGGCGCAGCGGCTCGGTGTCGACTACGACAGCCTGAAGGCCATCAATCCGGGGCTGGTTTACGTTTCGATTTCGGGATACGGCGAGACAGGTCCCTACGTGGACCGACCGGGCCAGGATCTGCTGCTGCAGGCCATGTCGGGAGCCATGCTGTCCGCAGGGCGCGAAGGCGAGCCACCGCTGCCGGCCGGCCAATTCCTCGCAGACGCGGTCACGGCCTATAACGCCTTTGAGGGCGCCCTCGCCGCCCTGTTACATCGGGAGAGAACCGGCGAAGGCCAGCTCGTTCAGGTCAACATGTTGGACGCGGTTGTCACCATCCAGATGCAGGAGCTGTCGGTATTTACTGTTGGCAAGAAGGCTCAGACCCGCTCGGCCGAGCCCCACGCACACAGCTACATCCGTTCGCCGTATGGTGTATTCCCTACGCAGGACGGCTTCATTGTCGTGGCCTTCGCCAATCTCGCCAAGCTGGGAGAGTTGATTGGGGAGCCCACCTTCGCCGCCATGGATGACGAGCGCGACAGCTGGCTGCACAGGGATGCCATTTTCGCCAAAACCCGCGCCCGCCTGGTAACGCGGCCGAGCAACGAGTGGCTCGACCTGTTCCATCGGCATGACATCTGGTCGGGGCCGGTGTATGGCTATGCCGACCTCGTAGACGATCCGCAGATCGCCCATAACGGCACCTTTGTTGAATT
>JAXDQF010000162.1:0-3173 GCA_034668025.1 Gammaproteobacteria bacterium | reverse complement strand
ACGCCGCATGGCGCGGCTGGGTTGAATCCATGATCCCCAACGAAGAACAGATCCGTACCGCGATCGCCGAACAGGCCGGCGAGTGGTTTGTGTCAAACGACGACGGGCCGCTGGATGCGCGGGATTCCGAAGCCCTCGCCGCCTGGCTGAAGGCCTCGCCGGTTCACGTCGAGAAATTCCTCGGCGTATCGGTGATCGTGCGCGAGTTGCGGGAGCTCGGCGCCGATCCTGAATTCTCCCTGGATGCTGTTATCTCAGGCGCACGGGCCGAGGACGACACTCCGGTCCAACCTCTCTGGCCGCGGATTATCGCCCCTTTCAGGGGCATATCCTCTCGCGGCTGGCCAACAACGGCCGCAGTGACATTGGGTGCGTTCATTGTGTTGAGTCTTGGCTTGTTTGCGTTGCGGAACGTCCGGCCCATCGCTCCTGTGCCGGCCCCCGGCGGAGCTGCCGCACTGCACTTTGAAACAAGTCATGGTGAACAGCTGACTCGTCGCCTGGCGGATAACTCTGTACTGCACCTGAATACCGACAGTGCGGTCACCATCCGGTACGGCAAGACGGAACGGCTCGTCATGCTCACGTCCGGCCAGGCAGACTTCGAAGTTGCCCATGAGCCGGATCGCGCATTTCGGGTATTCGCCGGCTTGGCGGAAGTCGTCGCGATGGGCACTAAATTCGATGTGCGCCTGGAGCATGAGGAGACCCTGGTAACCGTGGTAGAGGGGCGGGTCGCAGTCGGGCTGTCCCCGAGGTTGGAAAAACCGGGCGCGAACTCGAGCCAGGCCCACCCTCCCCCATTTGTCCAGCTGGGCGCCGACCAGCAGCTACGTGTCGCCGAGGGAGAATGGCCGGCCACGCCCGCAGCCGTAGACGCGCAGCGCGCCACGGCTTGGCTGCAGCGGCAAATCGTGTTTGACCAGGAACCGCTGGAGCGCGTCGCAGCCGAATTCAATCGCTACGCCCCGAAGCCGCTCGAGATCTCCACACCCACGCTAGGGAGTCTGCAGATCAGCGGGGTCTTCGCCACCAACGACACTGAAGCATTCATTGCCTTCCTGCGCAGCCTTCAGGGTGTGCGGGTTGAGGTGACCGCGACACGGATTCGCATCTCGCAGGACCCAAGCGTAGCCAACCCCGACTACCCTTGACTGTCCCCCTGCGCTACCCTTCTGCCAATGCGCGCCCGCAAGATTATTAAATGGGTAGCACATGGGGGTTCGCTCGCGTCACCGATCAGCGGACATCGCGACCGTGGTGTCCGCGATACTCCGTGCGCTCTCGATGTGCGCCCCCGTTGCGCTCTTTGATGCTCCACCGACGTTAGCCCAGAGCTTTGAACCCACGGCGCTCGGCGCCGACATTCCCGCGCAGCCTCTCTCAGAGGCGCTTGCCACGTTCGCCCGCCAGACCGGCCTGCAGGTCGTCTATGTGTCTGGTGTTGTACGTAATCGCAGATCCCACGCTGCTCCTGCGGGACTGAGCGCCGATCAAGCGCTCTCTCGCTTGCTCCAGGGCACCGGATTGCGCTTCGAGTACCTCACGCCGCGCAGCATCCGCATCCTTGCCGCTGTCCTTGAGCGGCGCGCGACTACTACGAACTCCTCCTTCCGAGACGCACTGCACGAGGTGGTTGTCACGGCCAACCGCCGCGAAGAGGACCTCCAAAACGTACCGATTACAATGCTGGTGTTGACGGGCGACGTTCTTGCCAAGCTGAACGCTACCACTTTTGATGATTTCGTAAGCTACCTGCCCGGTGTTACGGCGCACGGAGTGGGTCCTGGGCAGAACAACATCTACGTGCGTGGCCTGGGTGCGGCCGTAGGGGGGGTGCAGTCCTCGGGTGTTCTCGGCACTTTCCCGAATGTCGCGGTATACCTCGATGATCAATCCGCGCAGCTTCCAAGCCGCAATCTTGACATCTACGCCGCCGATCTCGAGCGCATCGAGATATTGGAAGGTCCGCAGGGCACCTTGTTCGGAGCGGGCGCCCAGGCGGGGGTTGTCCGCTACATCACGAACAAACCGAAGCTGAATGTGACTGAAGCAATGGTAAACGCCGGCTACGCAACGACGGCGCACGGTGAGCCGAGCAGTAATCTCGACGCGACCGTCAACATTCCGATCATTAGCGACCAGCTGGCTGTGCGCGGCGTAATATACAACGAGCACCGCGGCGGATACATCGATAACCGCCCCGCCACCTTTGCACGTGCCGATACTGACATCGGAATTCAATACGCCAACGCAGGCGGCAAGGTTCCTGCCAACAGCGTCGTGCTCAACAACTTCAACATTGCCGCCAAAGACATCATTCGGGTCACCTACCAGGGCCTACGCGTCGAGGCCCTGTACCGGTTCAACGAGGACTGGAAGGCGTTACTTGCCCAGTCCTACCAGAATATCGAGGCGGATGGCGTCTTTGCCGAGATGACGGCGAATTCCCTCGGTG
This sequence comes from Gammaproteobacteria bacterium, assembly GCA_034668025.1. Classification (GTDB taxonomy): domain Bacteria; phylum Pseudomonadota; class Gammaproteobacteria; order Steroidobacterales; family Steroidobacteraceae; genus 13-2-20CM-66-19. The sequence goes on along the minus strand of JAXDQF010000162.1, from coordinate 715 downwards.
AGTCGCAACCCGGTCTCAGCGCGCAGCTGTACAACGCCTCGCACAACAAGGACAGGTTTGAAAATACCGCGCTGACGATTGAGGGACGTGTCGGGGCCCTGAAGCTCGTCTACGCGGGCGCATACCTGGTACGGAACATCGAGCAGGTTCAGGACTACACGAGCTACGCACGCGCCCCGTACGTGGACTACTATCAGTGTGTAAATCCAACGCCGGCGACTCCTGCGACCGCACAATGCTTCACACCTAGCTCGACATGGCGTGATCTGGAACGCAACACTCACCAAAGCCACGAGCTGCGTCTCAGCACGCCCGCTAATTGGCGAATCCGTGGCATCGGTGGGCTGTTTTACGAAAACTACCGGATTCAGGAACAGGCCGACTGGTTCTACCTCACGGCGTTTCCGTACTTCAATCCGATCGGGCCGCCTACCGGCTACTACACCGTGAATGGATCACAGCTTCTGCCGGACGGTTCCCAGGTCCGGTTCTCCACGCCGGGTGCTGTGTTCGTACCCACGCCTGTCACGTCGAACAACCCGAACATCCGGCCGCTGGGCGATGGCTTCTTTAACGACATCACCCGAGGTTACAAACAGCATGCTGCATACATATCTGTAGACTTCGACCTCATTCCCAAGAAGCTGACACTGACGGCTGGCACGCGCTACTCACGTACTGATACTTCAGAAGTCGGCTCGACCGTATCGAGCTT
>JAXDQF010000161.1:0-11191 GCA_034668025.1 Gammaproteobacteria bacterium | reverse complement strand
GAGTCGGAGTACACAAGTCGACTTGCTATTGCAACAAATGCGGCGGGTGATGCGCTTCGTGCGCAACCTTCTGCCGTTGGGCCAAGTCGCTCGCATAGTCGGCAAGCTGCGAGGCGGCGTACACGCTTTGCGCGGTGATGTCACTACCCAATAGGGGTGGGTGCACGTCCACTGCATACATTCCCGCGCAGGATCCTACTCGTTGAGCAGAGCCGGCCAAGCCGAAAGACCGGCCTGCGTTCAGCATGCCCGTTCAGCACTGCCACCCAAACCCCCCGAGCGTCAAAAATGCGCGAAGACAAACAGCCGAAGCCGCTTCCGGAGCCGAATGTCGACTTCTATGAATTGGCTGAGACTTTGCCCGCCGATGAGCGTGCAACGCTGAAACAGGTGCGCGAGTTCATGCGGAGCAAGGTCGCGCCGGTCATCAACGACTACTGGGCGAGGGATGCGTTCCCGTTCGAATTGCTGCCCGAGTTCAAGAAACTCAACATCATGGGAGCGGCCCTCGACGGCTACGGCTGCAGGGGTGGCAGTGGCCTGCTCTTTGGTTTGATTGCGATGGAGATGGCCCGCTTCGATGCCTCGATCGCGACTTTCGTCGGCGTGCACAGCGGGCTCGCGATGGGGTCCATTCACATGGGCGGCTCGGAAGAGCAGAAGCAGAAATGGCTGCCGCCGATGGCGCGCATGGAAAAGATTGGTTGTTTCGGTTTGACCGAGCCGCTGGTCGGCTCCGGCACCGGCGGTGGACTCACGACGACCGCAACGCGTGACGGCGATACCTGGATCATCAACGGCCAGAAGAAGTGGATCGGCAATGCTCCCTGGTGCGACGTCTCGATCATCTGGGCGCGTGATGTCGCCGATAACCAGGTCAAAGGTTTCATTGTCGAGAACAAGTCCACTCCCGGCTTCTCGGTGGAGAAGATCCAGAACAAGATCGCGCTGAAGGTCGTGCAGAACGGGTTGATTACCCTGAACAACTGCCGCATCCCGGAGGAGAACCGGCTCCAGCTGGACAGCTCTTTCCGCGATACTGCGAAAGTGCTGCGCATGACGCGGTTTCTGGTGGGTTGGGAAGCTACCGGCTGCCAGATGGGCGCCTATGAAAACGCGCTCAAATACACCCAGCAGCGCCTGCAGTTCGGCAAGCCGATTGCGTCTTTCCAACTCGTACAGGACTTGCTCGCCAAGATGCTCGCCAATGTCACTGCCTGCCAGTGCATGGTCATTCGCACCGCGCAGCTGGATGCCGAAGGTAAGCTGAACGACGCACGTGCGGCGCTATCCAAGGCGTTTACGACCGCCCGAATGCGCGAAACCGTGGCATGGGCGCGCGAGCTGTTGGGCGGCAATGGCATTAGCCTCGACTATCAGGTTGCGCGCTTCTTCGCGGATGCCGAGGCGTTCTATTCCTACGAAGGTACCTATCAGATGCAGAACCTGATCGTCGGCAAGGCGATCACCGGCATCAGCGCCTTTGTCTGACCCGAGGGCAAAGGGAATGACGACTGAGATCATCACGGAGCGGTCTGAAAGCATCCTGCAGGTGCAATTCAATCGTCCGGCCAGGAAGAACGCGCTGACTTCCGCCATGTACGCAACAGTGGCCGAACTGGTCGATGCTGCGGCAACGGATGACGAGATCAGGGTCGTGCTGCTGCATGGCGCCGGTGACTCGTTCAGCGCAGGAAACGACCTCGAGGATTTCATGACGAATCCTCCCAAACCCGGCCAAAGCGTGCAGGAGCGCTTTGTCGGCGCGCTCATCAACTTCCCCAAACCGCTGATCGCGGCGGTACACGGCGTAGCCGTAGGGTCGGGGACGACGATGTTGTCACATTGTGACTTCGTGTACGCCGCTGAGAACACACGGTTCCAATTGCCGTTCGTCAATCTCGCTGTGGTCCCTGAGTTGGGCACGAGCTACCTGATCCCGTCACAGAGTGGCTACCTCGCCGCCGCGGAACTGGTGTTACTTGGGATGCCTTTCGATGCGCGGCGGGCCGCGGAGGCGGGGTTGGTGACCCGCGTCGTGCCCGGCGAGCGTTTGTTGGAGACTGCGATGGAGACGGCTCATGCGCTCGCGCAGAAGCCGACCGAAGCGCTACAGGCCAGCAAAAGGCTCCTCAAACAGTGGTCACGTGCACAGACCGAGTCGGCAGTGAAAGTTGAGACGGAGGAGTTCAGCGTCCGGGTGCGCTCGGCCGAAGCCCGGGCAGCCATCACCGCATTTCTCCAAAAGCATCGATAGGAGTCGCTCATGGCTGAGCTCGGCAATGTTTTGTATGAGACGAAAGGTTCGATCGCCTACGTCACACTGAATCGCCCCAAGGTCCTCAACGCGCTGAGTCAGGGCGCCTGGGCGGATTTGAAAACAGCATTCGAACAGGCGCGCGACGACGCGGCGGTGCTCGGAGTAATCCTCACAGGGGCTGGCGATAAGGCTTTCATTGCAGGGGAAGACATCAGTGAGCTGGCGCGTGCAACGTCAGTTGATGCCGAGAAATCCAGCCGCAGCGGTCAGGCGGTGCTCGACGTCATTGAAAACCTCGGCAAGCCGGTCATCGCGGCGGTTAACGGTTTTGCGCTCGGCGGCGGCTGTGAGACCGCGATGGCTTGCACGATCCGGGTCGCTGCAGAACACGCCAGGTTCGGCCAACCGGAGGTGAAGTTGGGAATTCCGCCGGGTGCCGGTGGAACGCAGCGATTGCCGAGGCTCGTCGGCAAGGGACGTGCACTACAGATCATACTTTCTGGAGAGATGATCAGTGCCGAGGAGGCTCATCGCATCGGGCTGGTCAACGAAGTCGTGCCGGCCGCAGAGCTGATCGCGCGTTGTGAAGTGATCCTGAAGCAAATCCTCGCAAACGCGCCGCTCGCCGTGCGCTTTGCATTGGAGGCGGTAAACAAGGGAATGGAGACGAGCCTGGCGGCGGGACTGGTGCTGGAAGCTTCGGTGTTTGCGATCTGCGCGGGGACCGAAGACAAACGCGAGGGTACTGCCGCCTTCCTGGAAAAGCGAGCCCCGCACTTCCAGGGCAAGTGATCGTGCGCACCGTACACCCACAGTCAAAGAGCAACAGTTATGGCAGCCGACAATATTTTCTCCGGCCTCAAGGTAGTGGACCTCGCGAGCTTCATCGCGGGACCCGCAGCTGCGGTCATCCTTTCGGATTTTGGCGCCGATGTCATCAAGGTGGAGCCCCCGTCTGGAGACTTCTGGCGGCATGGGCACCAGATTCCACCGCAGCCGCAGGCGAAGGATCCCTATCCCTGGCACCTGTCCAACCGCAACAAGCGCGGCATCACACTGGATCTGAAGTCCCCGAGCGCTCAACCCGTCCTGCAGCGGCTGGCCAAATGGGCCGATGTACTCATCGTCAACACGCCGCATCCCGCACGCAAGCGCCTGAAGCTCGAATATGACGATGTGGTGCAGAGCAATCCTCGGTTGATCTATGCGGATCTGACGGGCTTCGGCGAGAAGGGGCCAGACGCCGAACTGCCTGGCTTCGACATTACATCCTACTGGGCTCGTAGCGGACTGTTGTCCATGACGCGCGACGCTGGCGCGCCACCAACCTGGCCCGTGGCCGGCAGCGGTGACAATGCAACTGCAGTGGGCCTTTACTCAGCGATCGTCACAGCACTCTATCGTCGGGAGCGCACGGGCAAAGGTGCGTACGTGACGACATCGCTGTTGGCAGAAGGTGTCTGGGCCGCAAGTGTTTCGATACAGGCCGCGCTGTGTGATGCGAAATTCTTTGGGCTTCACGATCGGAAAAATCCCGCCAATGCCGCGATGAATGTGTACCGCACGGCCGATAACATGTGGTTCGTTCTTCTGGTTACACCGGACAAGGTTGCGCTGGTTGCCGAGGCGCTGGGCCGCAAAGACCTGTTGACCGATGCACGCTTCTCCGATCCGGCGAAGTTGGTGGCGAACATGCCGCAGCTGACGGGGATTCTCGATGAAATCTTTGCGGCACAACCGATGCCGTATTGGCAGCAGGTTTTCCAACGAGTCAATGTGACGTTCGGCGTCGTTCGAGGGCCACAGGAAGTGATCAACGATCCACAGCTCGAGCTCAATGAGATTGTTGTGCCACTGGAAGGCGCTCCCGGAAAGCTGACATCCACTATCAGCAGTCCAATACAGGTCCATGGCGTCAAGAAGGTGCCGGCCAGGCGTGCCCCCGAACTGGGAGAGCACAACGAGTCTGTTCTGCAGGAGCTCGGCTTCAGCGCGGGCGATATCGGTGCACTCGTGTCGAGCGGTGCCCTTGGAAAGGTGAAGGAGCAACAGCGATGACAAAATCGTCGGGAACGATTTTGGACGGCGAAAGCCGGCCCGAAGGGCGAGGCACAGGGACGGTGCCTCGCACTAAAACCATGGGTCGTTTATTCGTACTCGATTTGAGCGGCGGTCGGGTCTTTTCGATGAATCCGGACGGCTCCGATTCCAAGACCCTGGTCACGGGATGCCACATGCCTGACGGCATCGTGTTGGATCTCGCGAACGGGCATTTCTACTGGACAGATATGGGCATTCCCAACCGCAATGATGGAAAGATAGAGCGCGCCGATCTCGACGGCGGCAACCGCAGGACAATCATTCCCGAGGGCGCCACACACACGCCGAAGCAGATCCATCTCGACAGCAGGAATCGCAAGCTCTACTGGTCGGATCGCGAAGGCATGCGTGTCATGCGCTCGAATCTAGACGGCTCGAACATCGAAACGCTGGTGGATACGAGTCAGGGCGATGCGCGCCCGGGCACCGATGCGCAGAAATGGTGTGTGGGTATAACCGTCGACGCGGATCGCGGGCACATCTACTGGACTCAAAAGGGTCCGGACAACGGCGAACGCGGCCGCATCTTCCGTGCAAATGTCGAGATTCCTGCGGGCCAGAACGCCGCAAATCGCGGGGACATTACCGTCTTGTTCGACAAGCTGCCAGAGCCGATCGATCTGGAGCTCGATTTGAAGAATCGCCATCTGTATTGGACCGATCGCGGCGATCCGCCACGTGGTAACACCGTGAACCGCACGTCGATAGACGGCAAGCTTACCCAGGACATCGTGCTGAGCAATCTGATGGAGGGAATTGGCATTGCGTTGGATGTCGCCGGCGATCGCATGTTCGTGACCGACCTGGCCGGCTCCGTGTACTGCGCCAAGCTCAATGGGTCGCAAAAACGAGTACTGGCCTACGCCCAAGGAAATCTCGCCGGCGTGGCCTACGCGGAAATTACTTCGACGGAGAAATAGACATGAGCCTCGACAAACCTATTCGCCGCATCGCCATCGTCGGCACGGGAGTCATCGGTGCCAGTTGGGCCGCGCAATACCTGGCGCGTGGCTTCGACGTTGTCGCGACCGATCCGGCGCCGAACGCGGAAGCCAACTTGCGCAAGTACATCGACGATGCCTGGGTCGTGCTGAACAGCATCGGGCTGTCTCCAGGTGCTTCGCGCGACCGCCTCGAGTTTACGCCTGACATGAAGAAGGCGCTGGCAAACGCCGACTTCGTGCAGGAGAACGGCCCGGAGCGAGTGGATTTCAAGATCAAGCTCTACGCCGATATGGACGCATTGACGCCATTGGATTCACTCATTGCATCGAGCTCCTCGACACTGACCATGAGTGTCGTCCAATCAAAGTGTCAGCATCCGGAACGGTGTGTCATCGGGCATCCGTTTAATCCCCCACACGTCATGCCGCTCGTTGAAGTGGTGGGCGGTGCAAAGACATCGCCGGCGGCGATCGATAAAGCAATGGCGTTCTATCAGTCCATCGGTAAGAAGGCCATTCTGCTGCACAAGGAAGTCCCCGGGCACGTTGCCAACCGACTCCAGTCGGCGCTGTATCGTGAAGTGCTGTATCTGATCGAGCAGGGGGTGCTGAGTGTGGCCGACGCGGATGATGCGGTGAGCTGGGGGCCCGGCCTTCGCTGGGGTGTCATGGGTCCAAGTCTGCAGTTCCATCTCGGCGGTGGCGCCGGCGGTATCCAGCATTTCATCGATCACCTGTTGCCGGCGATGGAGCCGTTGTGGAAGGTGCTCGGGACTCCGGCCCTGACCTCTGAGTTCAAACAGAGATTGGCTGCTGGCACACTCGAAGAGGCGGCGGGGCGCACGGTCGCGCAGATCGCCGAGGCGGAGAACGAGGTGATCGTCGGACTGCTTCGGCTGCGAGCCGAGCATAGCTGAACGTGGCTGAGACTCCGAAATCGATTTTCGGTGCTGGTTTCCTGGATCTATTCATATGTGTTAGTCCGCCGTGGCTCCCGGCTCATCACACGCTCCGCGGCGACTGCGGATGCTGCCCCAGCGGTACAGCGTCACCCTGCCACGCAGCCGCCCTGACTCCGTACGCAAGCGAAGCCTGCAATGATTCACACCCACTCTCTTGGCCGCGCCGCTCGATACCACGCGAGCGCTACTGCACTGGTGTCAGGCGCTTCACGCCCGACGTTCCAGGAGTTGAACGCTCGGGTAGGAGGCATTGCCGCGGCACTGACGCAGCACGGTTTTGGGGCGGGGGACCGCCTCGCGCTGCTCCTCCCGAATGAAACCGAATACCTGGAGTTGATCTATGCCTGCGCGTGGCTCGGCATAACGGCTGTTCCGCTGAACACTCGGTTGTCGACACCCGAAATCGATGGTGTGCTCGCCGATGCAACTCCACACGGCCTGATTCGGCACTCGTCATTGTCGGCGCCGACGCTGCGACTTTCGTGGGAGCGGGTACTGGACGTGGAACCGCTCGAGGTTCGCGGTGGTGACTTTCCCGCCGCCATTTACGATCCGGAGGCAATCCTCACGCTGATCTATACGAGCGGCACGACCGGCCACCCGAAAGGCGTTGCAGTCACACATGCAGCACTGCTTGCGAATGTGGACCACGTCAACTACTGGTTGCCCTACAGAGAAGGCGGTGTGTATTTACACGCGGCGCCGCTATTTCACATCGCCGACTTTCCATTCATGTTTGCCGCGCCGGCCTTCGGCACCTGCCAGGTCACGATTCCGAAGTTCAACCCACAGGGCTTCTGCGAGACAGTCCAACAGGAGCGGGTCACGCGCACTGTCCTGGTACCGACGATGATCAATCTCCTCACTCAATTCGAGCACCTGGCCGACTACGATCTGGGCAGCCTGGTGGAGTTGGGATATGGCGGCTCGCCGATTGCGCCCGAGCTCATTCACCGGGCGAGGCAGGCCCTTCCTCATGTGAAGCTGGTGCAGGTTTACGGCCTGAGCGAAACCGGATTCCTCACGGGTCTTCAGGATCACGAGCACACCGAGAGCAGGCTATTGTCTTGCGGACGCTCCTGTCCCGGAGTCGACGTGCGGGTCACGGATGAGTCAGGGCAGGATGTTCCCGTCGGGCGGACGGGCGAGTTGGTCGTGCGGGGTGCCAATGTGATGCACGGTTACTGGAATAGTCCGGAGCAGAACCAACTGGCATTTCGGGAGGGACTATTTCGTACCGGCGACATCGGTTATCAGGATGCCGAGGGCTTTGTTTATATCCTCGATCGCTTGAAGGACATGATTGTCACGGGTGGTGAGAATGTGTACTCCGGGGAGGTCGAAGCCGTTATTTACCAGCATCCTGCGGTTCGCGAGGCGGCAGTCTTTGGGATACCGGACCCGCAGTGGGGAGAGCTCGTGATGGCTTGCGTGGTGTTGAAGCGTGACACCACTGTCGGCGTGGACGAGTTGATCGCACATTGCCGCCGGTTTCTTTCAGGTTACAAGATCCCGCGTCGTATCGAGTTTTCACCCGGTGAGCTGCCCAAGAGCGGCTCCGGGAAGATTCTCAAGAGGGCGCTGCGCGAGCGCTTCTGGGTTCATCAGGAGCGGGGCGTCAGTTAGGGTCCGCCTGCGGCGCAGCGACCGTCCCATCCAGGAGCCAGTCCTCAGGACGGCTCGGAGGAAGGCGGCGGGCATAGTAGAGATAGAGTGGTAGGCCAAGTGCGACAATTCCTAGACTTGCGAGTGCTCGTCGAGGGGTTGCGAGAAACGTGTTGATCAGAAGGTAAGCAGTGGCAGCAAGGAACAACGCCGGCACGACGGGATATCCCCAGACTTTATACGGACGCACGGCATCCGGAAGCTTTCGACGTAGGACGTAGACGGATGCCACAGCCATTCCGTTGAAGAGCAACAGCATGAAGACGATCACGTCTGTCAGGACGTCGAATGTGCCCGAGAATACAAATCCAACGGCGCAAGCGCCAAGAAGCAGGACCGCATAATTGGGCACGCGTGCCCGTGGCGATACCTTTGCAAACGCCTGGGGCAGAAGACCGTCGCGAGCCATTGCGAACGGGATGCGGGACACTGAGAGGTTGAGCGAGTGAAGCGCACCGAAAGTTGAAAACATCATCCCAATCGTCAGAAGCGAGGCACCCGTGGCTCCCAGCATCCGCATCATGACCACAGACGCGACCGACGAGTTTTCCGGTACATCTGCGACAGCCGTCGGGGTGAGCGCGTAGAAGTAACCCGCGTTGATGAAGAGATACAGCACTATGATGAGTACGCTGCCACCGATGAGGGCGCGGGGTAGCGTTCGCCCGGGCTCGCGCACCTCTTCAGCGATGAAACTCACGTCCGCCCAACCGTTGTAACCCCACAGCGCTCCGATCATGGCGGCGCCGAAGCCGGTAACACCGAACCGCGCGCTAGTCGGAACATCCTCGCAGGCACTGGCAGCGCCGCTCGCAGAGAAGTGGGACCAGGAGCCGTCATTGAATAGAAACGCGGTGACACCGATGCCAGCGACGAGCAACACCTTCAGCGCGGTAACGACGGCTGCGAGAACTCCGTTGGTGTGCACCGAGGCGAGGCACAGCAGGGTTACCGCCGCAATGGTTCCTATGGTGAGTATTTGAACCTTCGCCGGTGAAAGCGTGCCTCCCAGGAGGTCGTTCAGAAAGATAATGAAGACAAAAGCGACAGCCGCCATGCTCGCCGCACCGTCGAGAAGTGTCTCTGTCCATCCGTAGAGGAAGGCCCAGACTCGCCCGAACGCAGCTCCTATGAAATTGTACTGCCCCCCGGAGCGCGGCATCATCGCGCTGAGCTCGGCGAAGGTGAGCGCACCACCCAGTGTTAGAATCCCGGCGAAAAGATACGCCAGGAGAACCAACCACGGGCTTCCGACGTTGCACGTCATGACTCGTGCCTTGACAAAAACACCGGTGCCGATCACGTTGGTCACGATGAGAGCGGTCGCCGGAATCAACGTCAGCCCCCTGATGAGCCTCGCGGAACTTCGCGCAGAAGACGGGTTATCCGACACGAAATTCCTCTCTGTGATGGTGGGCAGCGGTAAACCGTCGCCCGCAAGGGCGCCGCGCCCTATGTAAGCTTCAGCTCCATGAATACTGTGATCGCACGAAAGCGCTCCGGGATCGTGTAGTAGGGATCGCAGATTCGAAAGCCGAGCGACGAATACAGGCTGATCGCCTTGTCCATGAACTTCGTCGTCTCCAATCGCATGACACCGTATCCGGCCTTGCGGGTTGCCTCGATCAGGGCGTCGCCCAACTGTCGACCAATCCGCATCTGTCGAAACTCCGGGCGCACATACATCCGCTTCATCTCGCAAATATCGGCAGTCATGCGGTGAAATGCGGCGCAGCCCGCCGGCTTTTCCGAGTACGTGGCCAGGAGCATGCGGCCGTGCGGTGGCGCATACTCGCCCGGCAAGGCTTCTTCGCCTGAGGCGTAATAAAAGTCCAACACGCCTTGCGCGTCGAGGCCCAGGCTTGCCACCTGGGCCATGTCCCATTCGGTGAGCTCGATCAACAACTCGCGCACCTTTCGGTACTGCAACTGTGAGTCCGCGGGACCGATCTGGAGCATTCTATTTGGACCAGGAATCCAAAAATTGTTGGGGCCTGACTACCGCGCCCTGTGATCGCGTTCGGGAGCGCTTGATCTCGGGGACACAGTGCTCCATTACGGGCATGTTGGCAAATGCGCCTCTGGATCGAGGAAATCCCGAATCAACGGGAACACCTCATCCGGCCGGCAGCCTCTGACAGGAGGTCTGCCGGCGGCGCAACGACAGACGAGCTTACTTAGTTGAGGACTTCACGCCCTGCGCTGCCGTCTCGATCAGCGCGGCCACCGCTTGTGGCTTCGACACGTAGACCGCGTGGCTGCCCTTTACCTCGACAACCGTAGAGCCTGCTCGCTTGGACATGGCGTGCTGGGCTGGCGGTGGAATCATCTTGTCGTCTGTGGCGATCAGATACCAACTCGGCTTCGTCTTCCAGGCCGGTTGGGTAACCGTCCCGTTGAGCGCCGCCAAGCCCCACGGAACCTGTGAGTCGGCCATGAAAGCAGCCTTGTCGGCCGCGACATCAGCTGCAAATGAAGCTGGAAATTTATCGAAATCCAGCAGCAGGTACCCATCCTGTGGCGGAAGTATCGGTGGGACGGGAGCGCCGGGTGGGGGATCCTTGATGAGACTGGCCACGGACTCACCTTTGTCGAGTGCGAATGCCGCAATGTAGACCAGCCCCGCGACCTTGGGATCATTTCCCGCCTCGGTGACTACGGCTCCGCCGTAGGAATGGCCTACGAGAATGACGGGCCGATCCTGCCTTGCGATGACGCGCTTCGTGAATGCGACGTCGTCCGCTAACGATGACGTGGGATTTTGGACGACGCTCACCTTGTAGCCGTCCTTCGTCAGGATCTTGTAGACATCTTCCCAGCCAGAGCCGTCCACGAATCCACCGTGCACGAGCACGACTGCAGCCGATGCCGCAGTAGCCATTTCAGCCATGATGACCTCTTTTCAGCGCCAGTGACTCACTAAGAGTCGATGGACGTATACTCCCCCCGGGGCACCCCCCCGCACTATCCCTTATGCGAAGTGCTATCCCGCTTGCGAACGAAAATCTTCGGTTATCGATATGCCAGATGCACAAAAGATGCTTTTGCGCACTTCAGATCTCTCAGAGGCAGTGGACGCGGTCAGCCGCGTGTATTGCCCGCATGAGGTCGAGATTCGAGGGCGCAGCGGCAACGACTTCACGACATTGGAGGTCGTCCGTGGCGGAGCTCAGCCAGTTGTCCGGCTGATGTATCCCTCACGCGTAAAAATCGACGCAGGTGACTTCCCCCGCCTGATGCTGATGCAGACCTGCGTCGAT
>JAXDQF010000160.1:0-15284 GCA_034668025.1 Gammaproteobacteria bacterium | reverse complement strand
CTAAGACCCAACCAGGGTTCTATCGAATGATGCTTGGCGATTTCGAAGTGACGGCGCTGAACGATGGAGTCGTGAACTATCCAACGGCGCGAGTGTTACCGACGGCGACGTCGGATCAGATAACGGTCGGACTCTCCGAGAGCGGACACGGTTCCGCGTTCCGTCCTCGCTCGCTGTTGTGGGCGAAGGACTTTCGGCTGGTTCAAGGCAATGAGTCCGTCGCTGACTATAGTTCATCGCCGAGTGTGCATCGGACGTTCTGTCGCAATTGCGGCTCGCCGTTAATCGCCTTTTCGGATGAGTATCCAACGATACTCAATCTCCCGCCTCATCAGGGCACCCGTCTCCATTCAAGGTGCCCAGTCTCATCGTCGAGGAACACCGACACTGACGAAGTTGCGTTGGAACTGAGTCGAGATTGCTGCCTATTGCAGGATAGCCGACCGGCGTCGCCAGATCCAAGCCCAGCTCGGAGCGAAGTATCAGGGGCTGAACGCCGCGCAAGCCCACCTGCACACTACCGCGGTTACAGCGACCGCCGCCAGCGCGGCGGTCCAGCATGTATTCCCCCTTGATCAGAAGCGGTAGCCCCCGGTAAACAGGAAGGAACGTCCCTGCAGCGGACGGCCCAATGAGATGCCGGCATTGGTCTGCGTCAGATCGGCGCGAACATTGCCTTCGGTCAAGCCGGCGGAGTTGTTTAAATTGTCGACCGAGACGCGGAAGAATTCGCCACCGCGCAGCTCCAGCAGCGCGCCCGCATCGACTTTATTGTATGAGGGCAGTATCTGGGTGTTCGTCTCGTTGCCAAAACGCTTGCCGACGAGAGTTCCGGCACCGTAGATCGTGAACACGCCGAAGCCGGCGTCATATCGATAGCTCGCGTTTAATCTGCCCTGCCATTGCGGTTGTGACGGCACCTGGTTGCCGCTCGAATCGATTCCATTGGCCACAAAGTCGGTATAACGCGCATGCAGGTACGTTCCCGTGCCTCCGACTGAGAAACCGCCGCCAACGATGAACGTTGCGTCGATCTCCGCGCCGTAGGTGTTGGCAGCGCCATGGCGGATGAACGTCGCGCCGTTCGCAGCCAGATCGAAATTCTCGATGCCGCGAAACTTGTTGTAAAAAGCGTTGCCGTACAGGTGCAGCACGGGAGTTGTCTGCTTCACGCCGACTTCAAATGAATCGACCGTTTGAGTTCCGATCAGTCCGCTTTGCACCGAGTCGAACTGCGGGAAGATATTGCCGCGACTGAAGCGAGTCCAGGCGCCCAGCTCGGATGTAAACTCGTAGTCCGCACCGGCGGTAGCCGCGATCTTGTGGGTGTCGGCTTTCTGATCGGTGTAGGTGTTGAGGAAAATCGCCGTGCCGTCCGGGGCGGTTGCGGTGTTGCGATAGGATCCTTCGATATGATGATACTGAAGCCTGGCGCCCGCATCCAGACGAAGCTTCTGTGTCACTTGCCACTCATCGGACAGAAAGCCGGCGTCGTCAGTGCCCTGGTAATCCTCAGCTCGCAGCGTCGTACTCCCGTTGAGAAAGTTGTCAGGCCCCGTGAGGCTCGTCCCATCCGCGAGCGTGAGTTTCAGCAACGGTCCATTGGTGGTCGACTGTAGAAGCAGATTGTTGCCGAGATCCCAGTAGTCCCGCGAGGAGAAGGACGCAAAGTAGTAGCCGGCCGTCAGCGAGTTCGAACCATAATGCCACGTGAAACTGAGATCGTTGTTGAGATTACGGACACTCTTGTCCGCTATCCACGCGCCAACCTCCATCACGTATGTCGAAGCGGGGAGCACCGCGCCTGTCGCGACGTTTGTCAAGGAGCCGAATGCGCCACCATGTGCCGCAGCCTCATCCGCCGCGGAGAGCGGCGTGTTTGGGAATAATGCGTTGGTAAATACACTGCCGGAAAGATAGCTCGCCTTCTCCTGCACACTGATGTTGTCGCTCAGGTCGTAATTAAAGCTGAATCCACCATTGGAAATACGGGAGCCGCGACCCTGATCGTAGCGAAAGTCGTCGCCGTTACGTAGCGTGAGCTCGCGCTCCTGGGGGCTGCCAATGGCGCCCGTGTGAATGTCGAAGCCGGGGAACTGCTCGACGTTGCCATGGTCGACGATGATCGGAATCGGCAGATTCCAGGTGTTGTTCTCATGAAGGATCCGCCCCCAGATCAGCAGGGTGCCCCGATCGAACCGGTGCAGGATGTTGCCTGAAAGCTGTCCGCCCACCTCGGAGTCGAAGTTCACCCGCCGGACATTGTCGCCATTCTGGTAAAAGCCTCCGATTGAGAAGAATGTGTTGTCGCCGAGCGGGCCGGACACCTGTCCATCAAAGCGCCGTTTGCCATAGTCGGTGCCGCTGATCGCGCCGACACCGTGAAAGACATCCGTCCCCGTCTTTGGAAGCAGATTGAAGGTCAGGCCGACCTGGCCATTTGAAAGCACTTGCGCGGGACCGCCGCGGACGGCCTCTACGTGGTCGACCATCTCATCGAGACGAATCACATCGGCATTGCCGAACCAGGCGACGGTCGGTGGATCGTAGACCGCCGAGCCGGCCAGTTGGAAGGTGACATAGGGAGCATCTCCGCTGCTCGGAAAGCCGCGGACAAAGATGTTATTGCCTTGCTCTCCGCCGGTAGAGGCGACCGTGACGCCGGGAATACCCTGCAGCAGCGCAGCCGTGTTCAGCGGCGCGAGCTTGTGGATGTCGGCGCTGTCGATCGTCGTGGTCGCGAACGACACCTTTTGGCGCTCTACGCCCAGTCCCCCGGCGGTCGCAGTCACAACAACTTCCTGCAGCAGGTGATCCGGATCGCTGTCGCGATTCGAGTCGCGGGAGGCTGAGGAAGCGGAAGAATCTTGTGATCCGGTGGAATTGACGGACGCCTGCGCGAACCTCAAAAGGCCCTTGGCCCAGGATCCGCGGCTAACATCTGTGCTGTCAGAGGACCCGTCGGCGGACGCTCGCGGTTCGCTTGCAGGAACGACAGCAGGCTTGCGGGTTACGGTCAGCGTATGCGCGCCTACCCATTTGTAGTCCAAGTCCGTATTGTGCAGAAGCTGCTCGACGGCCGCTTTGATCGGCATGTCCCCGGAGATCGCGGGGACAACTCGCGACGGAATGGTTGCAGACGAAATGATCAGCTGAAACGCGGCCTGCCTGGAAAGCTCGAGCAGAGACGCTTCGAGCGATTGCGACGGTATGTTGAGTGTGACCCGAGTGTTGATATCCAATGTCTGGGACCGGGCTGGCGCGGCTGCAGACAGAACAACTATCGCGGCCAACACGGTCAGGTACTCGGAAATGGTACTGCGCATCGTCCCCCCTCAAGTCATCTGCGGAGTATGTATTCGGGGTGCTAAGACGCTGCTGCTGTGAAAACCGGCAACGTGTCTGCCGAGAAGTTGCCTGGACCGCCCGGGCGCCGAAGGCGCACCCCGCTGGCGCAGCCGGCAAAAACCACGCTTTTTGCCGGCGCAAAAGGACCCGGGCTCCGCGCGGCCTGTGCCGCGCCAAAATAAACAATAGACTAATGCGATGCCGCGGTGACCGACTTCGGGAGTACAACCACCTCGAGTCGGGTGCCCTGGTTCTCGATGGCGACAGGGAAGACTTCCGGCAGTGCTTTAACCCATTCAACGACACTGTCCTTGAATACCGCACCGGTAAAGCGTAGATCCCGCGGCACGGCATCCGAGACAGCAACCTCCCGATCCGTATATCGCTCCACGTCGGCAATAACATCGCGCAACGCCTCGTCCCGATAGACGAGCCAGCCGTCACGCCAGCGTGCCGACTGCGCAGGATCGACGTAGATCATGCGACCGTGCGGGAGCTCGGGCGAGTTCGTGCGCGCATTGAAGGTCAGCTGCTCACCGCGTGAGAGATGGACAGACTTCGGGTCGCTGACTTTCGATGCATCCGCGGATCCGGTCGTCGATGGGCCGGCAATTTCCTGCGCCGGCGCGATGTTCACAACTCCTTCGCTGACCGCAACTGTTACATCATCACCGGTGGCCCGCACGTCGAACGCGGTTCCGACCGCGGTGATGATCCCTTCGAGCGCATGAACCCGAAATGGTCGTCGGGCATCTTTGTGCACCTGAAAAAACGCCTCACCCGCGACGAGCCGTACATCACGCGCCTGCGCTGAGAAACCTACCGAGAGGTGGGACCTCGCACCCAAATTGACCCGGGACCCATCTGCCAGCGTCAGCTGCATGTGTTCGCCCGTGCGCGTCATAAACTCCCCGGTCAAGGGATGAGAGGTATCTTGTATCCGGTATACCGTCCAAGCACCGGCGCCGATCACCGCAATGATCGCGGCCGCCGCCATCGCAAACAAGCGGTTGCGACCGGCACTGTGCCCCCGACGAGACCCGTGCCATGTCGCCACCGAGACCTCACCCTCGTAGGGCGGCTCGCTAGCCGCATTGGGAGCCGCTCTCCTGACTCGATCGACCGGGGCATGCCGATAGGCGCGCTCCACGGCCTCAAAAGCCAATCGATTGTCTGCCGCGGCATCGAGCCAGCGCAGCCATTCCTGCAGCAACTCAGGCGAAGGCTCCTGGGTATCGTGGATATCAAAGAACCACTGCGCTGCTTCCAGACGCTGTTGTGGCGTGTAGCTCATGAACGGATCTCGGTATCCAGTCGGAATCGCAAATGCTCGAGCGCGCGCGCCAGATACAGCCGGACCATTCGCTCGCCAATGCCGAGTCGAACCCCGATCTCCTGTCGGCTCATGCCTTGCAGACGATGTAATAGAAAGGCCTCGCGACATTTGTGCGGCAGCTCGGCCAGTGCGCGATCCAGAATCGCCACACTCTCCTCACCTTCGATCTGCCGGTCGGGCGAGAGATGAAATACCGCCAGCTCCATGTCATGCATCGGGCGCGTGGGGGGACACCTCCCCCGGGCACGTAGCCGATCCACGGCTAGGTTAGCCGCAGTTTTGAATAAGAACGCCCTCAGATAACTGATGGTCTCGGGATGATGCAGCCGAAGGAGCCGGACGTAGGCTTCCTGGGCGACCTCCTTGGCTTCCTGCTCCGAGCCCAGGCGCACGGCGACGAACCGCAGCAACGCCGCGTTGTGCTCGCGAAACAGGCGTTCCATGGTCAGGGGATCGGCCACTGCAGGCCCATCGTCGGCAGGTCGCTCCGGCGCGCGCTCGTCTTTCGATTCCGGCAGGTCGGGGTACGCTTTCGGCATAACGCGAGTGTAATTCGAGTTGCCCCTTAGACGACGCGGATGCGAAAAGCGGTAATCGCCGACGCGGAGTACGGCGCGGACGAGACGATCAACCCAATATTTTCGAGCGTGAACCGTCCTCACGACCATGGGGCGCCAAAGGGCGCTCGCGGCGACCGATTACCGGCGGCTCGGGCTTTTGCATCGATTCAAGCAGCGGGTGCATGGCATGCGGGTTGCCTATACCCAGAACGAGGATGCCTGTGCACATGAACGCAATTCCATCCCGCTCAGGAAACAGGATGCGCACGTTCTTCATCGATCCAATCGTCGATGGAGCGTTCGAGCACGTTGAGCGGCAGCGCACCGTGGTCGAGTATGGCATTGTGGAATCGACGCAAGTCGAAGCGGGCACCCAGTGAATTTTTCGCGCGCTCACGAAGCATCAGGATCTGCTGTTCGCCGATCTTGTAGGCCGTCGCCTGACCGGGCCAGACCGCGTATCGATCAACTTCCGCTTCCGCAAAACCGCGCTCCAACTGACCATGCTCGAGCAAGTATTCAATCGCCTGCTCTCGCGACCAGCCGAGACTGTGCACCCCGGTATCGACAACCAGGCGGCAAGCTCGAAGTGCCTCGAGCATCAGGCGTCCGAATCGGGCGTATGGATCAGCGTACATACCCAACTCCCCACCAAGCCCCTCCGCGTAGAGGCCCCAGCCTTCCACAAAGCCCACGTTGCCACGCTCGCGCCGTATCTGCGGCAATCCGTGGAGCTCCTGAGATCGAGCTATCTGCAGGTGGTGCCCCGGAACCGCCTCATGCAGAAACAGCGCCTCCAGCGTCCAACGTGGCCATGACGCGAGGTTGTTCGTATTAGCCTCGAAATAACCGGCCCGTGAACCGTCGATCGCACCCGCAACATAGTGAGGCGCATTGTTACCCTCCTCCGGCGCCATAGAGCGGATCCCGTAGGGCAAACGCGGCAGCTCGATAAACAAGTTCGGTAACTGCGGATCAACGCGCTTCGCGATATCGCGCAGAGCAATCAGTTCATCCTCGGCCGTCGCAAATTGAAAGCGGCGGTCGGTACGCAGGTAGTTGCGAAACTCGGTGAGAGTCCCCGTGAAGCCCGCCTCCTTCATTACTTCACTCAGTCCCCGGTCGATGCGTGCAACTTCCCGGAGTCCGAGCTCGTGAATATCGCGCGCGCTCATGCGGGTCGTGTTATAGCGCTGCAGGGACCACGCATAGTATTCGGTCCCATGCGGCAACCTCGTAGCACTGAGGCTCGTCGAGGCGGCGGGCACCCAAGTGTCGGCCAGGTAATCGCGAAAACTTCGCAGAGCTGGAATGACCACGTCGTGGATTGTTCGCTCCGCCGCGTTCGACAGCTCAATCCGCGTCGCCACTGGAAGCTCCGGCGGAAAGCTCTGAAAGGGGACGAAAAGCGGATTTTGCGCAACTTCGGAATTGAGAAGCGAGCCGAACTGATCCGGAAGGCGTTGCAAGGCCACCTTGGGCGGCATCCATCCCACCGAACGGCCCGCCTCGAGAATCGCCCTACTCTGTCGCAAGCTCGTAGGCAACGCACGCAGGCGTGCAAGGTAGTGACGGTAATCAGCCTCGCTTGCGAACCGTGTGGCACGCACGAGCTGTGGCAGATCAAACTGCGGCCCCGACATCTGGTTGACGTCGAGCGGCGAATCGTCAGTCGAAAAAGGCAGGTCGCTCCCGGGTGCTGCGGACCGAAACAGGCTGTCGCCGGACACGTCCATCTCGGAATTGAATTCGACGAAATCCCACGAGAGACGATCTTCACCAGTCAGCTTCGCGCGGTCTATGGAGCGAATGGCTGCAAGTCGCTCGCGGTGATGCGCGCGGCGAGCCGCGATAGCCGCTGGCGAGCGGTCCGTAACTCGGTCGTCGTATTCATGCTCGCCGGCAGAGGTCGCCCGCTCGGGAAATTGCGAGAGGCGCCAGCTCCATTCATCATCGAGCAGCCGATGCATGGCCTGTGCCTCGGCGCGTCGGCTAGCGTCACCGGCATCCGCTGCAAAAACCTGACTGGCTTGCATGCAACAACATGCGATAACTGTGGTCGAGAGGACCGCGGAAACGGTTGCCCGCAGCCGTTCGCTGGTGCCGCAAAGCACGGAGCTTCGACCAATCTTCGCTACCGCCGGACTCTCGTTCCGGATGCGCCGCAAAAGCGTAGTGAGAGTCATATGGAACTCCTGTCCAACGTGCGGCGCCCCCGTTCAGCGCCTCGTAGAATTATAGCTTCAAAGCATCAGTTTCACGGAAGTTAACCGGACGCGACCAGATCTTGCGCCCGACGTAAATCGCCGGCCTGAGCCGCGAATTGCGGTACAACTGCTGAATCGAGCGAGCCGCATCGCGCACACCGCGGTCCCCGCCCCGCCCTCAGGCGGTCAGCGCTTCCGCGCCCCCAGAATGTTCATTCCGAACCCCCCGAGCGCGATGATCAACACGATGATCTGTGCAACGACAGTTTCGGCGGTTGGGATGAGACCTAGCACTTCAATGCGTGGACCCGATATTGGATACACGCCGATCCAGCCGGCCTCCTGCAATCCAGCAACTCCCTTGCCAATCAAAATCACCGCCAGGATGGCCACGAGCACTGAGGTGATGGAGAAGAACCTCCCGATCTGCATGCGAGCGCTCGTGCGAAGCAGCGCCCAGGCGATCAGGGCCAACAGGAGTGCGGCAGCGGCAAATCCGGCAAGCAAAGCCCCGCCATTGCCGTCGGCCGCCAACGCGGAGTAGAACAGCACTGTTTCAAACACTTCACGATACACGGCGATGAAGGACAGGGCGAACAGCGCCCAGGCGGAGCGACGCGACATCGCGGTCGTCATTTTTTCGCGCAAATAGGCCTGCCATCGGCCTGCGCTACTCTTCTGGTGCATCCATAAACCAACACCAAGAAGCACGGCTGCAGCAAACACCGAGCCAACTCCTTCGGTGACCTCTCTGCTCGCCCCGCTCAGCGCAATGAGATACGTGGCCACTGCCCAGGTAGCCCCGCCCAGAATCAAGGCGCTGATCCACCCAATGTGGACAGGTCGAAGGGCATCGGGGCGTTGCGCTTTTTTCAGGAAGGCGATCATCCCGATCACAATCAGAAGCGCTTCGACGCCCTCGCGCAACAGGATCGTCATCGCACCCAGAAATGTCGTCGCCGGGTCGGCCGCCGCTGCACTGAGCTGCGACTCAACCCGAGCGAAGAGTTGATCGAGTTGTTTCGCGATTGCATCGGCTCTTTCAGGGGAGCCCGCTGACACCGCGGAGCGGTAATTCAGCATCGCGTCTTCGACGGCTGTCAGTAAGGATTTGTTGCGGGCACCGAGGGCCGGCTCGATCGGTTCGAAGCCGTCGAGGTAGGCGGAAAGTGCCATTTGGGCGGCGACGACCCGGTTGCCAGCATGCAGCGCCTCGAGACTTTCCTTCAGTCGCCGGCGCGCGAGAGCCAATCCGCTCGGCTCGCCTGCTTCGATTGCGGCGGGATGCGAACGCAGGTACGCAGTGATGGCCCGTGCTGTGTCGGCTGATGTTGCCCGCGCGGCGGCTTCCTCTGTCGTCATCGTAACAGCAGCCATGTCAGGGAACAGGGCTTTGAGCGAGCGGTCGGTTTGCCACAGCTGCTGGCCCCTGGCTCGCATACTGTCGTCTTGTGACAGAGTGCCAACATAGAAGGCCAAAGCCCATCGATCTTCTTCCGAGGAGGCTGCAAAACTCGGCATCGATGTGCCCGACACACCTTGGGATACAGCCTGGTACAACGCCATCAGACTACGTGTTCTGGCACGTTTTGGATCGGTGAAGGCGATCGGTTTGGGATCCAAGGTCGCCGCACCAGGACCGTCTCCGTTGCCCGCGGCACCGTGACAGGAGGCGCAGGTTTTCGCGTAGAGTTTCTGGCCATGGGCGAGGTCGGGCAACACTTTCGGCGCGACAGGAATGGGGTAGGCGCCGAGCAGCAATCCATTTGCAATCTGTGCCAGGCGGGCCACCTCGGGGCCACCTGCTTTGCGATCAACTGCCGCACGCAGATCGGCAACGGCGGCTGAGATTGCTTGCTGTGACGAGCTCAATGGAAGTGAGTGGGACTGTTCTTCGGCGTTCTGCGTGAACTCGCGCATTTCTGCATACTCGCTCTCGCTGACTACGCCTCCCTGACTGACCGCGCCACCGTAGTCCACTGCAACGTAGTCGATCAGCTGCCATAGCTGCTTAACATCGACCTCTTGGGCCGCCGGTTGTGCCTGTGCCGCTCCCAAGGACAGACACAGTCCTATCCACGCTCGGGTCCACAGGTTTTTCATCAATCACCGGCAATCCGAACGAGAACTATTCGCATTATAGGCTAGTAGGAGGGTGATATGCCGAGTAACGCTTTTGGCGCAATATCAGCCCAGGACGGGACTATCTGGGTTAAGGCCGTGCGGCGCCCGAGACGCACGCACACAAGAAAACGGCGGAGTCCGGGCGGACTCCGCCATTCCCTGCTCGAGCACTACTCCATACGGACCAAGGCTACGCGCCCAGGGTCATCCGCACAGCAACTGCATCGGAGCGTCCATCCGTTGGACCCGGTCGCGCGCGCGGCGTTGAGCCTGCGCGCATCCCTCTATGGCCTCCTGGCCAGTACGAGGCACCGACTAACGATGAACCTCGCCACCAACCAGCGCGCCCAGAGACGCGACCGAACCAACGTTTGTATGTGCCATTGGATCACCTCCTTCAGTTGCCGTGGGCTGATCGTCAGCGCGTGCCGCCCACCGAAGCCGCGCGCCCCAATCTGATATGCCAAGAATGACCTAGATTGCGACGCGAGTGAAGATTTAAAGGCGTGGCGCGGGTATGCAACGGCCGAGACCGGCGCCCAGATGTCGCAGAACGACAAAACCCAACACGGGTCTTTCAGTGAGGGTAACGAAACATCAGTCGCGCATAGACATCTTAAGGTCGATGGCCTCCGCCGCCCGGATGACCGCCACCTGAACCTCCTCGGCCGCCTCCGCGGGGACCGCTGGGAATTGATGGCATCGAGTGTGATGGGGGCGCCGAATGATAAGGGCGCTGCGGCGGGGCGCCATGCACGCCTGGTGGACCACGGTGACCCGGGTGGCCTCGGTCAAAACCACCTCGCGGTGGCCCTACTCTGTAACCCCGCCCCCACCCCCAGCCACCGTAGTCATAGGCAGGCCCTTCATATACGTCCACGCCACCATAGCCGACCTCACCACCGCCATCGTAGTAGCTGTCACCGCCATAGCCAGACGCTACGCAACCAACCATAGCGACCAGCAACACTGCCAAGGAGCCGCGCATTGCCATCGTCTTCAAACGGCTGCTGAACACGTATTTCACTGCGCCACCTCTTTGCTGTCCGCTCGAGTCCACTCGAGCAACCCGAAAGGCGCGCCGGCAGGATCGGCAATGACAGCTGTCATGCCACCATGGCGGTCAGGATGCGGCTGAACGAGGACGCGGCCACCGAGTGACTCGGCCTTTGCAGCAACGTCTTTGGCACTCAGCACGCGTATGAAGTTGAGCCAGTGAGGAGGCAGTCCATGCGCATCGGCAGGCAAGGTATTGGCGCTGGCGCGTGCATAGTTGTCAGTCGCCAGCACCAGGTGCGCCGAGCCCTCCTCGTCGGCCGGGTCGAACACCTCGTATCCAAAGATGTCTTGATAAAAAGCGGCCTCTGCCTCGGCGTCATGGCTCAACAGCGAGCTCCAGATCCATTCACCGGGATCCGCAAGCTCGTCGCGCGGATCGCCGCCGCTGGATTGCAACACTGCGAATACGGCGCCTTGCGGATCGGCAAACACTGCTTGTCTACCACGCTGGGGGTAGTTTCGGGGTGGCGAGAGAACCTTGCCTCCATGCGCAAGTACGACCTTTTGCGCGCGCCCAACATCTTTGACAGATATAAACGTCAGCCAGTTGGGCGGTCGTGGCGCGCCTTGATGCGCTGCCCGCTCGATGATCCCGGCGACGGGATCGCTGCCCGCCATGGCGACCGAATAGTCACGAGCACCGGTGGAGATATCTTTGAACGTCCAGCCGAACAGGCCGCCGTAGAAGGTCTTGGCGGCAGGCACACTCGGGGTGACCAGATCGGCCCAGACGACCTTGCCCGGGTGATGCTCTTTGCTCGCGGGCTGCACCAGCGGTGGTAACGTAAAAGGTAGCGCGGCCGGTGGCGCGGCTGAAGCGATCGATGCCAGACCGCAGATGGCGCTCAGCAGCAGCGTTCGGTGGAAATTCGAAACGGGATTTCTCATTGCTGCAGGTCCGTCGCTCGATGGCGCAGACTGAGAACAACGAAGCGCAGCCCTTACAGTTCCGGTGGCTCGACCAGACCGCCTCTCGCCGCGGGGGGTGACGCATCGAGATCGCGCGACCTGATCTCAAAGCCTCAACGGTGCGGCACCCGGCTGGGAGATCTGCATCTCGGCGAAGCGGCAAGAGCCGCTGCGGCGCTGGAACAGGGATACACCGAGCAGCCAGATGTTGACAACTGACTTGGCAGGGCCGCCGATGTGCGTCTTGTAGTCCGCGTAAATGTCACGCTCATCGCTGACCCACTTGCCGAGATCGGCGAGTCCACTGCGGACCACCATATGCGATTCGAGCGGTGTCCAGCGGGGAATCGGGCAGCGGAATGCCTTACCGACTGGAAGGCTCGAGCTCCAGAAATAGGTGAGATCCTGGCCATCATCAAACTCGGCCGCGATGGACAGATAGTCGTGCGAAGTGAGCTGATCTTCCGGCAGCCGCGACGGCAGCTCCTCGACGATCCAACGCCAGCTCAGCTTTGTTTGTGGCTTCAACCCGATGGCGACGGGCCGTTGCAAGATGCCAGCGTTTTTCAGCGGCTCGCAGGAAATTGCGCCGTTGCCGATGTCGTTGAAGATGACTGGGCCACCGCCCAGCATGAAGAAGCTGTGCCAACCCGCTGGCAACTTGCGGGGCGATTGTAGGCGCGCCAGTTCCGCGGCGATGACGCCGCAGACGTCGCCGTGACTGAGAAGGCTCATCAGTCCGGCTTGCGCTTTGCCTCGCCATACGAGTGCAAGGCCGTAGATGTGTGCATCCGCCTTGACGTACGCATCCTTCGGAACCGCGAGCTCGCCACCTTCGTTTTGAAACTCGACGAGCGATCGCGCCATCTCGAGCGGACCATCGGCTGTAGCCGTCATCGTCCCGGTGTTGCTCATCGGATTGAACATGGGGCGTGCGCCTCGCGTGCGCACATGGAACGCGACGCCGGGCTCGACCCACAAATCCTGCTCGCGGGAAAGCCACACCCGACCGCCAAGCAGGAACGTTACTTCCTGCCCCTTGGTAAGGGTGATTCCGAGGTCCTTCCACGGCAACTCACTACCACTGAGATCAAGGACGCGGAACTCGCGCAGCTCGGGGGATCTTGCTTTGGAGATGAGCGCCTTCAGGCCGTCGATGAGCTCCGCACGGTCGAGGAAGCTTATCGAGCCCATGGCCGCGCGATCGAGCCCAAGCGTTGCGAGAGGGACTGTCAGGCCAAGCGCCGCGAGTCTGGTTAGCATGTCGCGCCGGCGTAGCCCTTCTGCACCGAGCCGCGGGTAATGCGCATCGTGATGCAATGTGCACATCATGTCCCCCAGATTGTTGATTCGCGCCGTTGCGAAGCGGCCTGCGTTCGAGACAGTAACTCGCAAGGGACATGGGAGGCTTGAGGCAATTGCCCGGGTAGCCCCGGGCATATTGCCCCACGTCGTCGGTGCTAGCCGCACTCTTCCGGAGTAGTTCGCAAGCCGCCGTCGAAGAGACCGGATTCCAGCGCCTGCCATACGAGATGAGCATCGTTGCGTGCGCCAATCTTTGCTTTGATTGCGTAGTGTTGGTTGCGAACCGTCTTGTGGCTCAGATTCAAAAGCCGCGCGATTGTTTCGGTGTCCATGCCGGAAGCCAGCAGGCGAAAGATCTCGGTTGCCCGAGGCCCGAGCTCACTGATCGGATTCGCGGCCCCGGAAAGACGATCGGCTGCAAGCACCCTGGCCGTATCCCCACTCAGAAATCGGCGTCCATTTGCGACACCGGCAACGGCCTTTACGAGCTCGCCGGGCTCGCTCGACTTGGTCAGATAGCCCACGGCGCCCGCTTCGAACGCTTTGAGTGCGAAAGCGGCGCAAAGATGCATGGTGAAGATCAAGATGCGAGCTTGCTGGTCCCATTCACGGATCTGCCGCACGGCCTCCAGGCCGCCCGCGCCCTGCAAGGCCAAATCCATGATAACCACGTCAGGCTGAAGGTCCTTATAGAGCTGATAGGCTCGAGCCGCGTTATCGGCTTGGGCACACACGCGAAATCCACCCTGCCGCTCGAGAAGTCGGCTGTATCCTTCGAGCACGACGGGATGGTCATCAACCATCAGGATCGAAATCACGCTCATGGATACACCCCCGCGGCGCTCAGATCTTCAGACGGCCGAACCGGAATAGCTGCCGCAATGCGTACGCCCGCCGCAGTCCGTCCAATGAATAAGCTTCCGCCCAGCGCGGCAATCCTCTCGCGAATCCCGAGTATTCCATTGCCCGGCGAGCGATCGAGCACGGCGGCGTCGCCGCCGCCGTTGTCTTCAACGGAAAATGCAATTGCTCCAGCGGGGCTTTCGGTGTGCACGACGCTCAACCTGACCTGGGTCGGCGAACCGTGGCGTACCGCGTTCGTCAAACATTCCTGGGCAACGCGATAGATATTGATGGCCACATGCTTCGGTATCGCTGACAAGCGACCCGAAGCATACAGACGGAAGACCGCACTCGAGCCCGACTGGATGTTGTAGTCCGAGATCAGCTGCCGCAGGCTCGCTTCCAGCCCAATTTCCTCGATATGCTGCGCCCTGAGCCGGGTGAGGGTACTCCGCAGTGTATGCATCATCCGCTTCTGCAGTTTGGTGATGGTGCGCGCATCTTGCGTCACCTCCTGCTGCTCAGCCGCGTTCGCCTCGATCAAAGCTGCAAGCGCAAGAGTCGCCGTCAGACATTGACCAAATTCGTCATGCAGATCGCGCGCGAGAGCGCGTCGTTCCTCTTCCTGGACCTGAAACAGCTTCGTGGTCATTGCCGCACGCGCCGTGTCCATGCGCGTTAGCGTTTCGGCCAGATCATTAACTGCCCGAGCAATGTGATTGAATTCGGCAGCGCGGAAGGCAGGCAAACGCCAGCTGCGATCGCCCTGCTCCAGCTTACGCAGTTTTCCGATGATGGCGCGGACGGGTTGAAGCGCATGCCCAATCATGAACGCGGCAAGGATAGAAATTCCCGCCGCCATTGCCGCCGCAACCCGGGCCGCAATCAAGACCTGGTTCCAAGACTGTCGCAACGCCGCGCTGGGCTCCGCTGCCGTCGTCACTGTTCCGGCATCTTTTTCGTGCACTGATAAAGGTCTTACGATGGGACGATGCTGGCCGAACAGCCAACCGTCGAGCGTCGCGAACCATGCCGGTGCGACAGGCCCAAGTGCCTCGACTTGGCTGCACAGACGCTGCGCCTCTGCGTGCGGCGGTGCGAACGCCACACAGACTCCAGGGGAAATGATGTTGAGCGTCGCGACCGTTTGCCATTCGGGCTGCGGCACCAACGTTTCTCGGGACATTCCGCGGTTCCACAGCAGCTTCTGCCAGTACAGCGCTTGTAGTTGGTGTTGGATACGGTTCGCCGAAGCCGATGCACCGCCCTCGACTGAGCGATGGGCGTCGAAGAGGCTCCAGCCGATTGCTCCAAGGAGGCAAAGCAGTGCTACGACCACGAGCCAGGACACGAGGTAGCTCATCAACCGCACGGCGCACCCCTTGTTCGCCTTCAGCCTTACCAAATTTGACACCCGGAAGCACGGCGATTGCAAGCGACCAGCGGGGGTTGCGGGCAATATGCCCGGGTAGCTCCGAGCCTCATGCCCTCCGGGCGTGAGATGAGGCAGCCGGGGTACCCGTTGGGGAGCACCTCCACATCGTCCGCCGGTGGGTGCTGACGGACTTGGGCCTGATGCTGAGCTCCCGGCTA
>JAXDQF010000159.1:0-4102 GCA_034668025.1 Gammaproteobacteria bacterium | reverse complement strand
GACGTCCAATGGCTCGAACAACGCTCCATGCTGCATCAAGCGCAAGCACTGGCGCAGCACATCGCAGGCAACTCCGCCCAATGGCAGCATCCGTATGGCGTGCCGCAACCGCGGGCCGCCTCATCGAAGGCATCAGTGTGGTTCACGGCCTATCCCGCTTCCACCGTAGCCTCAGCGCCGGGCGCGTCGGTACTCTCCACTCTCGCGGATGAGCGCTTGTGGAGCGCCTTCCAGGCAATCGGGATCCAAGCTATCCACACGGGCCCCATGAAGCGATCCGGTGGAATCAACGGCCACGACTACACGCCGTCCGTGGACGGCAACTTTGATCGCATCAGCTTCGATATCGATCCTAATTTCGGCACGGAAGAACAATACAAGGGGCTCGTGCAGAGCGCCCGAACCCATGGCGCTGTTGTCATCGGCGACGTGATTCCAGGACACACTGGCAAAGGCGCGGACTTCCTGCTGGCTGAACGGGCCTATGGCGACTATCCGGGCCTGTACCACATGGTGCGCATCGAGCCCTCCGATTGGGGATTGCTGCCGCCGGTTCCTGCGGGACACGATTCCGTCAACCTGAGCCCTGCCATTGTCGATGCGTTGCAAGCCAAGCATTACATCGTAGGAATGTTGTCTTCGAAGATCTTTTACGCGCCGGGCGTCAAGGATTCCGATTGGAGCGCTACCGATGTTGTGCGCGGCACCGATGGCGTGAGCCGCCGTTGGGTATACCTGCATTACTTCAAGCAGGGCCAGCCTACATTGAACTGGCTCGACCCCACGTTCGCTGCTCAGCGCCTCGTGATCGGCGACGCCATCCATGAGCTGACCGTGCTCGGCGATGGCGGCGTGCGCCTCGACGCGAATGGCCTGCTGGGAATCGAGCGTGATCCGAAAAGCCCCACTGTCTGGTCGGAAGGCCACCCGCTGTCCGACACTTCGAATCAACTCATCGCCGACATGGTCCGCAAGATGGGAGGGTTCACCTTTCAGGAACTGGCCCTTGCGTTCGACAAGGTTCACGAGATGTCCAATGGGGGCGCCGACCTCACATATGACTTCGTGACCCGTCCCGCGTATGAACACGCACTACTGACCGGGGATGCGGAGTTTCTGCGCCTCATATTCCAGCTCATGCGCCAGAATGAGATTGACTCGGCCGGGTTGATTCACGCGCTGCAGAATCACGACGAGCTGACGATGGGACTGTCTCAGTTCACAGGTCCGCACGAGAACGATCACTACTCGTTTCGCGGGGCTGAGGTTACCGGCAAGCAGTTGCGCGCGATGGTGCACGAGGACATGTATAGCCGGCTGATCGGCACCAATGCGCCTTACAACCTCAAGTTTGGTGACGGTGTCGCGAGTACGACGGCGACCATCATCACGGCCTCACTGGGCATCAAGGATATTTCGAAGCTCACGAGGGCCGACGTCGAGAAAATCAAGCGTGTCCATTTGCTGCTCGCGTTCTACAACGCGTTCCAACCGGGTGTGTTTGCTCTCTCCGGCTGGGACCTGGTTGGAGCACTCACACTCCCGGGCGCTGTGGTCAAAGATCGGCTCGCCGATGGCGATACCCGGTGGATCAATCGCGGCGCTTACGACCTGATCGGGTCCAATCCGAAAGCGCGCGCCTCCGCCGCGGGGTTGCCGGTCACGGTTGCGCTTTACGGCCCGCTGCCAAAGCAGCTCACGAAGCCGGATTCGTTCGCGTCAAAATTGGCGCACATGTTGAAGGTACGGGCGGACCTTCATTTATATGCGGGCCGGCTGGTCGATGTGCCGGCGGTTCAGGCGAAAGGATTGTTCGTGCTGGTACACCAGTTGCCCGACAGTGCCGACCTGGAAGTGACGGCCATCAACTTCGGCTCGACGTCCGTCAATGAAGCGGTCGTTATCCGCAATGCTACGCAAAACTCGACGGTGACAGACGTGTTGGATGCGAAGGCACCCGCGTCGACGATCAACACCGATGGCGCGCTTCAGGTGAGTTTGGGGGCGTACGAAGGGAAGGCTTTGCGTATCGCGGGGCACTGAGCCCGGTGGCCCCGTCGCCTCGCGTTTCTTTGGAAAGTCGCGCGCGTGTCGCCATGCTCGGTCGGCGGGTCGCTCTGGCGCTCGCTCTGTTGGTTCTGATTATCGGCGCGCCGCTGCCGGCATCAGCCAGCGTCAACGTGGCGGACACCGTCTCGCGCTCGGACATCTTCGTCGGCCAACCTAACATCCTGCCGACGCAAGCCATGCCCCTCGGCAATGGGCGGCTCGGCGTGGCCATCTGGGCCGCGGACGGGATGACCCTCCAGCTCAATCGCGCGGACACACTCCCCGGTCGGCTGTCCCCCGGACAAGTGGTGTTTGACAGCCTCAAACCCATGATCGCCGACCGCAAGTTTCAGGGCCGGTTGGACCTGTTCAATGGGGAGTGGCGCCAGAGCGGCGCTGGCCTGAGCGTCCAGGTCATTGTGGACTCGCACCTGGACCGCGTGATTGTCGATGTTGCCGGCGCTGATCCGCACGTCGAGCAAACGGTGTCTCTCAAACTGTGGAAGCCTCGCTCACCGACGGCACACATCGGCGCGAAGGAAGTCTCCTTGGCCGAGCACTGGCTCGACAACGAGCTGCCAGGCGCATCCGGACTACCCTTTGGCTCACTAGCCGGTTTGCGCGTTGTCGGTGCGGATGTCACCGGACGAAAGGTTGACGATCAAACAGTCGCAATGACCTTCCACGCGATGGCAGACGGACATTATCGGGTCATCATCGCATCACCCTCATTCAATGGCCGACATGACCCCGCGGCGCTGTTGGCAAAGACATTGGATCCGCCAGTGGACCTCGGCGCCACACACCGTTGGTGGAATGACTTCTGGACGCGCGCCTGTTTGATCAATGCAACGTCTCACGACGGCCGCGCCGACTATTTTGAAACGCTGCGCACGCTCTACCTGTTCTATTCAGCCGCACAGAATCGCGGCGTATTGCCCGGGTCACAAGCCGGGATCGCCGACCTGTTTGCGTCCGCGCGCGACACTCATCTGTGGGATCCTGCGGCCTTCTGGGAATGGAACCTGCGAATGCAGGTTGCGGCGAACCTCAGCGCGGGCCTGCCCGAGTTGAATGAGCCTTACTTCGCGCTCTATCGCAACAATCTGGACGCCATTCACCGTTGGACGCTCGCCAAGATGGGTGGCCGTGGCGGCATTTGCGTCCCCGAAACCATGCGCTTCAACGGTGTTGGTGTCGAATACGAAAGTGTCGGACTACGCCCTTTTCCGATCATCACCCATAGTTGCGACCTCGGATGGTCGGCAGTCGCCAACGCCCGCACTCTTTCAACAGGGGCGGAAGTCGGGCTGTGGGTTTGGGAAACCTATCTGAAGACTGGCGACGCACAATTCCTGCGCGCCAATTATCCCTTGATGGCCGAAGCGGCGCGCTTCCTGCTTGCGTACCAGCATCTGGGCGCGGACGGTTTGCTGCATACGTCCCCATCGAATGCTCATGAAACCCAGAGTGATGTCCTCGATCCAACTACCGACCTGTCGGCTATCCGCAGCCTGTATCCCGCCACCATTGCAGCGGCACGGACACTTTCCCGCGACAGTGAGCTGAGCGCCGCGCTGGCAGCCGCACTCGCGAAAACGCCGCCTTTGCCGCTGATCGACGCGGCGACAGAAATAGCGCCCGCGGCAGCGAAGCCCGACGCGACACCCGGGGTGGGGCCAGCCGGACCAGCGGCGCCAGCAGCTCCGGCAGGCCAAATCATCGCGCCCAGCTACAACCCAACGGCCCCGCTCCTCAACGCCGAAAACATCGGCCTCGAACCGGTATGGCCCTACTCCCTGATCAGCAGCGACAGCCCGCTATTCGAAACAGCCGTGCGCACGTATGAACAGCGCCCGTTTCGCGACCTCGCAACGTGGAGCAACGATCCCATTCACGCCGCGCGCCTCGGCCTGGGGTCTGAGATGTCACGCAGCCTGTTCTCGATCACCCAGTTGTATCAGATCTACCCGAACGGGATGGCTCACCTGACGGGCAACGATGGTGAGTTTTATATCGAGCAAATGGGAGTTGTGTCGGTCGCGCTGGCAGA
>JAXDQF010000158.1:0-23148 GCA_034668025.1 Gammaproteobacteria bacterium | reverse complement strand
GCAATGTTGGGCGGCACTTCCACGTACTTCTCGAATTCCATGGTGAAGGTCGCCCGACCCTGACTCATGGAACGCACGGTGGTGGCATAACCAAACATCTCGGACAGGGGCACTTCGCCGGAAATCACCTTTCCCGACACGCCCTCGTCCATTCCCGTGATCTGCCCGCGGCGCCGGTTCAGGTCGCCGATGACATCTCCGGAATACTCCTCCGGTGTCACGACCTCGACCTTCATGATCGGCTCGAGCAGGACCGGCTTGGCCTTGCGGAACCCTTCCTTGAAGCCCATCGAGCCGGCGATCTTGAACGCCATCTCGTTGGAATCGACATCGTGATACGAGCCGTCGAACGCGGTGACCTTCACGTCCACCACCGGGTAACCGGCGATGACACCCGTGTCGACCGCTTCCTTGATGCCCTTGTCCACGGCCGGAATGAACTCGCGGGGCACGGCGCCGCCGACGATGCCATTCACGAACTCGTAGCCCTTGCCGGGATTCGGCTCGAGCTTCAGCCAGATGTGGCCGTACTGACCCCGACCTCCCGACTGACGGACAAACTTACCTTCAGACTCAACCTTGCCGCGAATCGTCTCGCGGTACGCGACCTGCGGCTTGCCGACATTGGCCTCGACCTTGAACTCGCGACGCATGCGGTCGACGATGATTTCGAGGTGCAACTCACCCATGCCGGAAATGATGGTCTGACCCGACTCCTGGTCGGTGCTCATGCGGAACGAAGGATCTTCCTTCGCCAGCCGCTGCAGTGCCATGCCCATCTTTTCCTGGTCGGCCTTGGTCTTCGGCTCAACGGCCACTGAAATGACCGGAACCGGGAAAATCATCTTCTCGAGCGTAATGACTTTCTCGAGGTCGCAGAGCGTGTCGCCGGTGATGACGTCCTTCAACCCGACCGCCGCAGCGATGTCGCCCGCGCGGACTTCCTTGATCTCCGTACGCTCACTCGCGTGCATCTGCAGAAGGCGCCCGATGCGCTCCTTCTTGTCCTTGGTCGGCACGTACACCGTGTCCCCCGAGGCCAGCATGCCCGAGTACACGCGAAAGAACGTCAGGTTGCCGACGAAGGGGTCGTTCAAAATCTTGAAGGCCAGTGCCGCGAACGGCTGCTCGTCGCTCGCCTTGCGAGTCGCCGGCTCGCCGCGCGAGTCAGTACCCTTCACGTCCGGCATCTCGGGAGGCGACGGCATGAACTCGATGATGGCATCGAGCAGCGCCTGCACACCCTTGTTCTTGAACGCGGTCCCGCACATTACCAACACGATCTCGTTCCTGATCGCGCGCTGGCGCAGCCCGAGGCGAATTTCCGCCTCGGTCAGCTCGGTGCCTTCCAGGTACTTGTTCGACAGTTGATCGCTGGCCTCGGCAGCCGCCTCGATCATCTTGGCCCGATACTCTTCGGCCTCCGCCCGGATGCCGGCGGGGATCTCGCGATACTCGAATTTCATCCCCTGGGTTTCCATATCCCAGTAAATGGCCTTCATGCGGATGAGATCGACCACGCCCTCGAATCCATCCTCCGCGCCGATCGGCACCTGGATGGGAACGGGATTGCCCCGCAGGCGGGTCTTGATCTGTTCTATGCAGCGGAAGAAGTTCGCGCCGGCGCGATCCATCTTGTTCACGAACGCGATGCGGGGCACCGCATAGCGATTCATCTGCCGCCAGACAGTCTCCGACTGGGGCTGAACACCGGACACCGCGCAGAAAAGCGCAACGGCGCTGTCGAGTACCCGCAGCGAACGCTCGACTTCAATCGTGAAGTCCACGTGGCCCGGGGTGTCGATGATGTTGATCCGGTGCTCGGGGAAGCTGTTGTCCATCCCCTTCCAGAAGCAGGTCGTCGCGGCAGCGGTAATGGTGATACCGCGCTCCTGCTCCTGCTCCATGTAGTCCATGACAGCGGCGCCGTCGTGAACCTCACCGATCTTGTGCGACACCCCTGTGTAAAACAGGATGCGTTCGGTCGTCGTCGTCTTACCCGCATCGATATGCGCGGAGATTCCGATGTTCCGATACCGCTCGATTGGCGTCGCACGTGCCACAGTAAAATACGGGTCCTATAGGTAAGGCTGACTGGCCCAAACAGGCGCTGGCCTTTTACCAGCGATAGTGAGCGAAGGCCTTGTTGGCCTCGGCCATGCGATGCGTGTCTTCGCGCTTGCGGACGGCAGCACCCCGGTTTTCCGCGGCATCCATCAGCTCGTGAGCGAGGCGGAACGCCATGGACTTCTCGCTGCGGTCACGAGCAGCCTCGATAACCCAACGCATAGCCAGTGTTTGGCGGCGAGTGGAGCGAACTTCAACGGGTACCTGGTAAGTGGCGCCACCAACGCGGCGCGACTTCACTTCGACGACCGGCTTTACGTTGTCCAGCGCAACCGACAGAACGTCGATCGACTCAGTGCCCTTCTTACCGGTCTTCTCACCGATACGATCGAGAGCACCGTAAATGATGCGCTCGGCAGCCGACTTCTTGCCGCTCTTCATGATGACGTTCATGAATTTGGCCAGCATGTCGTTGTTGAATTTCGGGTCCGGCAGAATGGTGCGGACGGGGGCTTGGGAACGGCGTGACATATCGGACTTCCCTTACTTCTTGGGGCGCTTGGCGCCGTACTTGGAGCGCGACTGCTTGCGGTCCGTAACGCCCGCAGCATCGAGCGTACCGCGCACCGTGTGGTAGCGAACTCCCGGGAGATCCTTTACGCGGCCGCCGCGGATCAGAACAACCGAGTGCTCCTGGAGGTTGTGGCCTTCGCCACCGATGTAGCTGGTGACCTCGTAGCCGTTGGTCAGGCGGACACGGCAGACCTTACGAAGAGCCGAATTCGGCTTCTTCGGGGTTGTGGTGTACACGCGGGTACACACGCCGCGCTTCTGCGGGGACGCGCCAAGTGCCGGAACCTTCGTTTTTTCTGACGGGGTCCGGCGCGGGCTCCGGATAAGCTGACCAGTGGTCGCCATACTGAGATTCTCTCCAAGATCCTGCGTCGAGCTGTTCGCTCGTTAGACGACCGGGCCGCCTTAGAGGCGGCCCGGTGTGAAAGTCGCTTGTTCGCCCCGGCGTGCAGTACGGGCCGGATCGATAAAGGCCGGCGATTCTAGGTAGGAGGGGCTGGGGTGTCAACCGCCTGACGGGACTGCAGCATAGAATCCGACCGGTATTGGCGGCATTTGGAGCGCTATTGAACCCCAAGTCCCGACTGGCAGCCGGATTGGTTGCTGCATTGCTTTCCACGGCGACGTCCGCCGTGCCCAATGACGCTAGCGGCGCCAATCGCATTGGCAGCCCCTACACCTATGTGCACCACCCCGTCTCCACCGACATTCCGGCAGCGCAGTTCGCTTTTGACCGCGGGCTCACGATGTTCTTCGCCTACCAGCCTGAAGAAGCCGAACTGGCGTTCCGCGAAGCTGCCCGACTGGACCCGAATCTGGCCATGGCCTGGTGGGGGGTGGGCCTGAGCGTGGGACCTAATATTAATGAACAACCGACGCCCGAAAAGACGGTGAAGGCAGCGGATGCATTGGCCCGGGCTAGCGTGCTCGCCAAGCAAAGAGCCAGTGAGAGCGAATTGGACTATGTCGACGCCCTGAGCGCGCGGTATACAGCTGCAGCTGAGCCGGATTTCGACGGGCTGGCTACCCAGTACCGCGATGGCATGCGCGCACTGGTCAAAAAGTACCCGTCTGACGCCGACGCCCGCGCCCTCTTCGCTGAAGCCATCATGGACCTTCATCCGTGGCGCCTATGGCACTCCGCAGGTGGTCCAGAGGTGGGGACCGAGGAGCTGGTAGAGACCCTCGAGCAAGGGTTAGCGAGCGAGCCGGACCACATTGGGCTGCTGCACTTCTATATCCACGCGGTCGAGGCCAGCAGCAACCCCGGACGGGCACTCCGAGTGGCCCATCGGCTGTCAGCCCTCCCGATGGAGCCGGCAGCCGCCCATCTCGTACACATGCCGGCCCATATATATATGCGCGTCGGCGACTGGGAGGCCGCCGTCGAATCCAACGAGCATGCCACTCACCACGCTCTCGACTACCGCCTCAGCAACAATCCGAAAGCTCAGCACGCATGCGGTCACTGCGCCGACTTCCTCTCCTACGCCTACATGATGCAGGGCAACCAGGCGCATGCCCGCGAGGCCGCTGAGAATTACCGGAAAATGATGAACGATCCCACCAACACGCTTGCCGTGTTGATCCGCTTCGGGCGTTGGGATGAGGTGCTTGCGTTCCCCGACCCCGGCCCGGAATCCAGGACCGACGTGCACAACGTGCACGCCATCCGGGGGTTCTGGCACTTTGCGCGCGGAATGGCATTCGCCGGGAAGCGGCAGATCGGCCCATCCCGGAACGAGTTGACTGCACTGCGGGCCGAAACAGCCCTGGCGCCCGCCGAGGCCAGTTTTGCAGGCCCCCTGGATGTCCGACACGTGCTCGACAAGCTCGGCCAGACGGACGACGCCTTCGATCTGAAGATCGCGGCGGCGATTCTCGGCTCACGGATCGCCGAGGCTCGCCGGCAGATCCCCGAGTCCATCGAGCTCATGCGGGCCGCCGTCAAACTCCAGGACGAGATCCCCTACAGCGAGCCGCCGCCCTGGTTTTATCCAGTGCGCGAGAGTCTCGGCGCGCTGCTGCTGCGACATGGCTCTCCCGCTGAGTCGCAAGCCGTGTTCACAGACAGCCTGCGACTCTCGCCCAACGATCCGCGAGCCCTCCTCGGGCTGGCGGCGGCGCTGTCGGCACAGAGGCGAAAGGCTGATGCGGCGGCGGCAAAAGCCCGGTTCGCGACGGCTGGCCGATTCAGCGATGTGCCGTTGAACGTGAAGGACCTATAGAGGCTCCAACAGGCCATCGGCAGCCGATTGGCGTAGTGGCCTTGCGGCCGGGCACGCGGTCGATCCGGAGCCGATCGGCGCGGTGGCCCCCATCCTGGACAACACGGTCGACCCCAGCTGGTTGGTAAAAACTGGCCGCCGGACAACCATTTGTGTGCCCGTCGCCAACACCCTAGGATTACCGCCGCCGACATTCGCGATTGTCCGCAAATCAACGCTGAGTGGGCCCCACTGCCCGCCGCTGGAGAACAAAGATGATGGCCGCTGCCCGACTCAACATCCGCGCCCGTCCGAACATTCGCGCAATTGGCCTCGCCGTGGTGATGGCTGCCTTCGCCACGATCGCCGCTCCGGTTTGCAGCGCCGCCGACATCTACGAGGCCGCCGTTCAACACGCCGGCCGTACCGCCGACGATCAGAAGCGCGATGCGCTCGATCATCCTGCCGAAATTCTGCGCCTGTCCGGCATCAAGCCCGGGATGACCGTCGGCGACTTCATGGCGTCCGACGGTTACTACAGCGAGTTGTTGAGTTACATCGTGGGCCCGAAAGGCCACGTGCTGTTGATCAACAATCCGTCTTTCGACCGTTGGGCGAACAACGCCTGGGAAGGCCGCATCGCTCACAACCGGCTGCCGAATGTCGAGCATCAAACGATCGATCTCAACCACATGAACATCGCTGACGGGTCGCTCGATGCCATGCTGGTTGTGAAGGTCTACCACGACCTGTACTGGGTCGATACCCAGGAGAACAACTGGCCGAAGGTCGACACGCCTGCCGTGCTCGACAAGCTGGTCAAGACGCTGAAACCTCATGGAATCCTCGTCATCGTCGATCACTCGTCGAAGCCAGGTGCCGGTAACACCGCGGCGGGCTCGCTGCATCGGATCGAAGAGAGCTACGCGCTGCACGACTTCGAGTCGCGCGGTATGAAGTTGGTCGCCAAGAGCGATGCGCTACGCATGCCGAGCGATCCGCGTACCCAGGTATCCTACAAAGAGCCGATTCTCGGCAAGACCGATCGCTTCGTGCTGGTGTTCCGCAAGGGCGGCTAGCCCGGCAGCCGCCACTCCCGTCAACCGCCGCGGTCGCTACGCGGCGTCAGCGGGCGGATACAGATCACAGTACGGTGAGCCATTCCAGCCGCCGTCGCTGCAGTTATGACACGCTAGTGTCCTGGCTTTCCTGAGGTCCGGGAATGGACTCCTTTTCGGTTGAAACGACCTTCACCCTGGCCGACTGGCGGACCTATCAGGCGACCGTCGCCCGCAAGCTGCAGCGCGATTCGAGCGTGCGATTGGAGGCCATCTGCTTCCTCGGCAGTGCCGCCATCGTGGCCGCCTTCTACGCTTTGTCGGTCGCCGTTCCGCTGGAAATGCACTATGGCTCGATGGCCATAGGCGCCGTGGTCGGCATCGGAATCGTTTGGGTCCGCGCGCAACTGACTCGCCGTCAATATAAACCGGACGACAATGGATTGATGTTGGGCCCACGGACGCTGACGTTTGCCACGGACGGCATAACAATACAACGCGCGAACACGACCTTGGTCCTCGCCTGGACGGCCTGCAAAGAGGTCGAGATCGAGCCTCACCATTTATTCGTCTGGCTCGACAGGAGCAGCGCACTGATTCTGCCCTCGAGGGATCTGCCGGCCGGCATGACGGCTGAGGAAATCGCGACCCGGATTCGTGCATTCGCAACTCAGGCTGGGGCGGCAGCCAGCGACGGCGAGCCGACCGCGGCGGCACGATTCGGCGATAGCCAACAGGCTAGTGCGTCTTCGCTTGCAGGCACTCGGCCGGCCAATAGCGGGACCGCCGCCACCGGCGCTGCCTCTGTCGAAAAGGGCGCTTCCACCTCGACGGCAAAAGGCACTTCCGCCGCTGAGCCAGGAGCAATCCGACGCGCTATAGGTTTCCTCACACTTCGGCCGCGCAAATCAGCATCGACCCCACCCACGGATTGGGCCATCGCCGGCTTCACAGTGGGCGGCTCGATCCTGTGGCTCGTTCTCGATCGCCTGCAATACGGACGCGATGCGGAATTCGTTCCCTACGACGCGCCCGGGTTCGCCTGGTACATGTTGCCTTGTCTGTTGGCTGCGTGGCTGGCGTCCCGCCTCACCCGGCCGCGGGTTGAATTCAGAAGCATCTTGTTTCTGCTCGTCGTGCTCGCCCCAGTGCTCATTGCGTGCGCATTCCTTTTAGGGCACGACGTGCCGAAAAAACTGGTGGCGGTAGTGACAGCCGCCCTCGTTGTGTACACGATTGTTTATCTGGAGACCGGTCTGCGGGCGCTGGCGGGTCGCTGGCAGGTCCGCGCCGCCGCCGCGATAATCGCCATCGCCCTGCTGTTTGTGGCAGTCAACTCAACTGTCTACGTCTATCCAACGCTGTGGTCGGAGCCAGACCCGGACAGTGCCGATAACAGTGAAACCCGCGCAGACAAGGCTGAGGACCTGCTGATCTCACAGGGCGCACGCATTGAAGCAGAAGTTGGGCGCGTGACAGCAACGGCACCGGATCACCCCGGAATCTATTTCGTCGGTTTCGCGGGGGTGGGCAGACAGAAGGTATTTGCCGACGAAATCAAGTTGGCTGCGCAACGGGTCTCCGACCACTACAATTCGGCGCAACGCACCGTGCTGCTGCTGAATGACCGCCGCGACGTCGAGTCCTACCCACTTGCCACCGTCGCCGGATTGAAGCTCGCATTGAAGGCCGTCGCCGCAAAGATGAATGTCGATCAGGACGTGTTGTTTCTCGCCCTGTCGTCGCACGGTTCCGCGGACCCGTCGCTCTCCGTGTCGAACGGTGACATGTCGTTGCGCGATTTGTCGGGGGCCGACCTCGCGGACGCATTGCGTGCCTCCGGCATCAAATGGAGAGTGATTGTCATCTCTGCCTGTTATTCCGGGGCGTTCATTGACTCGCTCCGGGACGATAACACCATCATTCTTACGGCGGCGGCGGCCGATCGGACTTCCTTCGGCTGCAGTGACAACCGCAGCCTCACCTACTTCGGCGAGGCGTTCTACCGGGACGCATTTCCCGGATCAGCTTCCTTGCAAGAGGCTTTCTCACGGGCGACCACGGACATCGCGAGCCGTGAACAGCGCGAAGGTATCCGGGCCTCCAAACCCCAGGGATTCTTCGGGCACGCCGTGGAGAAGCAACTGGCCGAGGTCGAAAGTGCCGTCCACTGCAACACTGGCTGCAATCGATCTGTGCCAGAATCCGCGCCGATTCGCTCAACTCAACGATGAGATCGCATCCCGCTATGACACCACTGATTTCGCGGAGCGCGCGCTGCCGCTGCTCAACAGCATTGCTCCTCGCACTTCTCGGCACGGCGGCGGCCCTCGCGCCACTGTCCCACTCATATGCCGCCGCAGCACAGGACCCGACGCCCGCAGTTCCCGCCAACGTCGAGAACGCGGTCGTCAAAGTGTTCTCCACGCTGCGATATCCGGATCCGTTCAAACCCTGGACCAAGCAGGCGCCCAGCGAGGTGACCGGTTCGGGAGTCGTGATCGAGGGCAAGCGCATCCTGACCAACGCGCATGTCGTTCTGTACTCCAGCCAGGTACAGATCCAGGCGAACCAGGCAGGCGACAAGATTTCAGCCACTGTGGTTGCGGTGGCCCCCGGCATCGATCTCGCCGTCCTGAAGCTCGACGACGAATCGTTCTTCAAGACCCACGCGCCGATCAGCCGTGCAAGCGCGCTTCCGGACATCAAAGATCCGGTGCTCGCCTACGGCTACCCCACGGGTGGCAATGCCCTGTCGATCACCAAAGGCATCATTTCGCGCATCGAGTTTGTGCCGTACAACTATCCGGTCTCGGGTTTGCGCATTCAGATTGATGCAGCCATCAATCCAGGTAACAGCGGCGGGCCCGCGATTGCCGGCGACAAGATGATCGGGTTGGCGTTCAGCCACCTCGACCAGGCGCAGAACATCGGCTACATCATTCCCAATGAGGAAGTGGATCTGTTCCTCAAAGACATTGCCGATGGCCACTACGATGGCAAGCCCGCCATGCTCGATGAGCTGCAGACGCTCGAAAATCCCGCACTCCGTGCGTTTCTGAAGGTGGACAAGTCGGTCGAGGGAATCGTGGTGCACCGGCCCGATCTGTCGAACACCACGAGCCCTCTGAAGGAGTGGGATGTCATCACGAAGATCGCCGGTACACCGATTGACGATCAGGGCATGATCAAGCTCGGGACCGACAAGCGGGTCAACTTTCAGTACCTGATCCAGAAAGTGGCGAAGAACAACAAGGTAGACCTGACCATCGTTCGCGCCAACAAGCCGCTGGACGTGCAGCTGCCCGTCTCCAATGACCGCCACAACCTCATGTCCGACCTGCGTGGCACGTACCCCTCCTATTTTGTTTACGGCCCGATGGTGTTTTCGCGCGCGACCGTGCAGTTTCTCGGCTTCATGCGCAACAACCCCAACATCATGTCCTCGCTGGGTTACATCGGCAGCCCGCTGATCACCCGACTCGGCGACACGCCGAGCGCGGAACGCGAAGAGTTGGTGGTGATTTCATCGCCATTTTTCCCGCACAAGCTGGCGTCCGGCTATAGCAGCCAGTCAGCCGGGGTCATTTATTCGGTCAACGGCACGCAGATCCACAGCTTGAAGCACCTGGTAGCCGTGCTGCGCGATCTGCAGGACGAGTTCGTGGTGTTTGAATTCGACCACCGCGATGGGGAATCCCTGGTTTTTCCGCGCAAAGAGATGGTCGGCGCGACTGAGGAAATCCTCACCGACAATGGTGTCCGCGCCCAGGGCTCGCCTGACATGATGGAAGTGTGGCAGGCCAAAGGTGGCGCTGCGACAGCCGCAGCGAAGTAGCGGCGGGTTTCGGAGTCTAGCGCGGGCGAACCACAACGTCCGTTCGCGCGTTT
Source organism: Gammaproteobacteria bacterium (assembly GCA_034668025.1). Taxonomy (GTDB): domain Bacteria; phylum Pseudomonadota; class Gammaproteobacteria; order Steroidobacterales; family Steroidobacteraceae; genus 13-2-20CM-66-19. The sequence continues at coordinate 13,352 of JAXDQF010000158.1, read as the reverse complement.
CCAACTGCGCGCGACCGGTACGCGCTGCCGGCACGCGACACCCGCCGCCGGTGGCAAGCGCGGGCGATAAGCACGTCCGATGTGGGCGCCCCCAACCGACGCACCTCGACTCCGAGGTGCGTCATTTTCCGCCGAAAATCCGACAAATTCCCCGCTGACATCGCTTGCAATCGGCTCATACACTGAGCCGATGGATGTTTTACCTCCAGGGGAATTGACAATGACCACGCTCGAAGAAATCCAACACGCTCTCAAACGACTCGGTAGAGAAGACCAACGCACGATTGCCTCGTGGCTCGATAAAGTCATCGACCCGCGCTACGTGAGCTTCGGGGTTGAGGAACCTCAACCTGCGTACGCGCCGCTCAACCCTTCCTACATGACTCTCGAAGAGTTCTTTAAATTTTCCGAAGGCAGTCCACTTCGGTATGAGTATGTGAATGGCGTCATCCATGCGATGACGGGCCCCAGCATCGCACACTGCAGGATTGCTGGAGAACTTCACGTTGCCGTCAAATCTCATCTGCGCGGCGGACCCTGCGAGGCCTTTGTTTCGGGCGCCAACGTTCAAATACGTTCGCAGACGGATGAGATCGTGTACATCCCGGACCTGGTTGTGGCTTGCAATCGGGAAGAGTGGGACAAGAACTGGCTATGCAATCCGAAACTGGTAGCCGAGATCCTGTCTCCATCGACGCGCGACACTGACCTGCGCGAAAAGGCGATGACATTTCGCCGAGTGAGCTCTGTCGAGGAGTACGTGCTCATCGAACAATCTGAGCACAAGGTAACGGTACATCGGCGTGCCGAGAAATGGAGGCCGCAGGTGTACAGCGGACCCGATGCGGTCGCAGATTTTCGGTCGATCGCTCTGACGGTGCCTTTGGCACAGATTTACGCAGGCACACTGCCGGCAGCGTAATTGCCGCGCGCGGCCGACCCGGGGCGCAACAGGATGTCGCCCAAGTCGGGCCACTGGCACCGCGGTGGCGCGAGCGGTTAAACACCGTGTCGGCGTACGCCATTCACGAGCCCCGTTAACGCCGCGTTATTTTTCACTCCCTGTCCATTTTATTTAACCTCGAGCGCGTCTTTGCCGGGGTGTCAGCTCACAAGAGAATCATTCGCATTTCCATTGCGTTTTGATGTTGGTTTCGGGGCGTATCATTTGTGCCGTTCGAAGACTACAGCGAGAACAAACATGGACACCTGGCTGCTCGATCTCTGGTTCGCACATCCGCGTCTGATCATTGCGACGGGCCTCATTCTCCTGGCGCTCGCCTACCGGCAGATACTGTGGCTCTGCGGCATCATCATGGTGCCCAACGACAGTGTCGGGGTGGTGACCAAAAAGTTTTCACTCTTCGGGAAACACCGCGATCTGCCTGACGGCAGCATCATTGCTCTGCACGGTGAAGCCGGCTACCAGGCTGACACTCTGACCCCCGGACTGCACTTCAGCCTGTGGCCGCTGCAGTACACTGTTGAGTTGGTCAAATTCCTCACCATTCCTCCCGGCAAAGTCGGCTGCGTGGAGGCGTGTGACGGTAAGCCGCTGCCGACCGGGCGAATCATTGCGCGACAGGTCCCCTGCGACTCGTTTCAGGATGCACGGGCCTTTCTCGCCAACGGCGGTGAGCGTGGCCCGCAGATGGCCCTCATCGGCCCCGGTACATATCGGATCAATCCGCTCCTGTTCCGCGTGGAGCTCGCGAACGCGATCGACATTCCGGACAACAAGGTGGGTGTTGTCACGACACGCGAGGGCTGCGCGCTCGCCAAGGGCGAGATCGCGGGGCTCACGGTCGAGGGACACAACATGTTCCAGAGCCCCCAGGCCTTCATTGACAACCACGGCACCAAGGGACTGCAGGAACAGGTCCTGCTCTCGGGGCGTTACTTCATCAATCCGCGCTTTGCAACGATCGAGATGGTTGACATGTTTGAAGTGCCAATCGCGCACGTCGGTGTCGTCATCGCCTATGTGGGCGGTGAAGGCAAGGATGTGACCGGGGAGCAGTTCCGGCACGGCAATCTCGTGAGCAAAGGCGAGAAAGGAGTCTGGATCGAGCCGCTGGACCCGGGCAAATACCCGATCAATCCCTATACACACAAGGTGAGCAACGTTCCCACCGCCAACGTCGTCCTGAACTGGGCGACCGGCAAGACCGAGGCGCACAAGCTCGATGCGAATCTGTCGACCATTTGCGTGCGCTCGGCCGACGGGTTCAAATTCAATCTCGACGTGTCGCAGATCATCCATATTCCGCGCAACGATGCTCCCAAGGTGATCGCCCGGTTCGGCGGGATGTCGGCGCTGGTCACGCAAGTGCTGGAGCCCACCATTGGCAACTACTTCCGGAACGCGGCTCAGGGGTCCGACATCATTGAATTCCTGAAGAACCGCTCTTTGAGACAAGAAGAAGCCAGGAATGCTATTTCCACGGCATTGAAGGAGTACAACGTGGGAGCGGTAGACACCTTGATCGGCGACATCGTGCCGCCCGACGAGCTCATGAAGACGCTCACCGATCGCAAGATCGCAGAGCAGGAACGGGTGACCTATGAGACCCAGCGCCAGGCGCAGGAAGTGAAGCAGCAACTGGAACAGGCGACGGCGCTCGCTGCGACGCAGGCGAAAGTGGTCGACGCCGAGCGGCAGGTCGCTATTGCCCAGTTCAACGCCGAGGCAGGGGTCAAGTCGGCAGAAGGATTGGCGCGTGCGAAGAAGATCAACGCAGAGGCCGATGCGCAGGCGAAGAAAATCAACGCCGAAGCGGATGCGACAGTGCTGAGGTCGGTCGGTGATGCCGAGGCGGCGAAGACCAACGCCGTTGGCAGCGCCGAAGCGGCCGTGATCAAGCTGAAAATCGCGTCCATGGAGTCAGGCAACTACGCGATGGTGCAGGTCGCCGAGGCGCTCGCGAAGTCGGGCGTCAAACTGGTACCCGACATCGTCGCTGGCGGCGGCAATGGCGGTGGTACTTTGGTAGACGTGCTGCTAGCGAATGTCATTCGCGAGGGCCGGCCACAGCGGGTGCTGGCGGACAGCCAGAGCTAGCTACGCGAGGGCTCGCGGGAAACGCGCCGGCGGCGGGCGTTGATGTCGAGTGAGCCAACCTTAACGTTCAACGGGAGCTTCAGGCATGAGCGGTCTTCAGGCCCGTCCCTGTGATGAGTTGGTCATCCGCTCGACCGCGAACACTACACCGTGCGTGAAGCAGCGGCAGAGGTGGATACTGGCCGCATGCGTGCTCGGCTCCAGCATGGCGTTCATCGATTCGTCGGTGGTCAACGTCGCGTTGCCGAAGATGGAGTCCGCTCTCGAGACGACACTCTCGTCTATGACCTGGGTGATCAATGCTTACACCCTCTGTATGTCGGCCCTGCTGCTCATCGGCGGGGCCGCGGCAGACCAAGTTGGGCGGCGCCGTATCTTCATGGTTGGAATCACCATCTTCTCGATTGCTTCCATCGGCTGCGGCCTCGCGCCGGGTGTAGAAGTACTGATCCTGGCGCGCGCCATTCAAGGCGTGGGAGCGGCGCTGTTGATTCCGTGCTCGTTGGCCATCATCGGTGCCGCATTTGGTGAGAAGGAGCGCGGCGCGGCGATTGGCATCTGGTCGGGCGCGTCGGCGATGGCAGCAGGGGGCGGGCCCCTGTTAGGCGGCTGGCTCGTCGACCACTTGTCGTGGCGCGCGATCTTTCTCATCAATCCCATTATCGCGGTACCCACCATCCTCATTGCCTTACGGCACGTGCCCGAGAGCATCGATCCCGACGCCAAGAAAGGCCTCGACGGACCCGGCGCAGCGCTGGCGTTCTTCGGACTGGGGTCGCTCGTATATGGCCTGATTTCCGCGTCAGACCGTGGCTGGTCGAGCCCGATCGTTCTCGGCTCAGTTGCGTTGGGCGCGCTCCTCCTGGTGAGTTTTGTGATGGTCGAAAGGCGCAGCCCCACGCCCATGATGCCGTTGAACGTGTTCACGTCACTCACCTTCAGCGGAGTCAACATCCTCACCCTGCTGCTCTACGGGGCTCTAGGTGGGGCAATGTTCTTCATGCCCTTCCTCCTGATCCAGGTTCATGGCTACTCGGCCACAGAAGCCGGTGGTGCCTTCCTGCCCTTCACGATCATCCTGGCACTCTTGTCGAAATGGGGTGGCGGCCTGGTGGATCGTTTCGGCGCGCGACTGCCGCTCATCGCGGGACCCACGGTAATCGCAGTGGGCTTTTTCCTGTGGAGCGTGCCGGGAACCGGAGGCTCTTATTGGACGACGTTCTTTCCAGCGATGGTAGTGATGGGATTCGGCATGGCCATCACCGTGGCCCCACTGACAACCACGGTGTTGAATTCAGTGGCGCAGCATCAGACGGGCGTCGCCTCGGGGATCAATAACGCAGTCGCACAGGTGGCAAGCCTGCTGCTGATCGCGATCCTGGGAACGGTGGGTATCGCCACGCTGAACCGATCGCTGGATCAACACCTCGCATCCAGCTCGGCAAGCGCCGATGTTCACAAGATCGTCGACATGGCCCGGCATGGCTTTGTGATGCCCGGCATCCCGGCAGGGACGCCAGAGCAAACTCAACGGGCCGCCCACGAGCTCATCGCCGAAGCCTTCCTCGACACGATTCGCCACGTGATGTTGATTGCCGCCGCCCTCTCCCTAGCCAGCGCCGCAGCCGGTGCATTGACGATCAGGACTTCGCCTGCTTCTCGCGGATCGCCTTCAATTCCTTAACGGCCAGCAGATCCTTTTCCCGACCCAACGCCTCCTTGGCACGGATGAGGTCGTCGAGAGAGAGCACGCGACAACGGCGCCCCGCCGGCGTCCCGATAGGCAAGCCACCAATAAAAAAAGGCCGGCGAAAGCTTGCGCTCTCGCCGGCCCTGTTCTTTCGAACTACAGGGGCGCCTAGCCTTCGGCGCTCTCGGACTCCGCTCCGACGCTCGATTCCTCGGTGTCGGGCATGCCACCGCCCACGTCCATGAAGCTCCGACGTCCCGTGTCCGAATGCTTGCGACGGCGGGAAGCATGGGCCGCGAAGCCCGTGCCTGCCGGGATGAGCCGGCCGACGATGACGTTTTCCTTCAGGCCGCGCAGGTCGTCCTTCAGACCGCGTACCGCTGCTTCTGTCAGCACGCGAGTGGTCTCCTGGAACGAGGCCGCCGAAATGAACGACTCCGTTGCCAGCGACGCCTTGGTGATGCCCAGCAGCACCGGCTGCAGGCGCGCAGGGGTCTTGCTGTCCTGCTTCGCGCGATCGTTGATGTCCAGGGCTCGTGCGCGATCGAGCTGCTCGCCGCGGAGCAACGTGGTCTCGCCGATATCCTGCACCTCGGTCTTGCGCAGCATCTGCCGGATGATCACTTCAATGTGCTTGTCGTTGATCTTCACGCCCTGCAGACGGTAGACGTCCTGGATCTCGCGAACCAGGAAGTTCGCCAAAGCCTCGATACCCTGCAGGCGCAGGATGTCGTGCGGGTTGGGCTCACCGTCGGCGATAACCTCACCACGCTCGACGGTTTCACCCTCGAACACGTTGAGCTGGCGCCACTTCGGAATCAGCTCCTCGTACTTCTCAGTCTCCTCGCCGGTGATGATCAGGCGCCGCTTGCCCTTGGTCTCCTTGCCGAAGCTGACCGTTCCAGACGTCTCCGCCAGGATGGCCGGGTCCTTCGGCTTGCGAGCCTCGAACAGATCCGCCACGCGCGGCAGACCGCCCGTGATGTCGCGAGTCTTCGAAGACTCCTGCGGGATACGTGCGATAACGTCGCCGACCGACACCTTCGCGCCGTCCTCGAGGCTGACCAACGCTCCGGCAGGCAGTGTGTACACAGCCGGGATCTCGGTGTTGGCGAAGGTCACTTCCTTGCCCTTCGAGTTCAACAACTTCATGGTCGCGCGAACGTCTTTACCCTGACGCTGCTTGGTATCCAGCACCACGGTGCTGGACAGACCGGTGACTTCGTCCACCTGGGTCGTAACCGTCAAGCCGTCCACGAAGTCCTGGAACTTCAACATACCGGCCACTTCGGTCACGACCGGATGGGTGTGCGGGTCCCAGGTCGCAACGACCTGTCCACCGACCACCGAATCGCCTTCTCTCGCGGTGATCGTCGCACCGTAAGGAACCTTGTAGCGCTCGCGCTCGCGACCAAACTCGTCCACCACGCCGATTTCAGCCGAGCGAGAGACCGCCACGAGGTGGCCCTTCTCATGCTGCACCGACTTTATGTGATGGAACCGCAGCACACCCTTGTTGCGGATCTCGACGCTGCTTGCAGCAGCGGCTCGGGACGCCGCACCACCGATGTGGAACGTACGCATCGTCAGCTGTGTACCAGGCTCGCCGATCGACTGAGCGGCGATAACACCGACCGCTTCACCGATGCTGATCGAGCGACCACGCGCCAGATCGCGTCCGTAGCACGACGCACATACGCCGTAACGGGTCTCGCAGGTGATGGGCGAACGGACCAACATCTGGTCCACGCCTTCCTGCTCGAGCGTGCGAACTGACTTCTCGTCGAGCAGCGTGTTCTTCGTGAACAATACCTCTTCGGTGCCCGGCTTGAGAATGTCCTCAGCGATGACGCGACCGAGCACTCGCTCGCCCAGCGCTTCGACCACGTCACCACCCTCAACGAGCGGCGCCATGCTCAGACCATACGAAGTACCGCAATCCACCTCGGTCACGACCAAGTCCTGAGCCACGTCAACGAGACGGCGCGTCAGATAGCCGGAGTTGGCCGTCTTCAATGCCGTGTCGGCGAGACCCTTACGAGCACCGTGAGTCGAGATGAAGTACTGCAGAACGTTGAGACCTTCACGGAAGTTAGCCGTAATCGGGGTCTCGATGATGGAGCCGTCAGGCTTGGCCATCAGTCCGCGCATACCGGCGAGCTGACGAATCTGCGCGGCGGAACCGCGCGCGCCCGAGTCGGCCATCATGAAGATTGAGTTGAAGGACTTCTGCTTCTTCAGCTGGCCCCTTGAATCGGTGGCTTCTTCCGTACCCAGCTTGTCCATCATGGCCTTCGCCACCTGGTCGTTGGCACGTGACCAGATATCGACGACCTTGTTGTAGCGCTCACCGTTGGTGACGAGACCGGACGAATACTGGTCCTGGATCTCCTTCACCTCACGGTCGGCAGCCGCAACGAGCTTGGTCTTCTGCTCCGGGATGACGATGTCGTCGATACCGAAGGACACGCCAGAACGGGTTGCGTAATGGAAGCCCGTGTACATGAGCTGGTCGGCGAACACGACCGTCTCCTTCAGACCCAATGCGCGATAGCACGCATTGATGGTCGCGGAGATGGCCTTCTTCGTCATGTCGATGTTGATGAGATCGAAGGACAGACCCTTCGGCAGAATCTCGGACAACAGCGCACGACCGACCGATGTCTCGACGAGACGGCGACGCTCCGTGAGCGTTCCACCCTCGCCGCGCACATACTCGCGCAAGCGCACTTTGATCTTCGCCTGCAGATCGATATTCCGGCTTTCGTACGCGCGGTGAACCTCACCGACATCCGAGAAGAACATGCCCTCGCCACGCGCACCCACGCGCTCGCGAGTCATGTAGTACAAGCCCAGAACGACGTCCTGTGACGGAACGATGATCGGATCACCGTTCGCGGGCGACAGAATGTTGTTTGAGGACATCATCAGCGCGCGTGCTTCGAGCTGTGACTCGAGAGACAGCGGCACGTGGACAGCCATCTGGTCACCGTCGAAGTCCGCGTTGAACGCGGTACAGACGAGCGGATGCAGTTGGATGGCCTTACCCTCGACCAGCAACGGCTCGAACGCCTGGATGCCCAGACGGTGCAGAGTCGGTGCGCGGTTGAGCAGCACGGGATGCTCACGGATAACCTCTTCGAGGATATCCCAGACCTCAGGACCTTCACGCTCGACCAACCGCTTCGCGGCCTTGATGGTCGACGCTTCGCCACGCAATTGCAGCTTCTGGAAGATGAAGGGCTTGAACAGCTCCAACGCCATCTTCTTCGGCAATCCGCACTGGTGCAGGCGCAACTGCGGGCCGACCACGATGACCGAACGGCCAGAGTAGTCCACACGCTTGCCGAGCAGGTTCTGACGGAACCGGCCCTGCTTGCCCTTGATCATGTCGGCGAGCGACTTCAGCGGGCGCTTATTGGTGCCCGTGATGGCGCGACCGCGACGACCGTTGTCCAGCAACGCATCGACCGCTTCCTGAAGCATGCGCTTCTCGTTACGCACGATGATGTCGGGAGCGTTGAGCTCCAACAGTCGGCGCAGGCGGTTGTTGCGGTTGATGACGCGGCGGTACAGATCGTTCAGATCGGATGTCGCAAAGCGACCGCCATCCAGCGGAACCAGCGGACGGAGGTCCGGCGGCAGCACGGGAAGGACAGTCAGCACCATCCACTCGGGCTTGTTGCCCGACTCGATGAACGACTCGACCAGCTTCAACCGCTTCGACAGCCGCTTCAGCTTCGTCTCGGAAGACGTCGCAGCCATTTCCTCGCGGATCTTGATCATCTCCTGGGCCAGATCAATGGTCTGCAGGAGCTGGAACACGGCCTCGGCACCCATGCGGGCGTCGAACTCATCACCGTGCTCCTCGATCGCCTCGAGGTACATCTCGTCAGTCAGCAGCTGACCTCGCTGCATCGGCGTCATGCCTGGGTCGATGACGACGAAGGCTTCGAAGTACAGCACCCGCTCAATCTCGCGCAGCGTCATGTCCAACATGAGGCCGATACGGGATGGCAGCGACTTCAGGAACCAGATGTGCGCTGTCGGGCTCGCCAGCTCGATGTGGCCCATGCGCTCACGACGAACCTTCGACTGCGTGACTTCAACGCCGCACTTCTCGCAGACCACGCCGCGATGCTTGAGACGCTTGTACTTACCGCAAAGACATTCGTAATCCTTCACGGGCCCGAAGATCTTCGCGCAGAAGAGTCCGTCACGCTCGGGCTTGAACGTACGGTAGTTGATGGTCTCCGGCTTCTTCACTTCGCCGTAGGACCAGGCACGGATCATCTCCGGCGAGGCGAGACCAATCTTGATCGAGTCAAAGTGCTCGACCGGAGCATGTTGCTTGAACAGCTTCAGTAGATCTTTCATAGATTAATCCTGCTCCAGTTCCATATTGATACCGAGTGACCGGATTTCCTTCACGAGTACGTTGAAGGACTCCGGCATTCCGGCATCCATCTGGTGATTGCCGTCCACGATGTTCTTGTACATCTTGGTGCGACCGTTCACGTCGTCGGACTTGACCGTAAGCATCTCCTGCAGCGTGTACGCTGCTCCGTAAGCTTCCAAGGCCCAGACTTCCATCTCTCCGAAGCGCTGGCCGCCAAACTGGGCCTTGCCTCCGAGCGGCTGCTGAGTGACCAGGCTGTAAGGTCCGGTCGAACGGGCATGCATCTTGTCGTCGACCAGGTGGTTGAGCTTCAACATGTACATGTAGCCCACCGTCACCTGGCGCTCGAAGCGCTCACCTGTGCGGCCGTCAAACAGATGCGTCTGACCGTTCAGCGGCAGATCCGCAAGAGCCAACAGACGCTTGATCTCTTCTTCGCTTGCACCGTCGAACACCGGCGTCGCCATCGGCACACCGTTCGACAGGTTCTTCGCGAGCTTGATGAGGTCCACATCACTCAAACTGTCGGTGTCTTCCTTTTGACCGCCGGTCTCGTTGTAGATCCGCTTGATGAAGGCGCGCACATCGGCTACCGCCGCCTGTGCTTCCAACATCTTGCCGATCTTCAGACCAACGCCCTTCGCTGCCCAGCCCAGATGCGTCTCCAGCACCTGTCCGATGTTCATACGCGAAGGCACGCCCAGCGGATTCAACACGATGTCGACCGGAGTGCCGTCCGCGTTGTACGGCATATCCTCGACCGGGACGATCGTAGAGATAACACCCTTGTTACCGTGCCGACCGGCCATCTTGTCGCCAGGCTGTACGCGACGCTTCACCGCCAGGTACACCTTGACCATCTTGAGCACGCCCGGAGCGAGGTCGTCGCCCGCGGTGATCTTGGCCTTCTTGTCGTCCAGACGCTTCTCGAACGCCTTCTTCTGCAGCTTCAGACGCTCAGACGTCTGCTCGAGCTGTGAGTTGGCGTCTTCGTCTTCGAGGCGAATCTCAAACCATTCCTCGCGAGGGACCTGGTTCAGGTATTCCTCGGTGACCTTGGAAGCCTTGAGCTTCTGGGGACCGCCCGCGGCCGTCTGGCCAACGAGCATTCCACGCACGCGCTGGTACAAATCGTCTTCCAGGATGCGCTGCTGATCGGCGAAATCCTTGCGGACGCGCTCGACTTCGGCCTTCTCGATCGACAGGGCGCGAGAGTCCTTATCAACACCATCACGAGTGAAAACGCGGACGTCGATGACCGTGCCGTCCATTCCAGGTGGAACGCGGAGGCTAGTGTCCTTAACGTCGGAGGCCTTCTCACCGAAGATCGCGCGCAGCAACTTCTCTTCTGGCGTCAGCTGGGTCTCGCCCTTTGGCGTGACTTTGCCTACCAGGATGTCGCCCGCCTTCACTTCGGCGCCGATGAACGCGATACCCGCCTCATCGAGCTTGGCGAGAGCGGCGTCACCGACGTTCGGAATGTCGGCAGTGATTTCTTCAGGTCCCAGCTTCGTATCGCGAGCGACGCAGGTCAGCTCCTCAATATGAATCGTCGTGAACCGATCCTCCTGTACGACCCGCTCGGAGATCATGATCGAATCTTCGAAGTTGTAGCCGTTCCAGGGCATGAACGCGACGAGCAGGTTCTGGCCGAGCGCGAGCTCACCCAGGTGAGTGGACGGACCGTCCGCCAACACGTCACCGCGCGCAATCTGATCACCGGCATTCACCAGCGGGCGCTGGTTGATACAAGTGTTCTGGTTGGAGCGCGTGTACTTCGTCAGGTTGTAGATGTCGACGCCCGGCTCACCAGCCGTCGTCTCATCATCGTTTACACGGACAACGATGCGGGACGCATCGACGGAGTCCACCAGTCCGCCACGCTTGGCAATCACGGTGACACCCGAGTCGATAGCGACATTGCGCTCCATGCCAGTACCAACGAGCGGCACTTCTGAGCGCAGCGTAGGAACAGCCTGGCGTTGCATGTTGGAGCCCATCAACGCGCGATTCGCGTCGTCGTGCTCCAGGAACGGAATGAGCGAGGCGGCAACCGAAACAATCTGCTTCGGGCTGACGTCCATGTAATTGATGCGCTCACGCGGCATCAGCGTGAACTCGTTCTGGAACCGGCAGGCCACCAGTTCGTCCGAGAGCTCGCCGTTGGGACCGAGCTGCGCATTGGCCTGCGCAACCGCGAATTCGCCTTCCTCAATGGCCGACAGGAAATCGATGCGATCGGTCACACGACCCGCATCAACACGACGGTACGGCGTCTCGAGAAAGCCGTATTGGTTGGTACGGGCGTAGACCGACAGCGAGTTGATCAGACCGATGTTCGGACCTTCAGGCGTCTCGATCGGGCATACGCGACCGTAGTGGGTCGGATGCACGTCGCGCACTTCGAATCCGGCGCGCTCGCGCGTGAGGCCGCCTGGGCCCAGTGCCGAGACACGACGCTTGTGCGTGACTTCGGACAGCGGGTTGTTCTGGTCCATGAACTGCGACAGCTGCGAGGATCCGAAGAACTCCTTGACCGCGGCGGCCACGGGCTTGGCGTTGATCATTTCCTGCGGCATCAACGGCTCGGACTCGGCGATCGTCAGACGCTCCTTGACGGCGCGCTCGACACGCACGAGACCAACGCGGAAGGCGTTCTCAGCCATTTCGCCGACGCTACGGACGCGACGATTGCCGAGGTGATCGATGTCATCCACCTGGCCGTTGCCGTTGCGGATGTCGATGAGCACCTTGAGGACGTCGAGAATGTCCGAAGTTTCGCCGTACGTCGAAACCAGCTTCTTCGAGTTCTCGTCCGTACGAGCTCCGAAGTACTTGTTGTCGTACAGAATGCCTGTGCCCGTGATTTCCTTACGACCGACGCGACGATTGAACTTCATGCGGCCGACGGCCGAGAGGTCATATCGCTCCGGGTTAAAGAACAGGTTGCCGAACAGGTTTTCCGCAGCGTCCTTCGTCGGCGGCTCGCCGGGACGCATCATGCGATAGATCTCAACCAGCGCTTCGAGGCGCGTCTTGGTCGGATCAATGCGCAGGGTGTCAGAAATGTATGGGCCGCGATCGAGATCGTTCGTGTAGAGCGTCTTGACCTCGGTGATGTTGGCTTCGATCAGCTTTTCGACGGACGCGGCAGTCAATACCTCGTTCGCCTTCGCAATGACTTCGCCAGTCTCAGTGTTTACGACGTCGTGCGACAGCACCTTGCCGTAAACGTACTCACGCGGCACGCGCAGACGAGTAACCTTCGCGTCCTCGAGCTGACGGACGTGGCGGGCGGTAATACGACGCCCTTCTTCCACAACGACAGTGTCACCGATACGGATTTCGAACGTGGCGGTCTCACCGCGCAGGCGCTGTGGCACCAACTGGAGAGCGACTTCGTCGCGGCTGACAAAGAACGTGTTGGTGTCGAAGAACGTGGCCAGGATCTCGGCCTCGTTCATTCCGAGCGCGCGCAGGATTATCGTGACCGGCAGCTTGCGGCGGCGGTCGATACGCGCGAACACGCAGTCCTTCGGGTCGAACTCAAAGTCCAACCACGAGCCACGGTAGGGAATGATGCGGGCGGAGAACAACAGCTTGCCCGACGAATGCGTCTTGCCGCGGTCGTGATCGAAGAACACGCCCGGGCTGCGATGCAGCTGGGAAACGATGACGCGCTCGGTGCCGTTGATGATGAACGTGCCGTTGTCGGTCATCAGGGGCAGCTCGCCGAGGTAAACCTCCTGCTCGCGCACGTCCTTGACCGGCTTCTTGGCGCCCGCAGCTTCCTTATCGAGAACGATGAGGCGCACCTTGACACGCAACGGAGCCGCGTAAGTCAAACCGCGGAGCTGACACTCTTTCACGTCAAATACCGGCTCTCCGAGGCGGTAGCTGACGTACTCGAGTGAAGCATTACCGGAGTAGCTCGAAATCGGAAACACGCTCTTGAAGGCAGCGTGCAGCCCGACGTCATTCCGCGATTCCTCAGCCTTTTCGGCCTGCAGGAACGAGCGGTAGGAGTCGAGCTGGATGGCGAGCAGGTACGGCACCTCAAGAATGCTCGGCTGCTTGCCGAAGTTCTTGCGGATACGCTTCTTCTCGGTGAAGGAATATGCCATCGGGTCACCTCAAAACGGAAATAGATGTACGGGGTCCGTGCTTTCGCACGAACCCCGTAGACAGTTGCGCAATGCGCT
>JAXDQF010000157.1:0-5917 GCA_034668025.1 Gammaproteobacteria bacterium | reverse complement strand
ACCTCATTTATGCCACGTGGTCCCAGGGGTTTCGTCGCGGCAGCGTAAATGCGCTGCCGACGAGCGAGCTCGGTGGCGACTATCAACTCCCGGACGCACTGAAGTCGTTGCAGCCGGACAAGGCTGACAATTACGAGATTGGTGTCAAGGGTACCGTCCAGAATCGCTTCCGGTATTCAGCGGCGATCTTCGATATCCAGTGGCACAACACACAGGAGGGACTGCAGCTGACTCCGCTCGTCCTGCCCGCCGCCATGAATATCGGCAACGCCTACAGCCGCGGCATCGAGACAGAGTTCGAGGCGTTACTGACCCAGCATGTGTCGGCGCAGGTGTCCTACACCTACGATAAGACGAAGCTGACTTCGCTAAATCCTTTGTTCGTGTCACCCAACGTTTCCGCCCCACCCCCGGCGATCGGCAGTCCATTACCCGGAACACCCAAGTCCAGCGCTGCGGTCAGCCTCGAGTATGGCCATGTGGAGCTGTTCGGTGGTGAGTGGCGCTATGCGGTCAGCGGTCACTACCAGAGCGTGACCATTCCCGCTCTGTCGGCGAGTGCATTGAAGGTGCCGGGCTACACCATGGTGGATACGCGACTGAGTTTTGCGCTCTCGCACTGGATGACGACTCTGTATGTCAATAACGTGACCAACAATCTGGGCATAACCTCTATTCAGGACCCGGCCATCTTCGGCAATCGCGCCCAGGCAATCGTGTCGCAGCCGAGAACGGTGGGTCTGACTGTCGGCTATTCTTTCAAACCACAGTGAGGGCGGCGGGACATCCTTTTGACCATGACGCCTCGATATTCAAGGCCCGTTCCATGCGGACAGTAGTGTCACTGCGTGCTTTTCGCGTATGCGCCGCATTCGCCCTGCTGAGTGCCTCGCTCTGGGCCCACGCCGGCCAGCGCGTCACCTTGGGTGTAGTCAACTGGATCGGTTACGGGCCCATTTACTGTGCCGCTGCCAACGGCTACTACAAGCGGGAAGGCATCGATGTCCGGTTGGTCACCTTCAGCGACAATTCGCTGATGGCGGGGGCGCTGCGGGGAGGGGAGATCGATGCTTCGACACTGACCTACGACCAGGTCATCACGGCCGATGCCAAGGGCTGGAATCTGAAAGTTGTGATGCCCCTGGACTACTCGGTTGGGGGCGATGCCATCCTCGCGAGCGCCGCGGTTCATGCGGTTACGGATTTAAAGGGGCGCAAGGTTGCATTCCAGCCGCTGTCGCCGTCGGACTTTCTCCTGGGCTACGCGCTCGCTCAACACGGACTGTCGGAAAAGGATGTCCAGCCGGTGAATGCCACGCCTGAAGCGGTTGTCGCGATTATGGCCACAGGGGCGGTGGACGCCGGCGTGACGTATCAGCCCAGCGTATCCATGATACTGAGTATGGATGGCGGCAAGCGCTACCATGTATTGCTGTCCTCACGTGAGGCGCGCGGCATGATTACCGACGTTCTGGCTGTCAGGGACAGCACCATTGCCCGTAGTCCCGAGCTGGTCGCCGGGTTGATCCGAGGCACGATGCAAGGGCTCGCCTTCATGCGCGCGGAGCCTACGAGAGCTGCAGCCATCATTGGCAAGACACTCGAGATCAGCGCCACAGAAGTTCAGGCGCAGCTGCAGAACATAGAGAATCCGCCGCTGTCGCACCTCGGGGATGTCTTCGAAGACACCGCTGAGCTGCCTTCGTTCCGTGCGAGCGGCAAACTGATCGGTCAGATACTCCAACGGGAGGGTCAAATACACACCCTCCCCGCAATCGCGGACACCTACGACGCGAAATTTGTCCTGTCTTTGCAAGCCAACCCGGGAGACCTCAAATGAGCACCCTGGACCCGTCATTGCACCGAGTGTGGCCGAATCTGCTCGTGATCCTGTACACCTTTCTCGGTTGGGCCTGCGGTGTCTGGCTGCTAACGCGGCCGCAGCTGGGTCTGAACGCGGCTGGCGTGCTTCTGACAGCCCACACGCTCGTCTATTCCGCCTATCTCATTCACGAGTGTGTGCATCACACCCTGTTTGCCGGGATCTCAGTCAACGATCGGCTGGGAATGCTGTTGAGCTGGCTCAATGGCGCCTGCCTGGCGAACTATCAGCGGCTGAAGAAGAAACATCTGCGACATCATGCGGATCGGATGGATGTCGTGACATTCGACTATCGGGCCGCGCTCGCTGTGTCGCCACCTTGGGTGCTGCGGGGCGTGCTCCTACTCGAATGGGCGTACTTGCCTGCTGTCGAGTTCCTGGTACGAGGCATGATAGTAGCCTCACCTTTCTACCATGACACCGTCCGCGAGCGCGTCCGGGTAGTCGCACTCCTGGCGATCCGAGTGCTCATGTTTGTGCTGCTGGCGCTGGTATCTCTCAAGGCGTTGTTGCTGTACGCGTTATCGTATCTGCTGTTTCTGAACGTGCTGCGCTTCATGGATGCGTTTCAACATACCTACGAGGTCTTTCCTTCGCATTCTCTGGCACCCGCGCCTCCGGACCCGCGCCGCAACCGGCGGTATGAGTACGAGAACACCTATTCAAACCTCGTGAGCGAACGGTGGGGGTGGCTGAATCTTCTGGTTCTAAACTTCCCCTACCACAACGCGCATCATGAACGGGCCGGGGAATCCTGGTATCGACTGCCTGCGCTGCACCGCTCGCTGTTTGCCGAGAGAGATCCGCAAGTAATCACGTGTCGGGAGCTACTATTGAGCTATCACCGGCATCGGGTTGCGCGTGTACTGTCGGACGGCTACGGGTCGGTGGCGCCCCAAGGCGCACGCGCCAGCAGCTTCATCGGCGCGATCGGCGTGTCGTTCTTGACCGCCGTGTGAATCGAACAGGTCGCAATGGACGGAGGAACTCGCCGTCGCGGGAGTTGACCGATGTCGCACACAATGGCGTTGCTGATTATCGACATGCAACGAGATTTTCTCGACCCGGACGGCTACGTTGCACGTACCGGAGTCGACGTGACTGTACTGCGAGCCGTAATTCCGCAGGTGCGCCGCCTGTTGCTGACAGCGCGCGCTGCTGGAATCCCTGTGATTCACACTCGGGAGGGACATCGTCCCGATCTGTCGGACCTTTCGGTCGTGAAGCACCGCCGAGCTGCCCGCGCAGGTGCCCCGATCGGAAGCTCCGGGCCGCTTGGGCGCCTGTTGGTTCGCGGTGAGGCGGGACACGCGATCATTGAGGAGTTAGCACCGCTCAGCGGCGAGACAGTGATCGATAAGCCCGGGTTTGGAGCGTTCTACTCCACCGACCTGGAGCTCATTTTGCGCACCGCTGGAATTACGTCGATCACCCTGGCCGGCGTAACGACTGACATCTGCGTGCATTCAACTCTACGGGAAGCTGTCGACCGAGGCTTTGACTGCACGACCGTCGCTGACGCTTGTGCAGCCGGCGATGTCAGCATTCACCGCGCTATGCTGGCGTGTATTGAAGGCGAGGGCGGTATTTTGGGCAGAGTGGCCAGCACAAATGAGATTGTCGCCGGCTGGTCGAGCAGTTAGTCTCGCCACGCGGGGAATGGCGCCCAGGCTCGAAACGCTGCGAAGTCGTGATTCGGCCAGAGCTCGGCATTCTCTGCTGCAGACATCGCATTGAGTCTGCGAATGCTTTCGATGGCGAGAGCGTCGTTGTCCTGCCAGCAGTAGCCTGGCGCTACCTCATCAGTCAGATTCTCCTGCAGATCGGCGGCATCGCCGCACAATATGACGGGACGCCCTTTGGGCAGCTCGATGAACAATGACATGTGCCCTGCGGTGTGGCCGGGAGTTGCGATGGCCTGCACTCCTGTTGCCACTTCGTATTCGCCGCTCTGAAGTCTCCACTGCGAAGCATTAGCAACTTCGTCCTCGAATACCCCGTCGTCGAGCTTTGTCGTCGCGGCAGTGATCTCTTCGCGATGCACGTGTACCTCACACCCCGGGAGATCACACAGGCCACCGGCATGATCGAAGTGCAGGTGCCCGAGAAAGACGATATCGATATCCTTCGACGTTAGGCCGAGCCGTGCAAGATAGTTTGGGATCCGCTGATCTTCCGACATCTGCGGTGGCTCGAACAGCGGCCGCATGGGATCAAAGAACCTCGAGCGTAGTTCCGGAGTGGAGATTTTCCGATAGTCACAGCCGACGTCGTAGAGGATTCGTCCATTTCGTGTCTCTATCAAGTACGCCAGGATGGGCGCGTCGATGAACTCACCGTGGCCGATGTTCCTGGTGGATACGACCTTCTCGTATCGATGCGTGCCAGTCAGTAGCGGCCATAGCCGCAGTGCGCGGGGCATGACGACCTCCGGACGATCAACGCAGGTGTCACCCCGCTGTTGAGTCGAATAGATCCAGCCGTTCCCTACGGCTGAAGAATGTCGAGCACCGTTTCTGATGGCCGGCAGAGCTTGGCGCCCTGCTTGGTCACCACGATGGGGCGGTTGATGAGAATCGGATGCGCCAGCATCTGATCGATCAACTCGGCGTCGCTCAACCGCTCATCGGCGAGTCCCAGGTCCGTATATAGCGATTCCTTGGCCCGCAGCAGCTCACGCGGCTTGATCTGCATCCGCTCGAGCAGTGACTCCAACATCGCGCGGTCCGGCGGAGTCTTCAGATACTCGATGATCTCAGGCTCGAATCCCGCCGTTCTGATCAAACCCAAAGTGAACCTGGAGGTGCCGCATCCGGGGTTGTGGTAAATCGTGACTTCGCTCATACAGCTATAATACAGCAGCTCGCTGACACGGAGGGCAGTCGGTTGCGACAAAAATGCGCTGGGTTGTGGAGGCGGTATTTGCGGTGCACTGCAGCCGTGGCTGCGCTGCTGCTGACTTCCAACGTCTTCGCGGAACCCACCGAAGTGGTCATCCATTCCGGCGGCCGCGAGCGGTACTATTATCTCTACGTTCCCAAGTCTATCGATCCCTCGCTCCCGGCTCCCGTTGTGCTCTTGCTGCATGGATCGTATACGCACCCGGCCGCGTTCCTGCCGTATTGGATGGCGGACGCGGACCGCGAAGGGATCATCCTCGCTGCACCGAAATCAACGGACACCTACGGCTGGCGGATTCGGGATGACAGCCCGACCCTCATGCGCGACGTCATCGATGACGTAGCTGCCAAACACCCCGTCGATCGGCGGCGCTTATATCTGTTCGGCAGTTCCAGCGGAGCAGTCCACGCGCTCACCGTCGGAGTCCTCGAGTCTCAATACTTCGCCGCAGTGGCCATCCATGCCGGCTCCTGGAGAGACAAAAGCTCATTCAAGGCCCTCGAGTTTGCACGCCGCAAGATTCCCGTCTGGATCGCCGTGGGCACACTCGATGAATTCTTCTCCATTCGATCGGTCAGAGACACCGAGGCTGCGCTGCGCAGCGCGGGACACCCCGTCGAGGTTGTCATCATCAAAGGTCACCACCATTCCTATGACGAGGTTGTATCCCGGGTGAATGCGGACGCATGGAAGTTCCTCGCGCCCGTTGAGCTCACTGAGGCTCCAGTGTTTCAATCGTATCCCTGACCTACGACCCCTTGAGCTCAGCCAGCTTCTTCTTCATAGCCGCAACCTCATCGCGACTGAGCTCGCCGTTGTGGTCCGTATCGGCGCGATCGAACAACGGCGTGGGGCCATCGACGAATTCCGTTTTGCTGACACGCCCATCGCCATCCTTGTCGAGTTGTGTGACCAGCTGAGCCAGACGCTCCTGAGCCTTCTGGCGGCCAGCCAGGCGGCCTGAGAGATCGTCCTTGTCTATGTAACCGTCGCCATTGCGATCGAGTTTGGTAAAGGCGCGCTCCCGCGCCGCGTGGAATTCCTCGCGAGTGATCACGCCGTCACCGTTGGTATCCGCCGAGTCAAAAATCTTGCTCGGGTCCGGCTGTCGTTGGCCCGCCACGGCGCGGGCTG
>JAXDQF010000156.1:0-4265 GCA_034668025.1 Gammaproteobacteria bacterium | reverse complement strand
GCCAAGCCGTGAGCCTGCGACTCCGTCGAACCACCGATCAGTAACCGGCACTCGCCCAGCTTTGGCGTGAGACCATGCTTGATCGCATTTTCGACCAGTGGCTGCAGGATCAGGGACGGAACCTGGCCAACTGTGCCCAACACAGTAGCCCCGAGGCGCTTCGCCCACTTTGTCACGAAGCTGCCGACGCCCCCAGCCGCCGCGTGTACCAGAATCGTCGTCCCTCGCGTCACGGGATACGTGCGGGTCAATAACATGTGAGCGGTCAGGCTAGTGCGGACAAACATCGCGTCAACTTCGATCATTCGCGAGATCGGGCTCGTCGTGCATCGGGATATGCGGCGCGCCGCGTCGGTGCGTGCAGTGATGCGGTTCTTGACTGAGTGCTTCGCTTGAACGTACGGCTGGATCTATTTTCTATTGCATTGCTTGGCTAGGGATGTGGGAAGCCTGGATCGTTTCAATGCAAACCACTCTTGTGGACCCCGTTAGTTCAGCGCCACCGGCTACGGAAATTAGGGCGCCTATCCTCGCGCCAGGCAGCAAGGCCTTCGCGGAATTCATCGCTGCCAAAACTGGCCATCTGCAACTCGCGCTCGAGCTCCAGCTGTTCCTCGAACGAGTTGTGGCGCGCCGCGGCGAGCGCCAGCTTCGTGCGTTGCAGAGCGTCCATTGGAAGCGCCCCAAGGCTCTCAGCAAGCGTCAGTGCCGCGCTTTCGAGCTCTGTGTCGGGCAACGCTTTCCAGATCAGCCCCGCTGCGTGAGCGTCATCCGCTGAAAGACGCTCGCCGGTAAGCAGCAAACCAACTGCGCGCGGCTGCCCGAACAGCCGAGGCACCAGCCAGCTCGTGCCCATGTCTGGCACCGCCCCCAGGACCGGCACGAACGGCAACACGAAGTATGCTGAGCTCGCCGCGAGGACAACATCAGCGCAGAGCGCGAGCCCGACACCGGCCCCGACGGCGGCGCCGTTCACGGCCGCGATCAACGGCTTTTTGAACCTGTGCATCGCAAGAGCGAGCGGCGTGTAGAGCTCGCGAATCACGCGGCCGACATACCGATCGAGTGGTTCGTCGGCATGCGTGAACTGCTTCAAGTTACCGCCCGCGCAGAAGGCCTTGCCCCGCCCGGTCAACAGCACGCTACGTACGCTCGGGTCTGTTGCCGCCGAAGCAAGCGCTCCGAGGAGCTCGCGCGCAAGCTCCTCGCTCAGACTGTTCCGCGATTCCACGTCATCAAGGGTCAGGACACGAACGGCTTCGCAGTTCATGATCTGGACACGAGTCGTGGTGTTCATGTCTTGGACCTCAACGGGTTGGTGTTAGGCAGTCCGCAGAAGCATCGCCGAGTTGAAAGCCGCCGTCGACATCGAGGATCGCGCCGGTGATGTATCCTCCGAGGGGACAGCAGAGATAGATTGCGGCATTGCCGATGTCTTCGGGAGTTCCAAAACGGCGAAGCGCGAGGCGGCCGTAGATTTCTGCCTGTTCCGCCGCCGTCGGCGCCAGCCGGTACAGCCCCTCGGTCCCCGAGATGGGACCAGGCGAGATTGCGTTCACCCGAACGCCCGCTGGTCCCCATTCCATTGCTAGCGTACGCACCAGCGCGTTGATGCCTGCCTGGCTGCACACACGTGTGCTTGAAACGGCATGGGCTTGACGGCTTGGCCTGCCGTGATGGCTATCAAAGAAGCGCCGGGCTTGCGGCACACGTCGAAGCCTGCCCGAAAGACGTGGTAGGTGCCTAGCAGGTCGATATCCATAACGGTCTTGAAACCCTTGGCACTGATGCTGACAGCCGGCGCAAAGAAATTGCCTGCGGCGCCGGCGATCACAATATCGAGTGGACCGTACTGCCGGACCGCCTGTTGCATGCTTGCCTCGACAGCCGGGTAATCGCGCACATCCACCGGCATACACATTGCCTCGCCACCGGTGTCTGTGGCGATTTCCCTCACAGCCCGCTCCGCTTTCGCTGCGTCGCGCCCAATCACGCACACTCGCGCGCCGTGGCGCGCCAGGGTTTTGGCAAGACCCAGGTTGATTCCGCTTGTTCCACCTGATACGTATGCGTTCCTACCCCGCAGAATTTCAGGTTCGTACATGCTCGCATCCTCCGCCGTGCTCAGACGCGGAACACGCCGTAATGCGGCGGCTCGATGGGCGTGTTGGTCGCGGCGGAAAGGCAAACGGCGAGCGCATTGCGCGTGTCGACCGGATCCAGGATGCCGTCATCCCACAGTTCGGAGGTCGCATAGTAGGCGCTTTGCTCGCGCTTATAGGTCTCCAGCACAGGCTCACGGATTGCGGCGATCTCCTGCGAAGAGAGTATCTGACCCTCCCGCTGCACCTGCTTGATCTTGATATCGCTGAGAACGTTTGCAGCCTGCTCCGCTCCCATGACCGAAGTCTGCGCACCCGGCCAGGAGAAGAGAAAGCGCGGATCGAAGGCACGACCCGACATGCCGTAGACACCCGCGCCAAAGGCGCCGTTACAGTTAATCGTGAACTTGGGCACGCTTGCGCCGGAAACGGCCATGATGAGCTTCGCGCCATCCTTGGTGATGCCACGTCGCTCGTATTCCTTGCCGACCATGAAGCCCGTGATGTTCTGAAGGAACAGCAGCGGCGTGCGGTTTTTGTCGCACAGCTGGATGAAATGTGTCCCTTTCAACGAGCTGTCGTTGAACAGGACACCGTTATTGGCGAGTATCCCGACCCGCATTCCCCAGATACGCGCATAGCCGCAGACAAGGGTGGTGCCATAGGATGGCTGGTATTCGTGGAAGTCGCTGCCGTCGACCATGCGCGCGATCAACTCGTGCATGTCGAACACGGTGCGACTGTCGCGGGGTAGGATTCCGTAAAGTTCTTCCGGGTCGTAGTAGGGTTCCTCGGGTGTCGTACTGTCGAACACAGTCTTCTTGGCTGGCGTCCAGCAACCGACGATCTCCCGCGCCAGCGCAAAGGCGTGCGCCTCGTTCGCCGCAGCGTAGTCAGCGGTACCCGATACCGTCGTGTGCATGTTAGCCCCGCCCAGCTCCTCGACCGTTACCTCCTCGCCGGTCGCCGCCTTCACAAGTGGGGGACCTGCGAGAAAGATCGCGCCGCTCCCGCGCACGATCACGCTGTAGTCGCTGAGAGCGGGGATATAGGCCCCGCCCGCGGTGCAGTGACCTAGAACAACTGAAAGCTGCGGTATGGCCATTTTTGAAAGGATCGACTGATTACGGAAGATGCGGCCCGCATGGTAGCGATCGGCGAAGAGCTCGCGTTGCAGTGGCAAGAACCCGCCGGCCGAATCGCACAAATGAATCACCGGAAGCCGGTTTTCGATCGCAATATCGAGTGTACGCACGATCTTCTTGACTGACAGCGGGTACCAGGCACCGCCTTTCACGGATGCGTCATCCGCGTGAATGACCATCTCACGGCCGGAGACGATTCCGATTCCTGAGAGCTGTCCCGCGCCCGGCGCTTCACCGCCATACGCCATGTTAGCCGCGAGCGTCGAGAGCTCGAGGAATGGCGTATGCGGATCTAAAAGGGCATCCAGCCGATCGCGCAGGAACATCTTGTTTTGTCGGGCGAGCCGGTCGAGATCGCGCTGCGGACGCTGGTGGCGTGCTTGCTGTTGACGATGGTGAAGCTCTGTGGTGAGCGCTCGGTTGTGGGCGGCATTTGCGCGGAACGTGTTGGAGTCGGTATCAAGGCGAGATTGGATGCGACTCATGGCCTCAGCCCTCTTGCGGCGCCAGCACTGCAAGCACTGCACAGCGCTCGAAGCTCTGGCCGAGGCGGAAATTCACCGCCTCGACGATGCCGTCCCGGGGGGCCTTGACGGCCATCTCGAGCTTCATGCTTTCGATCACGAGCAGCGTGTCGCCCGCGAAGACCGCATCGCCCGGCGCGATCGGAACGGCAATCACCGATCCGGGCATGGGCGCGCGGACAGCATCCTCAGTCGCACTGCCAGCCTCCCTCTCGTGAAACGAGATGGGGTCATGCAGCAGCACCTCGTGTGATGAGCCTTCGAGCTGCACGAAGATGCGGGCTCCATCAACGGCGATGACAACCGGTGTGCGCTCATCTCCGAAGACCAGCGTCACCTCGCCTCCCTCACCAGGTCCGAGGGAGACGGTGGAGGTGGTGTCCCCGAGATAGAGCGTGTAACGCCCGTTGGACCGTCCGAGCCAGACGTGGTGGAGAGTACCGTCGAGTTCGATGAGGTGCCGCATGTCAATTGCGCCATGAACCTAAAGCCGC
>JAXDQF010000155.1:0-10387 GCA_034668025.1 Gammaproteobacteria bacterium | reverse complement strand
ACGACGATTGCCATTATTTATAACATTGGGGCGATCGTTGGCGGTTGGACGTTCGGGACCTGGAGTCAGACCCTGGGGCGGCGACGTACGATCATGCTCGCTGCCATTCTCTCGCTCCCGGTTGTTTACCTGTGGGCCTACTCCGAGACGATCGTGGGGCTCGCCTGCGGTGCGTTCCTGATGCAGGTTTGTGTGCAGGGAGCGTGGGGCGTGATTCCGGCGCATCTCAACGAGCTTTCACCCGCGGACGCACGCGCTACATTCCCCGGCACCGTCTATCAGTTGGGTAACTTCATCGCATCGTCCAATGCGGTTTTGCAGACGACGATTGCGAAAAATCAGGGCGGGAATTATGCCTTCGCACTGGCGAGCGTGGCGGTGGCGGCGGCTGTTGCGATCTTTGTGTTGACGGCGGTGGGGCGCGAGGCGCGGGATGCGAAGTTGAGTTAGACAGGCTAGGATTGTCTCGCAATACAGCCACTTGGCGTTGGCTGTATATTCATACAGGAATAATGATTGGACCTGCTGCTCGAAACAGTCACGGCGCTGGCGTCCGCGAGGACGCTCGATGATGTGACCCGCATCGTGCGAAGCTCGGCGTGCGCGCTCACGCAAGCTGATGGCGTGACGTTTGTCCTGAAAGAGGATGGCCACTGCTACTACGCGGATGAGGAGGCCATCGGCCCGCTTTGGAAGGGCAGCCGCTTCCCGCTCGAAACCTGCGTCTCCGGTTGGGCCATGGTGAACCGCCAGATCGCGGTCATTCCGGATGTCGACACCGACCCCCGTATTCCACACGAGGTCTATCGACCCACGTTCGTCAAAAGCCTGGTGATGGTTCCCGTGCGGCAGGAAGACCCGATTGCGGCGATCGGCGCCTACTGGGCCGAACCGCACGCGGCGACTTCGGAGGAGCTGCGTGTTCTGCAGGCGATGGCGAATGCCGCCGCGCTCGCCTTGCGTAATGTTGAGCTCTACGGTGACCTGCGTCGATCGGTCGAGCGCGAGCGCGAAGCCCGCGAACGCGCCGAGACGGCCAACAAGCTCAAAGACGATTTCCTGGCGACGCTGTCGCACGAGTTGCGAACGCCTTTGCACGTCATTCAAAGCTGGATCTGGCAACTCAACCGCAGCGAGCAGCCCGCCGCACTGAAGAAGGCGTTGGAAGTCATCGAGCGCAACGTGGCGCTGCAATCGCGCCTGGTCGAGGATTTGTTGGATGTTTCCCGCGCTTCAACGGGGCGGCTGCAACTCACGACGCGGCTGGTCGACCTGGCGTCCGCCTGTACCGCAGTGGTTGATGTTTTGCGACTGAGCGCCCGCGCCAAAAACATCCAGGTGGACGTTCAGCAGGAGAACTCGACGTTCATCTGGGGCGATGCGGATCGGGTCCAGCAGATTCTGTGGAACGTTATCAACAACGCCATCAAGTTCACGCCCAACGACGGGCGCATCGTCGTCAAGATCTCACGCGGCAATCGCCAGGCGTGCGTGGTGGTCGAGGACTCCGGCATCGGTATCGAGCCGCAATTCCTGCCGTTTATGTTCGATCGCTTCCGCCAGGGCGATCCCGGTTCGACGCGTCGCTTCGGCGGCATGGGTCTCGGGCTGACCATCGTGAAGGAGTTGGTTCAGCTCCATGGCGGTACGGTGAAGGCCACCAGTAACGGCAGGGATCAGGGGACAACGGTGACGTTGGAATTCCCCGTGCCCGCAGTCCTGGACCAGCCCGGCACGTGGCTGCGGCGGCGAGCGGGAATCGAACCGCCCGAGGCGCGGCTCGATGGCGTCTCGATCCTCGTGGTTGACGACGAGCCGGAGGTGCTTTCAACACTGGAAGGTATCCTTCGGCATCACGGCGCCGAGGTTCTGACGGCGGCATCGGCGGATGAGGCATTGAAATTGTTGAACCAACATCAGCCCACGGTGCTCGTGTCAGATCTCGCCATGCCGGGTCGCGATGGATTTGATCTGTTGCGGGCGGTACGCGCCCTGCCATCACCGTCAAGCACGATCCCGGCTGCGGTGCTGAGCGCATATCTGGCCAGTGAGCATGCCGCAGCGGCCGAGTCGGCGGGTTTTCAGATTTTCATTGAGAAGCCGGTGCAGCCCCTGGAGCTGGTCGGCCAGATTGCCCAATTGGCCGGCCGCACAGCGATCCAGTAAATGTCGGGATATGTGCTCATCGTCGATGACAACGACGACGCGAGGGAAATCAATGCGCTGATTCTGGCGCACGCCGGGTACATGACGTCCCAGGCTCGTGATGGCGCCGAAGCGTTGGCCAGTGTGCGTGCCCGGCCGCCCGCAGCCATCCTCATGGACATCTTCATGCCCATCATGGATGGCCTCACGGCCACTCAGCAATTGAGCCGGGACGCCGCACTGAAACACATCCCCGTGATAGCTCAGACGGCCCAGCCGGCGAGCCTGGATGGCGACCGGGGGCTGTTCTTTGCCATCTTGCAGAAGCCGAGCAATCCGCAGGAACTGCTCAAGGCGTTGAGCAGAGCCCTTGTGGCGTCGAGGCCGTCACCGCAGCAACCCGAAGCCCGCAACTAAAGTTGACCCGGCGCGCAAGAGCGCACGCCTTCCGCGAGGCGAGCACACGGCAGCCAGCCGCATACATCCGGCAAGTCGTCGCGCAATCGCGGCGAGTGGCACCGGACCGGCTGGCGAAATCGGGTAAAGTCGCCCCTTCCAATGAATGACACAGCTACGCACCCCGAAGTAACGCCCGCGCTTCCCAAAGGCCCCCGCAGAGCAGCCGTCCTGTTCATCTTCGCCACCGCGCTGATGGACGTCATCAGCCTCGGCATCATGATCCCGGTGCTGCCGAATCTGGTGAAGCAGTTTGCCGGCGGCGATACCGCGCTGGCGGCCCAGTACACGGTGGCCTTTGCGGTCACCTGGGGACTGATGCAGTTCTTCTTCGGCCCTATCGTGGGCATGCTCTCGGACCGCTTCGGGCGGCGCCCCGTGCTGCTGCTGTCCATCTTCGGCCTGGGCGTGGACTACATTTTCATGGCCCTGGCCCCGACACTGAAGTGGCTCTTTGTCGGTCGCGTCATCAACGGCATCACTTCGGCAAGCTTCTCGACGGCCAATGCCTACGTCGCCGATGTAACAGCTCCACAGGAGCGCGCGAAGGCGTTCGGCATGTTGGGAGCGGCATTCGGAGTTGGATTCCTGGTGGGACCTGCAATCGGGGGCGCGCTCGGCAACATCAACCTGCGCCTGCCCTTCTGGGTGGCGGCCGGACTGGCAGTGTGCAACTGGCTGTACGGCTACTTCGTGCTGCCTGAGTCGCTGCCGCCGGAACGCCGCACCCCCGCATTGAACTGGCGCAAGGCCAACCCCATCGGCGCGCTGGACTTTCTTCGCGAGCGCACAAACCTCCTGGGCCTGGTGTCCATCAACGTGTTGTACCTGTTTGCCCACAACGTGTTTCCCAGCATCTTCGTGCTGTATGTGGGCTACCGATTCAACTGGGGTCCCCTGGCCGCGGCGGCCATGCTCATTGCAACGGGGTTGACTCAGATTCTGGTCCAGACGCTGGTCGTCGGACGAGTGGTCAAGGCGGTGGGTGAGCGCGGAGCGCTGCTAATTGGACTCACCAGCGCAATCCTGGCGTTCCTTGCGTACGGGCTTGCGCCCACACCCTTCTGGTTTTTCGCGGGAGTGCCGGCGGGCGCCATGGGCGCGTTGATCATGCCGGGGTTGCAGAGTTTGATGTCGCGGCGGGTTGCGGCGAATGAGCAAGGGCGGCTACAGGGATTGAATTCGGCCTTCATGGGTTTGACGGCCATCTTCGGGCCCATGCTGTACCTGTCGGTGCTGGCCTTCGCTGTGAGGCATGACGCGCAGCTGCATCAGCCCGGAATCCCAATCGTCATTGCCGGCGTGTTTTGCATGGCCGCGCTCGGGTTGGCCGTGAAGGTGGCCAAGCCGGTCGCGGATGTCCATTAGGCGTTACTGCGGCAGCAACGGCGCACTGTCGTTGCGATAGACCACCCCGCCCTTCATCACAAAATCAATCGTGCGCAGTGCACTGATATCCTTCGTCGGATCTGCTTCGACAGCCACGATATCCGCATATTTCCCCGGCTGGATGCGCCCGAGATCCGCCTCGACGCCCAGCATCCTGGCCGCCTGCGTGCTCGCTGACTGCAGCGCCTGCAGCGGTGTCATACCTGCTTTGACGTAGAGCTCGGCTTCGGCGACTGTGGCAGTGGTCCCCCCGTTGGGCTCGAAAGGAAACTGGTCCGTGCCCAGCGCAATGTTGACTCCCAGCTTGATCGCATTCTGCAGCATGGCCCAATGATCCTTCCCGGTGCTGTCGACACGGGCCAGGTACCAATCGGGTGAGCCGATCTTTTTGTAAAACTCACGCGCGCCCGGCTGACTCACCACAATCGTGGGGACGAGCCAGACGCCTTTGGCCTTCATTTCCTTCAGCACGCTCTCATCCAGATGGTAGCCGTGCTCGAATCCGTCGATGCCGAACTGCATCGCCTGGTGTGCGGCCACGGATGAGCCGTTGTGGGCCGTGACTTTGATTCCGTTGCGGTGGGCGACCTCAATGAGCGTCTTCATCTCTTCGTCGGTCATGGGGGCCGCGGAGATGCTGCCATGGGTATCGGCGATCCCACCTGATATCGCAATCTTGATCCAATCGGCGCCCAGCTTGATCTGCTCGCGTGTCACCTTGGCCAGGCCGTAGGGACCATCCGCCTCGGTATCCCCATGCCCGCCGGTGGGTACGATCACGCCACCCGCTGTTTTGAGGCGCGGCCCAATGACTTCGCCGCGCTCGATCGCCGCTCGCAGCACAAAGTCATTGCCATGATCTTCGCCGACGAGGCGCAACGTGGTGGTGCCCGACAACAAAGACAGGCGCGCATTGGAGGCCATGCGCAGCACCTGCTCCCGGTCAGACTCGTTCACCAGCTCAGCGCCTGCCGCCCCCGGGAGGCGCAGACCGAGATGAACGTGCATGTTCATGAGACCCGGGAGCAGCCACTTGCCCTTCATCGAAATGACTTTCGCATTGGCAGGCACGGTGACGGTGCCGCCAGCGCCAACCTGCAAGATGCGGGCGCCTTCAATCAACACGACTGCGTTCTGGCGCGGCGCGCCCCCGTCAATCGCGACAACAGTGCCGTCCACCAGCGCAATCACCGGGTCAGGCCCAGCCTGTGCGATAGCCGCAGAGCCCACAGACAGGCAAACAGTCAGGAAGGCACACGCCAGTGTGAAGCGAATCATGAATACCTCCGTCAGTGCGACGGCGAAGTTGCGAGCCAGCGGTCCACCTTCTGCTGGAGGATCTGCAGCGGCATGCTGCCGCCAGTCAGGATCTGGTCGTGAAACGCCTTGATGTCAAAACGCGCGCCGAGTTGTTGCCGGGCCCGACTGCGCAACTCGAGAATTTTCAGCTCGCCGAGCTTGTAGGAAAGCGCCTGGCCGGGGAAAGCCGCGTAGCGCTCCACCTCCGCAGCGGCCTGCGCTTCGGTCATGGATGAATGCTCCGTCATCCAACGCACACCCTGCTCGATGCTCCAGCCCATCTCGTGAATGCCGGTGTCGATGACCAATCGGTTGGCTCTCAGGATGGCGTAGTTGAGATGCCCATAGTACTGCCACGGATCCGAATAGAACCCCATCTCCTGACCGAGCGACTCCGCATACAGTCCCCACCCCTCGACATAGGCGTTCGTCATATCGAAACGCCGGAATGACGGCAGATCCTGGCGTTCGGACGCAATGGAGGTCTGGAAATGATGGCCTGGCAATCCCTCATGCAGCGAAATCGTCATGAGATTGAATTTGTCCTGCACACCCGGCGCATAGATGTTGATCCACAGAATGCCGGGCCGCGAGCCGTCAGCAGCAGCCGGTGAGTAGTAACCGTTGTCCCTGGACTGCCGATACGAATCAGGCAGCGCGCGCACCTCGTACGGTGCTTTGGGAAGCACACCAAACAACGACGGCAGATGCGGAACGATGCGGTCGCGCGCGGCCTGAAACGCCGGCAGCACGTCTTCGGGGCGCCCGAAATGTTGCTGAGGGTCAGCGCGAACGTGCGCAAAAAACTGTGGGAGCGTGCCTTTGATTTTTACGGTCCCTTGAATCGCCGCCAGCTGAGCGGAAATTTCCCGGACCTGTGCCAATCCCAACTGGTGGATGTCGCCCGGAGCCATGTCCGTGGTCGTGTGATAGCGGACATAGTAACGATAGAGATCCTTTCCTCCTGGCAGTGCGCCCAACCCGGCAGTCTGCCGTGCGTGCGGCGCATACTCCTTGGAAAGGAAGTCGTACAGACGTTGATACGCAGGCTGGATCACCTCGGCGATCTTGACGCGATAGGCGTCGGCCAACCGCTTTCGATCGTCGGCCGGAAAGCCTGCCGGCATGATCTCAATGGGATGCCAGAACTGACTGCTTTCAGGAGCCACACGCAGATGGACCTGCAACTGGGGCAACATCCGCTCGACAATCAGCTTGGGCAACACAACGTCCTGGGCCACGCCCTCCCGAAGCCGGGCGATGGCCGCGTCAGTCCAATGAGCGAAGCCGTCCGCACGCAGGAGCGCCTTGTCGTAGTCGGCAACGGTCTTGTAGGGAAACGCCCCCGAGCCCGCTGCCTCTACCGCGTACTGGACGTGGAGACCTTGAAACTGATTGATGGGCAGGAGCCGTGATATCTCAAACGAGCGGCTGCCGTAAAAGCCCAGATCGCTGTCGAGCCGGTAGCGCAGCATGCTGTAGCTGACCCGATCGTCTTCCGACAGTTGTGCCGGATCCACATTGGCCAGCGCGTCGGAGTAGCGGTGGAGTGTTGACAGCATCCGCTCGCGCCACTGATCTGTCAGAGAGTCGTCGAATCGCTCCTCGGACGAGAAGTCTCCCACGGACAGCGCCAGCGCGGGATTCAGCTGCAGGTAGTCCTTCCAATAGTCCTCGAGCAATGCCCGAAACGGCGACTGTTCAGCGCTGATCCATTCGCTCACGCGGTCGTGCACGGCCCACAAGGGCAGGTAGCCATTTTCCAGCACCACATGGTGATACTGGCGAACATCAAACTTCGGCCCGAGCGCCTGCCGCGCCCGCTCACGCTCGGAGATGAATTTCAGCATGCCGACGCTGAAGGCCGTGGCCTGCCCGGGAACGGCGAGATAACGGTCGACCTCCCGTACGATGGTGCCGTGCGGAGCAGCTGAGCTCTCGTCCAGATAAGAGATCGCCTGCTCGCGCGACCAGCGTTTGTAATGCAGACCGCTGTCGACCACGAGCCGGCACGCCCGCCACAGCACACCGGTCAGCCGGCCCAGATCCGAGTAAGGATCCTGGTAGAACCCCATGTCCTTGCCCAACTGTTCGGCGTACAGCCCCCACCCTTCAACAAACGCAGTGTCCTGCCACCACTGATTCACCTTGCGCAGCCTGGGAATCCCGCGATCCATGAGGATGGTCGAGATCTGCATGTGATGGCCTGGAAGACCTTCGTGATACAGCAGATCCTCCAACTCGTAGCCCGGCTGCAACCGCATGTCCGACAAGTTGAGACTCACCACCCCCGGCCGACGGCCGTCAGGTGAGCCGGGCTGGTAAAAGGCAGCGGGTGATGACGCCTCCTTATAAGCATCCGTGCGGCGCACTTCCAAAGACAGCGGTGCCGGCTGGAGAAACTCATCCGTGATCCGGGCTTGCATGGCAGCAACGATCCCACGGGCGCGAGCCAGAAACGCTTCCCGACCGGCATCCGTGTTCTCGTTGTAGAAGCGAGGATCGGCGCGCGTTTTGTCCATGAACTCCCGCAACGAGCCCTGGAAGCCGATTTTGTGCATGACCTGCTCGATCTGCGCATGCACTTTGGCGACTTCCTCGAGTCCCAGCGTGTGCACATCAGCCGGCGTCATGTCGGTGGTCGTAAACTGATGTATCAGGAACGCATAGAACTCGTCGCCGTGCGGGATCTGCCACACTCCCCCATCGACTTTTGTCTGCGCTGCCTGCTTCTGCAGCAGAGCGATCAGCGTCCGGTAAGCCGGGCCGAGTTGGGTTAACAACGCCGCACGGCACTCACTCACGAGACGTTGCTTCTGCGGCTCCGGTAAGGACAGAAGGCCTACGCGACGCTTGAAGTCTGCGAAAATCGCACTGTCAGGATGGTCGTCGAATGGCGCGCCACTGATGACATTCCGGGCGCCGTCAATCAGCAGTGGATACACGCTCTTCGGCATGTAGATGCCCTTCCGAGCCTGGGCCGTCATCCTCACAGTCAGTTGGGTGAATAGCGTCCGGGTCGCGGAAATGCGCTTGATGTAAGTGCGCGCATCCGCAACGCTGTCCAGGCGCTGTTGGTTGATCAGTACATCGGGCACTTCCACGTGCAGCCCGACAATCTGATTGAGCGGATAAAACTGATCGCGCCACCGGTAACGATCGAGCAACAGCTGCGACTCGTTGACGAACACCCGGTACTGCAGCTTGCCGGACGCATCGAGCAACTCGTACGAGAATTGAGATTGGGCAGCGGCGAGTTGCTGCCGAATCGCATCGGCATCAGCCGCAGCCCCCGCCTCTGAGACGTCATCCCAGCGATCCTCGCCCACGTGTTCGCCGAACTCCGCGGCGAGTATCGGACTTCGTTTGACTACACCGTCGTAGGCGTGATCGAGAAAGGCCCGGAAACGCTGCGACTCCATCTCCTGGGCCTGGGCCACGCAACAGACGAAAGCCGCGGCGACCAGCAGCCGCGGCACGGTCCGGGCAGTCAGCCTCACTGCGTCCTCACGGTTACCTTGACACCGAAGCTACGGTACGACGGATTGAGGAACATGCCACCCGCGAAAGCCTTTTCATATGCGTTGGTGTAGTACTTCCTGTCGAACAGATTCTGCGCAAACGCAATCACGTCCCAATTGGCCGTAGTGACCCCCAAGCGCAGGTTCGCCACATTATAGCTCGGCACATCGTAGGGGAACCCGGTATGCACCTCCGAGGTGAGATCCGGCTTGATCGCGCCCTTGAAGTTCCACTCCAGGCGCACGAACCCGTCGTGCTGACTGTCGAAATGATACGAGTACTCGCCCGCGGCGTGACCCGTCCAGCGCGGCGCGTTCGGCAACTGGGCGCCGCTGAGATCGACGAGCGCTCCCTCCACGTACGCATTCTTATAATCGCCGAACTTGGCCTGGTCGTAACCAATACCGCCGGACAGGGTGAGATCCGGAAGCACGCGCCCGATGACCTCGGACTCGACTCCGTAGCTCTTGGCAGAGGCTGCATTTGCGATCACGCCCGTGAACTCGATGGCGCCGCTTTCATTCGTCTGTCCGAACGCCGATTCGGTCTGCAGATTCTTCCAGTCCATGTAGAAGATCGACGAATTGACCTGCAGCCGCCGGTCGAGGAACTCGCCTTTGAACCCGACCTCGTAGTTCCACAACGTCTCCGGTGCATAAGACTGTGTGGTCAGCGGTGTGCCCGGCTGTACACCACCTGATTTGAATCCCCGCGAGATGGTCGCATATACGTTCTGGGAATCATTCAGCGCGTAATTGACGGAGAAGCGCGGCGAGAAATTGTTGAACGTTGCGCTCGCGTCGACCAGGCTGTTGATGACGCCGGACGAGGTGTTGTAAGCGAGTTGCGCCACCTGCTCATGGGTATAGCGGCCACCGACAGTAGCCGCCAGCGCGGGGGTTGCATGCCACACGGCTTCTGCAAATCCGGCGTAGCTCTTGGCATCGGCGTCAGAATAGGAGGACGTGATTTCCGCGCCGTCAGGCAAGTTCAGTGTCGCTTGTGCACCGGCGTACGTGAACTGCCGGGTGTGACCCCTGTCGTGTGAGAAAAACACCCCCGCGGTCCAGTCGATCATCTTCCCGGGATTGGACTGGAACCGCAGCTCCTCGCTCAAGGCATCGCGCCGGATCGATTCCTGCTCGTAGAAGAAATCGATGCTGCTGCCATCGATGTCCCCCATGAGAAACTCGTTGGAGTTGATGTAGCCGATGACGTTGGTGACACTGAAATCTTCAGCCGTATAGCGGATACGGTTCTCGCCGTATGCGTACCGGGTGCCGACATCCTGCGGCCGGTTGAAATTCACCTTGTCGGTGTTCTGCGGCCAGAACCCCACGCCATCCGGAATGGCCTTGCCGTTGTAAGGGGGTTCGCCATACAGGAACTGCGAGAAGCTGGCCAACACGCCGGATGGCACGCCATCGCGCATTCCAGCATCTTCCTTCGTGATCGCGCCGATCAGATCGACGGTGAGGGCTTCGTTCGGGGTAAATCGAAGTTGCGCCTTGCCGTAGTCGTACTTGTTGTCGTTGCCACCGCCGATGGGGTTGATGTTCTTGATGTTGCCGTCGCT
>JAXDQF010000154.1:0-5556 GCA_034668025.1 Gammaproteobacteria bacterium | reverse complement strand
CATGTTGCAATACCATAAAGATTATTAATATTATAAATCATCTAATACCAGGCATGGTATGAAACGAGGGGGGCGGGGTAATGCGTAGATCAATTTTTTCAGTGCGGACCCGAAGGGTACTGTTGGCTGCGATCGGCGCAGCCAGCGTGATGAGTTGCGGCATCACCTGGGCGGCGGATGTCCCGGCGGCGCAGCCGGAAGATGCAACCACGGCAGGTTCGCCACCTGCCCCCCAGGCCGCCGGGGACACAGGTGGCCTGGCGGAAGTCATAGTCACCGGGCAACGCGCAGCGATCCGCCGTGCACAGGACATAAAGCTGAATTCGGTCAGCGTGGTGGATGCCGTTTCGGCCGAGGAGGCGGGCAAATTCCCCGATCAGAACGTGGCCGATGCCTTGCAGCGTGTGCCGGGCGTGGCGGTCGATCGATCCGGCGGTGAATCCAGCCAGATCACGGTTCGCGGTCTCGGCCCGGATTTTGTGAATGTGGTTCTCAACGGCCGTACGTTGGCGACGGATGCCAAAGATCGTGCCTTCCAGTTCGACGTGCTGCCATCGGAGTTGATCAGCACGGCCGAAGTGCACAAGACATCTTCTGCCGACCTGGAGGAGGGCGGTATCGGCGGCACTGTCAACATCATTACCGCGCGCCCCCTCGATTCCCCGGGCTTCCACGCCGCGGGGAGCCTGGCCGCGGTGAACAACAGCATCGACCACGCCTTTTCGGGCAAGACTACACCCAAGGCATCGCTGCTCTTCGGCGACAGTAATGATGACCACACCTTCGGCTGGCTGGTGTCGGGCATGTACTACAAGCGGGACGATCAAAGACAGATCGTTGACGCCTCCGGCTGGTACACCAATGTGAACCAACCGCAACTGCCTGCCGTCAGCAACTTTTCGGTACCTCAGACGCTCGCACTGGAGCTCACCCACGAGACGCGTACCCGCCAAGGACTGAGCGCGGCGATCGATTGGTTGCCCATCGACAAACTCAAGGTTACGCTCGATGGGATGTTCTCGAACTATCGCGTGGCTTCTCACTATAACAGCTTCGGATCGTACGGAAATGCGGGGGACATCCAGGCGATCACCGTCGACCCCAACGGGACGGCCCTGAGTTACACGCGCACCAACACCGGCAATCTGGCCAACGACTACATCCAGGAGTCTAATCCGCGCAACGCATACAACGTCCAGGGCGGACTCAATGTTGCCTACGCATTCACCGATTCCACCAAGCTCGATTGGGACAGCGCCCTCTCCAGTGCCTGGAACAAGGCCGGCGGGGACGGCTATTTTCTGGTGGTCGGGACGCGCAATTTCGGCGTCAATCCGCAGTGGACGAACAACGGTTCTGACTCCTTGCCCAGCTACAGTAACCTGATTTCGACGACGAACACGTCGGACCTTCGTGTGCATTGCTGCAACCAGGGTGGTCAGTCACCCAATGTCGAGGACAAGATTCAGGAGAACAGGCTGCATCTGTCGACACGCTTCGACGGCGATGGGTTATCCAAGCTCGATTTCGGTCTGGAATATACCAACCGAGCCAAGAGGGAATACAACGTCGGCACGCTGAATAACCTGCTGTGCGCAGAATACTGCGGTTATGTCGCTTCGGTGCCTGCCAGTGCCATTGGCGCCTATGTTTTCAACGCAGGCACTCTGGTGAAGGGCGTATCGCCCGGTGCTCCTACGCAGTGGCTCGGCTATAACCCATACGCCTATTTGAATTACCTCACCACGCCGGCGGCCTACAATCAGCTGCCGAATCCGGCTGCATTCGCCGCCGCACTGGCGGCTGCCGGCGGTAATTTCGCGGGCGGCCAGGACTTGAACAGCTTCAGCGAGGTCCATGAAAGGACGCGCTCGGCCTATGCCAAGGCCGATTTCACCGGTCATGTCTTCGACAAGGCCTGGTTCCTGGATGTCGGCGTGCGTTACAGCCATACCGACACCACCTCGAACGCTTACTCCAGTCCGCTGCTGGCCATTACGGTCAATCCGAACGACACGAGCAACGCCATTCCGACCTATGGTTCGCTCTCGCCGATTTCCGACAGTGGGGGTTATGGCGAGTGGCTGCCGTCGGCCAATTTCAAGCTCAATTTGCGCGATGATCTCATCTTCCGGCTGGCGCTGTCCAAGACCGAAAGCCGGCCGGATCTGTCCAACCTGTCCGCCGCGACGGTTTACGGTTTCAGGCCGAATGATCAGACCCTCACGGTGGGCAACGTGAATCTGAAGCCGTACACGTCGAATAATTTCGATTCGGGACTCGAGTGGTATCTCGACAGTCTCAGCTACATTGCCGTGGACGGTTTCTACAAGAGGGTCAGCAATTTCAATACGACCATTCTCACGCAGACCACGGTGTTGGGGTTCCCGTTCCAGTTGATCGAGCCGGTCAATTTGAATACGGCGACCATCAAGGGCGAGGAGTTCACGGTCAATTACCAATTCACCCGCCTGCCCAAACCCTTCGATGGGCTGGGCGCATCGGTGAACTACACCCATGTCAGCAGCAATGCATCGATCAATCCCGCGCTGTTGGCCACCGGCAAATTTGCCGTGCCGGGAATTGGCGACTCGGGCAATGTCAGCGGCTATTACGAGGAAGGGCCATGGCAGCTGCGTTTGGCCTACAACTGGCGCGGGAAGTATCTGTGGTCCATCGCTGATCCGAACGAGGCCGGGCAACCGACGACCACCAAGGCTTATGGCCAGCTTGATTTCAGCGGGAGCTTTGCAATCCGCCCGAATCTCTCCGTGTTCCTGACGGCCACCAATCTGTTGCGGGAGACCATATTCAAATACCAGGTATACCCCAATCGTCCGACCTACGCCGAAGCGGACGGTGGCACCGTTACCTTAGGTATTCGTGGCTCGCTTTGAAGCCAGGTCATCAATGTACGGAACCGCCTGCACGTAGACGGGGTGTGGGAATCTCAGTTCTCGCGTGTGTAGGGCTCACCGTTCTGGCGCTCGGCGGCCGCAAAGCGGCCGCCGATGTACCGGCGCCGGTACCGGCTCATACTTTTACCGTTGCCGGCGGGCATTTCGCTTTGGACGGCAAGCCCTTCCAGATCATCTCCGGCGAAATCCACTATCCACGCATCCCAAGGGAATATTGGCGCGCGCGATTGAAGATGGCCAAAGCGATGGGCTTGAATGCCGTCACCATGTACACCTTCTGGAACATCCACGAAAGTGTTCCTGGAACGTATGACTTCAGCGGCCAGAACGACGTCGCCGAGTTCATCCGCGAGGCCCAGCAGGAAGGTCTCTACATCATCCTGCGGCCCGGTCCTTACGTGTGTGCCGAGTGGGAATTCGGCGGCTTTCCCGGCTGGCTGCTCAAGGATCCCCAAACCGTAGTGCGCAGCCGGGATCCCAAGTACATGGTGCCGGCCACTCGTTGGTTACATCGTTTGGTTAAGGAGCTTGCGCCTCTACAACTCGCCCGCGGCGGTCCGATCATCGCAGTGCAGGTTGAGAACGAGTACGGCAGCTTCGGCGACGATCGGGAGTATCTGGAACAAACCCGGCGGGCGCTGATCGAGGCCGGCTTCGACAGTGCACTGCTTTACACGGCGGACAACAACCAGGATAAAACCAAAGGAACCTTGCGGGGATCCCTGCCTGATCTGCCCGCGGCGATCAACTTCGGCCCGGGCGAAGCTCGAGCCCAATTTGCGCTGCTGCACGAGAATCGACCCCAGGGGCCGTTCATGAACGGTGAATACTGGGACGGTTGGTTTGATCATTGGGGCGGCGAGCGTCACCTGCCCGACGCCAGGCAACAGGAAGTTGATCTCGCATGGATGCTCAGTCAGGGCTATTCGGTGAGCCTGTACATGTTTCACGGCGGCACGAGTTTCGGCTGGATGAACGGTGCCAACTGGGACCATGAGCAATTCCAACCTGACGTCACCAGCTACGACTATGGTGCCCCGCTCGACGAAAGCGGCCGTCCTACCCGGAAGTATTTCGCGTTCCGGGATGTCATCGCCAAGAGCACGGGTAACGCCCCGCCGCCGGTACCGGACACGCCAGCGACCCAGGCGATCGATACCTTCGCGCTGACCGAGTCCGCGTCGCTGTGGGACAACCTGCCTGCGCCGGTGATTTCCCATGACCCCAAGACCATGGAGGAACTGGATCAAGCCTACGGCTACATCCTCTATCGCACCGCGTTGACGGCCGATACCGGCGCAGACCTGGTGATCGATGGCCTGCACGACTATGCGCTGATTTACGTCAACGGAAAGCTCGTCGGGAGTCTGGATCGTCGTCTCGGGCAAACCCGGCTACCACTGCCGATCACCAAGGGGCCCCATCCTGCAACGGGTGACCGTTTGGATGTGTTGGTCGAGAACGCCGGCCGGATCAACTACAGCGCTGAGCTACGCAAAGAGCGCAAAGGCATCACGGGTTCGGTGACATTGAACGGCAAGCCATTGCATGATTGGAAGGTTTACGCATTGCCGCTGACGGATAGCTCGAGTTTCGGGTATGGCAGCGCTGCGTGCGCGGCTGCGCCGTGTTTCTATCGCGGCAGTTTCAATGCGGCGGCGAGCGGTACGGCCGCTGCGGATAGCTTTCTCGATACAGCGGGTTGGCACAAAGGCTTCGTGTGGCTCAACGGCAGGCCGCTCGGGAGGGTGTGGAATATCGGGCCGCAGCGCACTCTGTATGTGCCGGGAGTGTGGCTGAAGCCGCGGAACAACCAGGTTATTGTATTGGACCTGCTGGGCCTGAAACGGCCCATGCTGAGCTCACGGCGCGAGCCTATTCTCGACGCCGCACGTCACCGCTAGTCTCGAGAAGAACGCAGCTTGAAAATTACGCAACTGACAACCTACCGCGTCGCGCCCCGCTGGATGTTCCTGAAAATCGAAACCGATCAAGGTCTCGCCGGCTGGGGCGAAGCGGTGGTCGAAGGCCGGGCCCGCACCGTGGAAGCCGCCGTGGACGAGATCGGCGAGCTTTTGATTGGTAAGGATCCCGCGCGCATCAACGATCATTGGCAAACCATGTATCGCGGCGCGTTTTATCGGGGCGGGGCGGTCTTCATGAGCGCAATCGCCGGTATCGACCAGGCGTTATGGGATATCAAGGGCAAGGTGTTGGGCGTGCCCGTTTATCAGCTCCTGGGAGGTCTGGCGCGGGACCGCATGAAAACCTATTGTTGGGTGGGCGGCGATCGGCCTTCGGACATAGTCGAGCAGATCCGTCAGCGCGTTGCGCTGGGTTACGACACGTTCAAGATGAACGGCTGCGAGGAGCTGGGTTTGCTGGACAGCAGTCGTGCGATCGATTCGGCCGTGGCCAAGGTGGCCGAAATCCGCGCGGCGTTTGGCAATGCGATCGAGTTCGGTCTGGATTTCCACGGTCGCGTCGGTATGCCCATGGCAAAGACGCTGATCCGCGAATTCGAGCCGTACCGGCCGCTATTCATCGAAGAGCCGGTACTGGCCGAGCAGGCCGAGTACTACCCGCGCCTCGCCGCGCAGACCGCCGTTCCACTTGCCGCCGGCGAGCGCATGTATTC
>JAXDQF010000153.1:0-6255 GCA_034668025.1 Gammaproteobacteria bacterium | reverse complement strand
TCGGCCCATTGCACGTCTGACGGACGCGGATCAGCCGTGGAGCGTTTCATGTTGGCTCAAACTCGATGCCTTGCCGTGGAACGACACGCCGATCATCGATCAGGCGACGGCAGCGGGCCGACTGTTCTTTGGTGTCGATGCGCGGGGCCACCTGGTCGCGGAGCGCCGTGTGACAGGGCAGAAGCCCTTGCGCCTCGTGTCCGGCAGCCAGATACCCCCCCGCCAGTGGATCTCAGTTGCACTTTCCTACGACCGGGGCGCACTGAGCTTTGGGCTGAATGGCAAAAGTGTTGCGGCCGAGCTGACGAGTCCAACCGAAATCCCGCAGAAGACACCGGGAGAGTCGGAAGTTCCGCTGTTGGTCGGGCACACGCGCGCACCGCAGCTTCCCTACCCTTCCAATGCCATTCATCCGCTGCTGCCCATTGGATTCTCCCTCGAAGGCGCAATTGCGGACCTCACGGTGCGCGATCACAGCCTCACGGGGGCTGAGCTGAAGAAACTCCTGTCCGGCATCGACCGGTCAGTGTTGCAACCGTCTTCCGCCCCGGCTTTACCTCGCTTTGCCGGCGGCGCAGGCCCTTTCGGAGCGTTCCATACAACCCTGACCTATGAGCCGACGTGGGATTCATCGCGCCGGGTCGCTCCTGGCAGTGACGTCGTGGTGCGTTTCCCCGCAGCTGCGATTCAACTCGTATTCTGGCAAGGCGCCAACTACATACCGGCCTGGGTCACTGAGAACGGACGTTGGTACAGCGACGAGTTCATGGAGATCTACGGTAAGCCCCGCTGTCCCGACGGCGAAGACTGCGAGCCCATGTCGGATAAGCAGGTGCGCTACTCGCACGTCGAGATCCTCGAGAGCACGCCGGCGAGAGCCGTCGTGCACTGGCGGTACGCACTGTCCGAGGTTGAAAACCAGAAGCTCGCGGACGCCGCGACGCCCGCTGACTGGGGAGCCTGGGCAGATGAGTACTGGACCGTCTACCCCGATGCAGTGGCTGTCCGCCGCCAGGTGTTGTGGACCGATCATCCGGGCCGCGAGTCGAGCGAGTTTCAGGAATCGATAGTGATCATTCCTGCCGGACAGACGCCTGAGGATAACCTGTATCTGGATGCACTGACGCTGGCGAATCTGAACGGCGAGTCCCGCACCTATACATGGCCAGCACGAACGGCGAGTGACTTCGCCAAGCCGCGAGGTCCCGAGCGCTTTGACGGAATCCAGACGCCGATGATCCAGTGGATCAACCTGCGTTCGCAGTGGAAACCCTTCCAGGTGGCAGGCGGCGGACCCGCGCGATTTGAAGGGATCAACTGGGAACCCTCGATGTCGGCGTTCGAGTGGTGGAATCATTGGCCGGTGGCGCAAATCCGCTCGAGCGGCCGGCCGGCGCTCACCTCGGACCGACCCAGTCATACCTCGCTCTCGCACATCTATTGGCCGCTCGCGTCGCAGGATGAGCGGCAAATGACTCGAATACTGCTGACAGGCCTGACATTGGATCGCGCCGACCAACTCGCTCCCCGTGCACGTGCGTTCCTGAGTCCTCCCGAGGCGAGGGTGACGGGCGCTGCAGCGGCGCGTTTTGACGCAAACGAAAGAGCCTATGTCATCGAAGGGCCGAATGGCGGCGGCACAATTCGAATAGACATCAACGCAAGTCACGAACACCCGGTGGTCAATCCAGTCTTCGTCGTACCCCATTGGACCGGAGGCGCTCGTGCCGTGTTGGAAGGTGACTCTCCGGGGGCAAGTCACCGGGCGGAGGTTGGCTACGTCGAGGGCCTCGACGGACGCAAACTCATCGCCTACTTTCCCTTCACCGCGACGGATCCCGTGTCCTTTGTGCTGACACACACCGAATGAGCGCCCCAGCTCACAGCAATGGCGATGATGTGCCGCGGCTGAGAGTGGTGGTGGTCGGCGGCGGAACGGCCGGTTGGATGACGGCTTCGGCTTTGGCGCACGTTCTGCCAACACGTTGTTCCATCGTGCTCGTGGAGTCGGAGGCCATCGGTATCGTGGGCGTCGGCGAGGCCACGCTGCCCCATATCCGGGCCTTCAATGAACGACTCGGCATCGATGAAAGCAGTTTCATGGCGGCGACCTGTGCCACCTACAAATTAGGCATCGAGTTTGTCGACTGGGGCCGCGTTGGTGACCGCTATATGCACCCGTTCGGAAGCTCGGGGCGCGGAGCGGGGGGCGTGGGCTTTCACCACTTCTGGAACCGGGCACGTCAGCTCGAGCTGCAGGCCGGACAGTTCGGCGACTATGCAATCTCGGTCGCGATGAGCCGGCAATGCCGGTTCGCACCGCCTGCCAGACAGGGCGGCGACCTGATCACCGCTTACAACTATGCCTATCAATTTGATGCCAGCCTGTTCGCGAGCTATCTGCGCCGGATCGCAGAAAAGCAGGGAGTGGAGCGCATTGAAGCTCGGATCGTGGGAGCCTCACAGGACGGAGTGAATGGCAATATTACCGGCGTGAAACTCGAGGACGGCCGCACGATTGAGGGCGACTTCTTCATCGATGCGTCCGGATTTCGCTCCCTCCTGCTCGGTGAAACCCTCGGCGAGCCCTTCGAAGACTGGTCCCACTGGCTTCCCTGTGACCGCGCTGTAGCGATGCCGTGCCGCACGCAGGGTGCCCTTTCGCCTTTCACCTCTTCAATTGCGATGGATGCGGGTTGGCGCTGGCGGATTCCACTCCAACATCGCACAGGCAACGGCTACGTCCATGCAAGCGCCTTTATCGAGGAGCAGAAGGCAATCGATTCGCTGGTTGCGGCTGTTGAGGGACAACCGCTTGCGAACCCACGCGTGCTGCGGTTCAAGGCGGGACGCCGTCGACGATCGTGGGTCCGCAATTGTGCGGCTGTGGGGTTATCGAGCGGGTTTCTCGAGCCACTCGAATCGACCAGCATCTATCTCATCCAGGTGGCCATCACTGCGCTGCTCGAGCTGCTCCCGGAAAAAGAAGTCTCTGACGTCGATCGCGATGAGTTCAACGACCTCGTCGCCGTTGAATACGATCGGATCCGCGACTTCCTGATCCTGCACTATCACGCGACGCGCAGGCGTGATACGCCGTTTTGGACCTATGTGGGTACGATGCCCATTCCAGACAGCCTCGCTGCGAAGATCGCTCTGTTTCGGGCGCGCGGCAGAGTCGAGCCGTACGCGCGCGGATTGTTTCTCGAGCCGAGCTGGCTCGCGGTCTATCTCGGACAGCATGTTGTGCCCCGGGACTACGATCGCCGCGCCGATGGGATGCCGCTGGACCGTCTCGATATCGCGTTGCGTCGCATGCGTGTTGAAATCGACCAGGCAGTCGAACACATGCCGGATCATGCCGATTACATCGCGTCCTACTGCGCGATGGCCGGGGAGCGACCGTGAGCGACGGCCGGCGCCTGGTGTTGGTCGTAGGGTCCGGCACTGCAGCCGCAATGGCCGCCACGGCGATTGCGCGCAGCCTGCCGGATATCCGAGTTGTGCGACTCGACGACGGCGAAGAAGATGCGATAGATGAGT
The DNA here is from genome assembly GCA_034668025.1 of Gammaproteobacteria bacterium. Lineage (GTDB taxonomy): Bacteria > Pseudomonadota > Gammaproteobacteria > Steroidobacterales > Steroidobacteraceae > 13-2-20CM-66-19. The sequence goes on along the minus strand of JAXDQF010000153.1, from coordinate 2,712 downwards.
TGCTTGGCGCCAGTCGCCCGTCGGTTCGAGCTTTTCACGGCGCGTTAGGGGTTGACGAAGCTGAGGTCGTCGAGCGCACCCGCGCGAGCTACCGCCTCGGAACTCGCGTCTCGGGCTGGAGCGACATTCCGTACTTTCGCGGACACGGTATGTATGGAGAGAGCATGTCGGGCGTCTCTTTCCATCACCTTTGGCTCCGCGCGCACAGTCGCGGCACGGTCGCGCCATTTGATTCGTTTTCGATCAGCGCCAGTTTGGCGTCGCAGTCTCGCTTCGCGGCACCATCTTCGCAGCGTGAGTCGCCTTTGGCGGGGTTGGATTACGGATTGCAGCTCAACCTGCCCGCGTACGCCCAGGCGCTGCGATCATTGGGACGCGCCGCCGGAGTCGAAGAGATCCACGGAAACATTGCGGCTATCCTGCAAAGCTCCGACAGCGGGTGCATACGCGCATTGAAGCTCGCCAACGGACGCGAGCTGGCCGCCGATTTGTATATTGATGCAAGCGGGCACGCGGCGGGAGTCCGGCGGGCACTCCCGTGGCGTTGGATAGACTGGAGCGCTTCCCTCCCCGTTGATCGTCTGCTGTTCTCGCGCCAGGCCGCCATTCAGATCCCACCTGTCAGTGACGATCTGGTCGCTCTCGCTGCCGGTTGGCGATACGAGGCCCGCCTTCAGGACGCGACATTTCACCTGTTGGCCTATTCCTCGGCACATGAGACCGATGATCAGGCGCGAGCGACATTTCGCGATGCGGCCGGAAGCGCGCCGCAGGATCAGCCCGTCGTCCTTCGCCAAGGCAGGCTCGAGGATCCGTGGGCAGGCAACTGTGTTGCTATTGGCTCTGCTGCGGTGAGCCTGGAGCCTTCGGCAGCTACGAGCTTGCACGCCGTGTGTCGGCATCTCGACCGGCTCATTGCCTGCTGGCCGGGCCATGACTCCCGGGCAACGCCTGCGGAAATCGCCTATTTCAATCGTCGCACGGCGCTCGAGTCGGATCGCCTGCGGGACTTCGTGCAACTTCCCTTTCTGCTGAACCAACGGCCGGAAGCCCTCTGGCGTGCGGCAGCCGCAGGCCCGGTATCTGCCGAGCTGGCACGCGATCTCGCATTATTTCGCGAGCGCGGCCGACTTTCGATCCATGACGAAGACGGTTTCGAGCGCGACGAATGGCTCGCCAGCCTCATCGGGCTCGGCGTCATTCCCCGGCGCATCGACCCGGTAGCAGCCGAACTGCCCATGTCAAAAATTCAGCAACGCCTCGAGGCGATCAGTACGGGATTGCAACAACTGATGGAGATCCCTCAGTGAATTCCAACCGCATAGAACGCATCGTCATTGTCGGAGGCGGCACCGCGGGCTGGATGGCCGCCGCCGCTCTCAGCCGATTTCTCGCGCACGGCAACACCCGGATCTGCCTGGTCGAATCCGAAGAGATCGGCACGATCGGAGTCGGCGAGGCGACCATCCCCCCGATACGCACCTTCAATGCCCTGTTGGGAATCGATGAGGCTGATTTCCTGCGGGCGACCCGCGGAACCTACAAGCTCGGCATCGAATTTGTCGACTGGGGGCAACCGGGGCAACAGTATTTTCATCCTTTCGGCCGCTATGGCCGCGACATCGCCGGAATCGACTTTCACCAACTGTATCTGCGTGAGCGGCTGCGCCGGCCTCTGCCACAGATTGAGAGCTTTTGCGTCAGCGCCGTAGCCGCGCGAGCGGGGCGTTTCGGCCGGCCGCAATCGGACCCCGACCATCCCGAGCATGACTTCAATTACGCCTATCACTTCGATGCGTCGCTGTACGCAGCGTATCTGCGCAAGTATGCGGAACACCTCGGAGTGCAACGAATCGAGGGCAAGGTCGAAGAGGTTGTGTTGGACCCGCAAAGCGGATTTGTGCAGGCGCTGCAGCTCACCGGTGAACGACGGGTGGAGGGTGAGCTGTTCATTGACTGCTCCGGGTTTCGAGGCCTGCTCATTGAACAGGCCCTGGCGAGCGGTTATGAGAATTGGCAGCACTGGCTGCCTTGTGACCGCGCCGTTGCGGTACCGAGTGCGAGCGCCGGGCTGCCCGAGCCCTACACGAGGTCGACAGCACGCCTTGCAGGATGGCAATGGCGGATTCCGCTGCAACATCGCATCGGCAATGGCCTCGTATATGCCAGCCCGTTCATGCAGGCCGCTGAGGCGGAGCGGACTTTGATGGACAATCTGCCTGCCCAGGCCCTTGCGCCACCGCGCCATCTCAACTTTGTCACCGGCCGGCGCAAGCTTGCGTGGAACCGGAATGTCGTAGCCCTCGGTTTGTCGGCGGGCTTCATCGAGCCGCTGGAATCCACCAGCATTCACCTCATCCAACTGGGCATCGCCAAGCTGCTCGCGCTCTTTCCCGATCGACGCTTCGAGCCGCTCGAGAGGGATGAATACAACCGCGCAATGCAGACAGCTTTCGAGGCGGTGCGGGATTTCGTCATCCTCCATTACAAGCTCAGCGCCCGCAGCGATTCGGCGTTCTGGTCCTATTGCAGCAACATGAGCGTTCCGGAAAGCCTGGAGCGCAAACTGGCCCTCTTCCGCGGCCGCGGTCGCAATCTGCGCAGCGAAGGCGAGCTGTTTGGTCTCACGAGCTGGGTTGCAGTCATGCTCGGCCAAGGCGTCTGGCCCGAAGACTACGACCCATCGGCCGATGCGTTGGACGAAGGCAAGGT
>JAXDQF010000152.1:0-40549 GCA_034668025.1 Gammaproteobacteria bacterium | reverse complement strand
CCGGCATTGGCCAGGCTGCAAAAATCCAGCCCCGGGCAGGCAATCATGTCGGTGAGCGTGCCGATGTTGGGCATCGCGAGGCCCAACTCGCGAAGCTCCTTCCATACGCCGTACAGCTCAGCCTGTTTCACGTCGGCCAGCAGTAAATTCTGCGTATGGGTGACCCGAACCAAGCCGAAGCTCACCCGGTCGGCAAGGGCAGCCACGCCATGCATCTGTCCCGAGCTCATGTCGCCGGGATTCTGGCCGTGTGCCTTGAGGGAGACGAATGCTGCGCGATAGCCCGCAACCCGATGGGGGCGGGTGTTGTATCGATACCAGGCCTGGAACTCGGGCTCGCGGCCCGCGGCGGCATCGATGTTCGGCAACGACTCGTAAGCCGGTGGTTTGAAGAACGCACGCACACGCTCGACTTCGGCAGCCTCGAGGCGTGGAGAAATATCCTTCGCGGCCCGCCACTCGGTCTCGACCTGATCGCGAAAACGGGCGATGCCCACCGCCTTCACGAGAATCTTGATGCGTGCCTTGTGGATGTTGTCCCGGCGCCCGTAGCGGTTGTACACACGCAAAATGGCATCGAGATACGACAGCAGATCCGGCAGAGGCAAAAACTCGCGAATGACCTGTCCGATGATGGGGGTACGGCCGAGGCCACCGCCGACGAGCACCTGGAAGCCGATGTTGCCCTGGGCATCGCGCCGCAGGTGCAGACCAACATCGTGCACCTCGGAGGCGGCACGATCTTCCGGCGAGCCCGTCACCGCGATCTTGAACTTGCGCGGCAGGTAGGTGAATTCGGGATGCAGGTTCGCCCACTGGCGAATGATCTCGCAATACGGCCGCGGGTCGTCAGTCTCATCCTGAGCAATGCCTGCCAGGTGATCGGCTGTGACATTGCGAATGCAATTGCCGCTGGTCTGGATCGCATGCATCTGCACGGTCGCCAGGTCTGCGAGAATGTCGGGAACATCCTCCAGCCTGGGCCAGTTGAGCTGCAGGTTCTGGCGGGTGGTGAAATGCCCGAAGCTGCGGTCATAGCGATGCGCTATGTCGCCGAGCTTGCGCAATTGCTGGCTGCTGAGCAGGCCGTAGGGGATCGCGATCCGCAGCATCGGCGCGTGGCGCTGAATATAGAGGCCATTGCGAAGCCGCAGCAGCTTGAACTCATCGTCGGTCAGCTCGCCCGCCAGAAAGCGGCGCGTCTGGTCACGGAACTCGGCTACGCGCTGATCTACGAAGGCCTGGTCGAGCTTATCGTACTGGTACATGGCAGGAACTATAGGCCGGGGGGCTGTACTGCAAGAAATACCCTTTGGTTGTGTATTCGGCGCCGCCGGTTATGAGCCGGTTACAATGTGGCTATGGGGTCATTGCCAGCCATTCGCGCGAGGTTTACATGCCGGGTCTGTATTACGAGCAATTTGAGGTGGGTCAGCATTTTCAGCATGCCGTCCACCGAACCGTGACCGAGACCGACAACGTGCTGTTCAGCACCCTGACCATGAACCCGGCTGCCCTGCACCTGGACGCCGAGTACTGCAAGTCCACGCCGTTCGGCCAGCCGATCGTCAACAGCATCTTCACATTGGGGCTGCTGATCGGGCTGTCGGTGTATGACACTACGTTCGGCACGACTCTGGGCAACCTCGGGTGGGAGGAAGTGAAGTTTCCGCGCCCCGTGCTCGTTGGCGACACGCTTCGTGCCGAAACCACCGTGGTCGCGAAACGGGAGAGTCAGTCGCGCCAGGATTCCGGAATTCTGACTTTCGAGCACCGCGCGTTCAATCAGCGCAACGAAGAGGTCGCGGCTTGCAGGCGCGCGGCCCTCATGATGAAGCGGCCAACAACGTGAGCCCGAAAAAGTGAGCAAACTGTCACCGCCCGCAGGCGTGCGGAACGTTTCGCCTCCCTCGAGCACCGAAGGCGCGAATCCGGTTCTGCGCTCGCTGCTCTTTGTCCCCGGTGACAGCGAGCGCAAACAGGCCAAGGCTGTCGACTGCGGCGCGGATGCGCTGCTCCTCGACCTGGAGGATTCGGTTGCTGCAGCGCAATTGCCTGCGGCCCGCCAGCGGGTACGCGAGCTTCTGACAGCGCGCACGGACCGGTCGCAACAACAGTTGTGGGTCCGCGTAAATGCGTTGTCGAGCGGCATCCTGCTGCAGGATCTCGTCGCTGTTTTTTCCGGCGTCCCGGATGGCATCGTGCTGCCGAAACCGTCTTCCCCCGGCGAAGTCGCCGAAGTCAGCAACTACCTCACGGCTCTCGAGGCACAGGCAGGCCGTGATCTTGGATCAACAAAACTGCTCGTCATCGCTACGGAGACACCGCAGGCGTTACTGACATTGAGCAGCTATGGCCAGGTGTTACCTGCGGGTGAGATGAGTCGGCAGCGACTCGCGGGGCTGACATGGGGATCCGAAGACCTGTCTGCCGCGATGGGCATCACGCACAAGACCGATCGACAGGGCTCACTCACGTTTACATTCCAGCTGGCACGCTCACTGTGCGTAGTGACCGCGGCTGCATTGGGCGTGCAGGCAATCGACGGCGTCTACCTGGATTTTCGCGATGTTGAGGGATTGAAGCGCGACATCGAGAGCGCGCGACGCGATGGGTTTACGGGCAAGCTGGCGATTCACCCCGACCAGGTTGCGCCCATCAACGACGCCTTCATTCCCGGGCCCGCGGAAGTGGAGTGGGCGCAGCGAATCGTCGCTGCGTTTACCGAGTCACCCGATGCCGGTGTTATGAGTCTGGACGGCAAGATGATCGACAAGCCACACCTGCTGCAGGCCCGTCGCGTGCTCGAGCTGGCCGGCCGCCGGAAAACTAACTAACTCTGCTTCTCGGGCGGCGGCCCGTTAAAGCGCTCCCAAGTGGAATTCTGTGTTGCCTCATCGCCCGCCTCGTGCTCCGGGCATTCCAGGCGCAGATGCCGGTCGGCCAACGGTGAGCCGGCCAGGTGACAAAAGTGCGGATGTCCTGACTCAGCGGCCCGGAAGGGCTCGAAATGCTGACAGCGCACACACATGCGCGACACCGGCAGCGCCCCGGTTTCCTGCAGACCGTGAATCATCTTCATGGCTGAACGGTAGAAAATCTCTTGTTCGTCAGCGGTTAGCGCGTCAAACGCGTTCAACAGCGGGTCCGGAAGAGCCGCCAGGGCCGTAACGGAACTCTGTCCCTCACTCGTCAACATCAGAGCCAACGCTCGCCCGTCAACTTCACTGCGGCGCTTCTGGATCAGGCCTTTGGATTCCAGCGCACCGACACTGTCTGAGGCCGTAGCGGGGGTAACGCCGAGCTCCCGGGCCAACGCCGACAGAGTGAGGCTCTCACGCCGCGAGGCGACCACGTCGAGGATTCGGCGCTGGGTGGGAGTCAAGCGCTGAACCGCCCACTGGTCCCAGGAGCTGGTGTGAGCAAGGTGGGTGAGACGCCGCAGAGCGCTCGCCAGCGCTTGCGGAAGGGATAGTGACAAGGGGTTAAAATCCAACATAGAAACTATATTAGAACTTCATCGTAACCCTGTCAAGTATAAGGATTTTTTACCTCTCGGGACCCATTTCCAGGAGGTCTTCAGGCGTGTCTATATCAATCGCGGCGCTGGCCATCGGAACCCGCACTACACGGTCCGGATTGCGCTGCAGCAGAACCCTCGCGCCCACATCTCCCCGGAGCGCTGCCAGGTCGGAAAAGGCGGATCGGGGAAAAATCGCCGGCACACCGGTGGTCATTCCATAACGTGCCGCCACGATGTACTCGGGCTGCCGGCGCCACGCACTCACTAAGCGTTTGAGATCCTCGGCCGTCACGGCGGCCTGATCGACAAGCATCAGAAGAGCAGCGGTGCAGGTGGCAGGCAGGCGGGCAACGCCAGCGCGAATGGAGCTGGCCATCCCTTCACGCCATTCGCGGTTAATCACCACGGAAGCCTGAGAATGCGTCAGCAGCGGTGTGAGCTCTGCGGCGCGGGCTCCGAGAACTATGGTGACTGCAGAGCCTGCAACTTCGGCCGCGCGCGCCACAGCGGTGTGTAGAAGAGGCCGACCAGCCACGCGCGCGAGTTGTTTGGCGGAGCCAAACCGGGTCGAAGCACCTGCAGCCAGAACGATGGCATGCAAACCTTCGCCCGGGTCGGCGCCGACTGTCATGTGGGAATCGTCGCCTTTACACGGCTGTAACGAACGCGCTCGGCGACGATGGAGTCAGCATCGATTCTGGAGACCGCGCGCCATTCAGTGACAGGCAGATTACGCGCGAGTACCGCATCCAACTTTTCGAAATGTCGGCGTGACGCTTCTGTGAAGGCCGCGAGAAACTCAGGGCTCAATCCCGAAGCGAGTTGCGCGACCAGCTCGGGGGCGGCCTCGAAGCGGGTCACCGCGAACGCGAAGTAATCCGTACAGGCTGTTACAAAGTCACCACGCGCTGTTTGCAATTGCGAGCAAGCCTGTGCCACGTCAGCAAAATGCGCGCGCTCAGTCGCGAGTTGTTTGCGAATGATCTGAATTTCGTTCATGCGCTACGCACGACTGTTACGGGGGTATGTACGGGGACTTCAGCGCCATGGACACGCCCGGCGCCGGTATGAACAAACGCGTGAATCTCCGCGACGATGGCCAGCGCAATTGATTCAGGTGACCGCCCGCCGAGCGCTAACCCAACCGGGGCGTGGAGCCGCTGGCGGATTTTGTCAGCGTCTGCTTCGAGATCGCACAGTAGCCGTTCGCGGCGCGCCGCAGGACCGAGCAACCCGATGTACGGAACGCTCGTTGCAGCCAGGGCGCGCAGATACTTCAAATCAGAAGGCAGGTGATGGCTCATCACCACGGCGGCGGAGAATTGGGCCGGCTCGAGCGTGTTGAGCAGCTCATCCGGTTGCGCCTGCAACACGCGCTCAGCCAGCGGGAAATGCGTGGGATCCGCATACGCGGGCCGGTGATCCAGCACAGTGACCTTCCAGTTCAGGCGGGCTGCGAAATCAACAACCGGTGCAGCGTCAGGCCCGGCGCCCAACAGCAGCAGCTTCGGGGGCAACGACAGGGGCAGGGCAAACAGCCTCCAGCGCGGTGCCGCAGTCTCAAACCAGCCGCTGCGGCCGGTGTGCGCGGCTTCAGCGAGCGCCACGTCAACTTCGGGACGCGCCCCGGTCCCGGGCAGAACAACAGTCCCCACCGGTGAGTCGGCGCGTTCCGACTCGACGACTATGCCGGCCGAGGCCGGCTGGTGGCTCGCCAGAGAGTGGGCGAAATGGGCCAGCGGCTGCCAGTCGTTAGCGGGGCTCACCCGGATCAGCAGAATGTGCATCGCCCCTTCACAACCCAGCCCCAGTCCCCAGACGAGGTCATCGCCGCCACGCATGTCATACGTGACGAGTCGGGCTTTCCCCGTGTCGATCACAGATCGCGCGTACTCGGCGAGGTCGCCTTCCAGACAGCCACCCGACAACAAGCCAGCCGAGTCGCCGTTGGCGGCGATGAGCATCAGCGCGCCGGTCTTGCGGTAGGTCGAGCCCGCTGTCTCCACGAGGAGACCCAGGGCAACCGCCCGGCCGGCGGCACGCTCGCGCTCGAACAGGGGAAGAAGGGGACCGAGTAGGGATTCCACTGCTTCGATTATGCCAGCCCCGACCCCCCATACGGAGCTTCCCGAAAGGATGATGCAGTGTGACCACACAATCGATACGCGGTCATTGCGTGCACTCGAGCGCGTCAGTAGAGTCGCATCGCTTTTTCTTTACACTTTTCAAATTCTTCCGGGCCCCCATTCGATGTCAATAGTCCCCCCTCCTGCTAATAAGACCTGGCCGGCCGAACCGTGGGTTGTACACAAGTTCGGAGGGTCGAGCGTCGCCGACGCTGACTGCTTCCGCCGCGTGGCAACCATTCTCGATTCCTTGCCCTCGAAGCGGCTGGGTGTCGTCCTTTCGGCCTGTCGGGGCGTGACCGATGCGCTGCTGCGCCTGGTCGCCCTCGCCGAGGGTCAAGATGACAGCTATCGCAGCGAAATTGCTTCCTTGCGCGTGCGGCACGCGGCCATTGCGGAAGCCCTGCTGACGGCACAATCTTCCCGCCTGTACCTGGCGGGGTTTGACCGGGACTGCCACGACCTCGAGGGCATTCTCCATACGGTCAAGCTGACTCGTTCGGCGGCGCAGAATGTCAGTGACCTCATCGCCGGCTACGGGGAGATCTGGTCCACCAAGCTGTTCCACCGCTTCATGGAGGAGCGCTCGGGGCGGAACGGTCCGTTTCAGTGGATCGACGCCCGCAAGGCCGTGGTGGTGGAGTGGGGACCGCTCGGTCCCGGCATCCAGTGGGCCGAATCCCGTGCCAAGCTGCGGGAGCTGGTGCCCCCGGACTACCAGGGCACGCTCGTGATCACGGGATTCATTGCTTCCGACCGGCGCGGGGTGCAAACCACTCTGGGCCGCAACGGCAGCGATTTCTCGGCCTCCATTTTTGGCGCGCTGCTGGATTCCAGTGAGATTCACATCTGGACCGACGTGGACGGCGTCCTGTCGGCCGATCCGCGGCGGGTGCCTGATGCAACCGTCATCGACTCTCTGTCTTACAACGAGGCGATGGAGCTCGCGTACTTTGGCGCGAAGGTCATCCATCCGCAGACGATGGCTCCGGCTGTCGGCAGCGGTATTCCGATCTGGATCCGCAACACGTTTGCACCAGAAAAGGTCGGCACGCTGATTTGTGCCGATCCGAAGTCCGTACTGCCCGTGAAGGGCATCACCAGTATCGAGAAGGTGGCCCTCATCAATCTCGAGGGTGCCGGCATGATCGGCGTGCCCGGCACGGCGAATCGCCTGTTTGGCGCGCTGCGCGAGGAAGGGATCTCCGTGATCCTCATTTCCCAGGGCAGCTCCGAGCATTCCATCTGCTGCGCCATTCCGCAGGATCAGGCTGAGCGGGCCGCTGCCGTTGTCAGAAGCGCGTTCGAGCGCGAGCTGAAGGAAGGCCAGATCCAGGACGTCGACGTCACTCCGGATCTCGCCATTCTCGCTGCGGTCGGCGACGGTATGGCGGGCACGCCCGGCGTTGCTGCGAAGGTGTTCAACGCCCTCGGCAGCACGAGTGTCAACATCAAGGCCATCGCTCAGGGCGCATCGGAGCGCAACATCTCGGTCGTCATCGACGGAAAGCACGCAACTCGCGCGCTACGAGCGGTGCACGCGGGTCTGTATCTGTCGCCGCACACGATCTCAGTTGGGGTGATTGGCCCGGGCACCGTGGGCCGAGTGCTGCTGAACCAGTTGGCTTCGCAACGCGTACGCCTGCAGACGGAAGCCAAGTTGGATTTCCGCGTTCGCGGAATCATGACCTCCAAGCGCATGCTGCTCGCCGAGGGCGGTGTGGTCCTCGAGAGCTGGAAAGAGCAGTTCGACAAGGATTCCACCGCCGCCGATTTCGACCGTTTCATGGAGCACGTGCGCGTCGACTATCTGCCGCACACGGTTCTGATCGACTGCACGGCCAGTGCGGACATTGCCAAACGCTATCCCGACTGGCTGGCCGCCGGCATTCACGTCATTACGCCCAACAAGAAAGCCAACAGCGCCGACATGCCGTTCTATCGTCGCCTCCGGGACGCGCGCAGGGCCGGCTCAGCTCACTACTTGTACGAGACCACAGTGGGTGCCGGTTTGCCGGTGGTGCAGACTCTGCGCGACCTGCGCGAGACGGGTGATGAGATCACCAGCGTGGAGGGAATCTTCTCCGGCACGCTCGCCTACCTGTTCAACACCTATGACGGCCGCAAAGCGTTTTCCGACATCGTGCGCGATGCCCGGCAGCGCGGTTACACCGAGCCGGATCCTCGCGATGACCTGTCGGGGCTCGATGTGGCGCGCAAGCTGATCATTCTCGGGCGCGAAATGGGCCTGGAGCTCGAGATGGCGGACGTCAGGGTTGAAAGCCTGGTACCGGCTGGCCTCGAGAGCGGGTCGATTGACGAATTCATGACACGCCTGCCGCAGCACGACTCCAGCATGAATGACCGGTTGGAGACGGCGCGCTCCAAGGGCAAGGTGCTCCGCTACGTCGGACGTCTGACAGCGGACGGCCAGGCGACTGTTGGCGTCATAGAGTTGGATTCCAAACATCCGTTTGCCAACATCGCCCTGACCGACAACGTGGTCCGTTTCGCCACGCGTCGTTATTGTGACAATCCGCTGATCGTGCAGGGGCCGGGTGCCGGACCGGAAGTGACCGCGGGCGGTGTGTTTGCTGACCTGCTGCGGCTGGCTGCATACCTGGGTGCACGACTATGACCACCGTAGCGGGCGGCCTCGACCGGGCGACGGCATTCGCGCCGGCCTCGGTGGGCAATGTCGCGATTGGCTTCGACATCCTCGGGTTCGCCGTCGACTCCCTTGGTGACCGGGTAACGGTCTCAAAGAGGGCGCAGCCAGGCGTCGAAATCAGCCGGATCCATGGTATTGCGGGTGAGCTACCCAAAGATCCCAAGCGCAACACTGCCGGCCAGGCCCTGCTGGCCATGCAGGAAGCCCTGAAACTGCCGTTCGGCTTCATCATGGAGATCGACAAGGGAATTCCCCTGGGCTCCGGTCTCGGGGGCTCGGCTGCGTCCGCAGTGGGTGCGGTCGTCGCAGCCAATGCACTGCTGGCCGAGCCGGTCAGCAAGCTCGAGCTGCTGAAATTCGCCATGCAGGGTGAGGCCGTAGCCAGCGGCTCGCTGCACGTCGACAACATTTCGCCGTCGTTGTTTGGCGGGTTGGTGTTGACGGTGGGAATCGATCACCCGCGCGTCAAGCAGATCCCGGTGCCCCCCGATGTGCGTGCCGTGATCATGCACCCGCACATGTTTCTGTCGACCAAACAGGCCCGCGCCATCCTGAAACGGACCGTGGATCTGTCTGACTTCGTGTGGCAGACCGCCAATCTGGCCGGTTTCATTTCCGGGTGTTATACCAACGATCTGGACATGATCCGCGCCTCGCTCGAGGACGTGGTCATCGAGCCCCAGCGCCAGGCGCTGATCCCCGGGTTCCAGGATGTTCGGCGCGCGGCGATGGAGGCGGGCGCCCTGGGCTGCTCGATCTCCGGCGCAGGTCCCACCACGTTCGCGTGGGCACGTGAATCCAATGCTTCCGCAGTGCGCGATGCAATGCGAGGCGAATTCGTGCGCAAATCGATTCAACTCGACGAATGGATCGTCGCGATTGAATCGGCCGGCGCGCGCGTAGTTGCATCGTGACTGAAGCCATTCGATTTCAAAGCACCCGCGACTCCTCCACCTCCATCAGTTTCAGCCAGGCGCTCCTGCAGGGCCTGGCGCCGGATGGCGGTTTGTATGTCCCCACAGCGTGGCCCCGCATCGATGTACCGGCGCTCGCCCGCGAGACCTCATTGCCGCAGATTGCGGCGCGGCTCATTGCGCCGTTTGTCAGCGGCGATCCGGTCGCGGCGCAGCTGCCCGAAATCACCGCTGAGGCCTTCAATTTCCCGGCACCGCTCGTGCCGCTGGACGAGACGTCCAGCCTGGGGATCCTGGAGTTGTTTCACGGGCCGACGGCCGCCTTCAAGGATTTCGGTGCGCGTTTTCTTGCGGCCAACTTCGCCCGCCTGCGTACACCTGGCGCGCAGCCGCTTACCATCCTGGTGGCTACTTCCGGCGACACCGGTGGCGCCGTCGCTGCTGCCTTTCACGGCAGACCGGGTATCAATGTCGGCGTGTTGTTTCCGAAGGGCCTGGTTTCCCCCACACAGGAGCGACAGCTCACGTGCTGGGGCGGCAATGTCAAATCGTTCGCGGTGCACGGGACGTTCGACGATTGTCAACGCCTCGTCAAACAGGCATTTGTTGATCCCGAATTGCGACAGCAGACGCAGTTGTCGTCGGCAAACAGCATCAACCTGGGCCGCCTGTTGCCACAAGCGGTGTATTACGCTGCCAGCAGTCTCGAAGTGTGGAGAAAATACGGCGAACCGGCGTCGTACGTGATTCCCAGTGGCAATCTCGGCAATGCAGCGGCTTGTATCTGGGCGCGCCAGGTGGGGCTTCCCATTGCGCAAATCGTGCTTGCTCACAATGCTAATCAGACTGTGACCGATTTCCTCCACACTGGCGAATGGCGACCGCGGCCCAGCATCGCAACGCTCGCGTCCGCCATGGATGTGGGAAACCCCAGCAATATGGAACGTCTGCGGGCACTCTTTCCCGAATTGGCGCAACTGCGCACTGCAGTGAGCGCGGAAACCGTGGATGATGCGGCCATTCGCGAGCGTATCCGTCAGGGGTTCGAGCGTTATGGTCAGATCTGGTGTCCGCACACGGCGACGGCTGCGGAAGTTTATGAGCGACTCGTTGTTGGCAAGCGCCCGGGACGGTGGATAATCGTGTCGACGGCGCATCCTGCTAAATTTTCCGAGATTGTCGAGCCCCTGATCGGCCGCAAGGTTCCGGTTCCCGAAGCCCTGGCGAAGTTGTTTGCGCGGCCCACGGAGTGCACGGAAATTCAGCCTGAGCTGGCTTCGTTGCGCGCTGCATTGGGTGTTGGGCCATTGATAGTTGGGAGACAGTAGTGGAGGAGTTGGAAAAGCTCCCGCCTACGGCTTGGGCGCTGATTGCGGCTGCCGCCGTGTTGGGCTTCGCAGCCGCCTGGGTGTGGCGCTGGTACCGGCAGTACCGGATGCGTTCCGCGCTGCGCGCGGCGGTCACCGCGGCGGGCTCGGATCACCTCGTTGACATGCTCGTGCCCGATGGCATGGGCGGCGGCTTTCACGTGGATTTTCTGCTGCTGACCACGCGCGGCATTCTCGTGATCGACCTGCGAGATGTGCAGGGAAACATTTTCGGCGGAGATCAGATGGCGGAGTGGACGGTGATGGACGGCCCGCGCCGCTTTACCTTTACCAATCCCCAAAGCGCGCTGTATGACCGCATCGCAGCCGTGCGTGGAGTTGCGGGGGAGGTGCCGGTGGAAGGGCGCATCGTGTTCACGCGCCGTGGCAAGTTTCCCAAGGGCCTGCCCAAGTTCACCCTGATGGTTGACTCATTGAACGCCGAATTCCCGGGCGGCGAGCACGAAACCGTCTCGCACTTCAGCGAAGGGTGGGGCAAGGTCAAGAAGGCCGTGACGCCCAGTTACATGGCGCACATGCGTTAGTATCGTTCATTAGCCCGGCACTGGCTTCGGCGGAGCTATCGTGCATTAGCCCGGCACTGGCCGGGCGGAGCCCGACTCCGTCGCACGCCGGCAAAAGACGCGACTTTTGCCGGCTGCTCAATGCTGTAACGACTTGCCGTGGTCAGCCAGCACGAGCGACACGCAGGCCGTCAGCTTCTTCGCGTACTCCACATGCAGAAATTCGTTGGGACCATGCGCGTTCGCCTGCGGTCCCAGCACGCCTGTGATGAAGAACTGCGTCTTGGGAAACCGTGCGCCCAACATGGCCATGAACGGGATGGTTCCGCCTGCGCCCGCATGGATTGCTTCCTTGCCGTAGATCTGGCGTGAGGCATTCGCAATGGACTCCTCCAGCCAGGGTGCAAACGCGGGAGCATTCCAACCGACTGACGCGGATGCATCCTCGAAACTGACCTGCGCCCCGTAGGGCGGATCGCGCTCGAATGTTTCTTTCACGGCCTTCGTGGCGGCCTCGGCATCCGTGGTGGGCGCGAGTCGCATGGAAATTTTCAAGGCGATCTCAGGTAGCAACACGTTACCCGCGGATCCCACCGCGGGAAGACCATCGGCACCCGTGACAGCCACAGTCGCGCGCCACGTGCTGTTGATCAACAACTCCACGGGATCGTTTGACAGCGGCTGGACACCTGCCGCGAAGGGCACCTTGCCTGCAACGGCCGGGCCCAGGACCTTGGCAGCGGCCGTGATCTGGGCGCGCCGGTCCTTGGGGATGGCTGCCTGAAGCTCATCGACCAACACATCGCCGGTAACCGCATTCTCCACCCGCGCCATGAGCTGTTCGATGATGCGAAACGGTGTAGCCGCAATCCCGGTCGCCATTCCCGAGTGCACGCCCTCATTGAGAACCCGCACACGCAGCTTGCCGGTGAGATTTCCGCGCAGGGACGTCGTACACCAGACCTGGTCGTAGTTGCCGCATTCCGCATCCAGGCAGACCACCAGCGACGGGTCGCCGATCTCATCGCCAAGGCAGTCCAGATGGGCCGGCAGATCCACGCTGCCGCTTTCCTCGCAGGCCTCGATGAGCAGCACGCAGCGCGCCAGAGGCACTTTCTGGGCCTTTAGCGCCGCGATCGCCGTGAGCGAGCTGAACACCGCATAGCCATCGTCTGCGCCCCCGCGGCCATACAGCTTGCCGTCACGCATCACGGGCTCCCAGGGGCCCAGCCCAGGCAGCCAGCCGGGGAATTCGGGCTGCTTGTCCAGATGACCGTATAGCAACACGCTGCCAGGCAACTCGCCCGGCACATCGATGAATAGCAGCGGCGTCTTTCCAGGCAGCCGGCGCACTTCGACGCGCATGCCTTCCACCGGCTGCGCGCGGCACCAGTCGGCCATGAGATTGATGGCCGCTTCCATGTGCCCGTTGCGCTCCCAGTGGGGATCAAACGTAGGCGACTTGTTCGGAATGCGGATGTAAGCGGTGAGCCGGTCGACAATGGAGTCGTCCCAGACTTCGTTAATAGTCCTGGTCAGTCGATCAATGTTCATGACGTCATTGTAATAGACGAGGATAGTCCAGGCAGACCGAAGAGCATTCGCGCCGCCGCCGTCGAGGTCGCCGCCAGCTGTTCCAGCGATTCGCCACGCGCCCGCGCAACGGTCGCCGCAATATGCGGCAGATACGCCGGCTCATTCCGCCGCGATTCCGGCTTCTTCGGCAAGTCACGCGGGAGCAGATATGGTCCATCGGTCTCGAGCAGCAGCCGATCGGATGCGATCTCAGGCATGAGCGGCAGCAGGTGGGCACCCCGTCGCTCGTCGCAGATCCAGCCGGTGATGCCGATCGCGAGGTCCATTTCCAGGTAGGCCTGGAGCTCCTCGCGCGAGCCCGTAAAACAGTGCGCCACGCCGCCCACCAGCGATGCGCGGTGCTCGCGCAGGATCGCTACAAAGTCAGCGTGTGCGTCGCGTTGGTGCAGAAAGACCGGCTTGCGCACCCGTGCGGCCAGCTCCAACTGGCGATGAAAGGCCTTCTGTTGCACGGCACGCGGCGAAAGGTCGCGAAAATAATCCAGGCCGCATTCGCCCACCGCGACCACCTGCGGCAGGGTTGCAAGTTGCCCCAGGTCCGCCAACAACTCTTCAGTGAGCTCCTTGGCGTAGTGCGGATGTACGCCCGCGGTCGCGAACAGCCGATCGGGGTGAGTGCGCGCCATTTCGATAGCTTGACGGGTACTCGACCCGCTAGAGCCAGTCACCATCATTTGCACCACGCCAGCGGCCACAGCGCGCGCAATGACGGCGTCACGATCAGCATTAAAGCTGTCGTGACCTAGATTGATACCGATATCTATCAGGGAACTGGCTATCATGTGTAAAGGACATTCTACGTAACGTATGCAGCCGATGCTCGTCGCAAGTTCTTCTTACCGGGCCTCGTACCTGGCCAGGGTCTTCAGTATGGCCGTCGCTCTGTTGCCCCTGGGTGCGTGGGGTAGCGAGACGAACTGGCTCGACGTCGAGAGCCGTATCCAGTACGGTTATTACACCGAGGATCCGCGAGCCCTCGCCGGCGTCATGGAGCTGCTTGCTCCTGCGGAGCCCGAAAGCGCGACCCGCCACTACTACGCCGGCCTGGCCAACTATCGGTTGACACAACTCAGTGCGACCAGGGACAAAGGTCGGGCCAAGGAGACGGCCGAAGCCTGTGTGGACAACCTCGACCAGGCAGTGAAGATCCAGAAGGCCAAAAATCTCGAGCAAGACAGTGCGGACGCCCTGGCGTTGGAATCCGCGTGTCTGGACCTGTTGGCCGGCCTGGAGGCGTGGCGGGCGCCGTTTGCCGCCTCCAGGAGCGGCTCGCAGATCGAGAAGGCCCGTCACCTGGGCCCCAAAAATCCACGTGTGCTGCTGCTGGATGCCGTGGGAGTGTATGAACGGCCCAAGGCTTCCGCAGCCGACAATGCCCGCGCCCTGCAGGGATTCAAGGCGGCGGCCGCGGCTTTTGAGGCAGAGCGACGGGATAACGAGCACGTGCCGGGCTGGGGAGCCGCCGAAGCCTACGTATATCTGGCAAAATGCCAGCTGGATCGGGGCGCGACGCTGGAGGCGCGTGACGCGCTCGAGCGTGCCTTGCTCATCGCGCCGGAGCTCGCCGAGGCGCGCCGGCTGATGAAAAAGATCACTTCAGGTTGAAAGGGAAGAGTTTGGCCGCTCCACAACCCAACACGCCGCCCGGCCCCGACAAGGACAAGGGCGCCTTGCTTCACCAGTTGCGGATCGACCGCAGCGCGCCCGAGGAGCCTGCCGAAAACCGGCGCTGGCCGTGGATTGCCGGTGCCGTGCTCATCGTGGTCCTGATCGCCGCAGGAGCCTGGTTCCTGCGATCGAAGCAATCAACCGTACTCGTCCACACTGCCATGGCGCAGCCGATGACCAGCGGTGGACCGTCCGCATCGGTACTGGACGCCACGGGTTATGTGACAGCGCGCCGTGAAGCAACAGTGTCGGCGCAGATCACCGGCACGCTGACCGAAGTGTTGATCGAAGAAGGCGATCACGTGAAGGTGGGCCAGGTGTTGGCGCGCCTCGAAGATACCTCACAGCGAGCGGCTCTCGCACAGGCACAGGCGCAACTGCACTCCGCACAGGCATTGCTGGTGCAATACCAGGCGCAGCTGTCGCAGGATCAGCGTGATGTGAAACGGGCAGAGGACCTGGTTCAGCGCAAGCTGGTGTCAGAACAGGCCGTGGAGCAGGCCCGCACGCTGGTAGATACCCAGGCTGCTCAACTGGAAGGCCAGCGCAAGCAAATAGACCTGGCGGCCGCCAATGTCCGCTCCGCCCAGGTGCAACTCGAGTACTGCACGATCCACGCACCGTTCACTGGCGTGGTGATCGCCAAGGCAGCGCAACTGGGTGAGATCGTCTCGCCATTCTCCGCGGGCGGGGGGTTTACGCGTACCGGCATCGGCACGCTCGTCGACATGGACTCCCTGGAAGTCGAAGTCGACGTGAACGAGGCTTACATCAACCGGGTGCTGCCGAAGCAGCCGGTCGATTCCGTGTTGAATGCCTACCCGGACTGGAAGATTCCGTCCCACGTGATCGCAATCATTCCAACGGCAGATCGCTCCAAGGCGACGGTCAAGGTCCGCATCGGCATCGATAACAAGGACGACCGCATCGTCCCGGACATGGGAGTGCGGGTGTCGTTTCTCGAAGAGAAGAAACCTGTCGCGGCGGATGCACGACCGCCCATAGGCGTCCTGGTGCCGGCTTCTGCGTTGCACCGTGAGGGCGACAAAGACGTCCTGTTTGTCATGAAAGATCACAAAGCGCACCGGCGTGTTGTTACGCTCGGCGGCGCTTTCAGCAATTCGCGCCAAGTCGAGTCCGGCGTGAGTCCAGGCGAAGCGGTCATCGTCGATGCGCCGCCCGAACTGCAGGATGATGCGGCGGTCGGTGCCGCCAGTCCCTGACAGCCACAACTATCTTTTTGCATGAGGCAAGCCATGTCCGAGTCCATGGTTGAGATCCGAAGCGTTACCAAGACGTACGAGCGCGGCAAGCAGAAAGTCGAGGTCCTGCATGGGCTCAGCATCGACATCCCGAAGGGGGATTTCGTCGCGCTCATGGGTCCGTCCGGCTCAGGCAAGACCACGCTGCTGAATCTGATCGGTGGTTTGGACCAGCCCACCTCGGGCCAGATCAGTGTGGGTGGCAACCGGATCGATCAGCTGTCGAGCGGCAAGTTGGCCCACTGGCGGGCTCACAACGTGGGCTTCGTGTTCCAGTTCTACAACCTCATGCCGGTGTTGACTGCCGAAGCCAATGTTGAATTGCCGCTGTTGCTGACGCGCTTGTCGGCCTCACAGCGCAAGAAGAATGTTGCCGTGGCACTCGAGGTCGTAGGCCTCGCCGATCGCGCACGCCACAAGCCGCGGGAGCTGTCAGGTGGCCAGGAGCAGCGCGTCGCGATCGCCCGCGCGCTCGTGTCGGATCCGCAGCTGCTGGTCTGTGATGAGCCGACGGGCGACCTGGATCGCAAGACGGCCGATGAGATCCTGGGGCTGCTGCAGGTGTTGAACCGCGATCATGGCAAAACCATTGTCATGGTCACCCACGATCCGAAGGCTGCGGAGTTCGCCCGGCGCACGCTGCACCTCGAGAAGGGCCAGCTCCTCGAGCAGGCTGCCTGAGACAAAACGCCATGACCCGTACCGGCTTTGTCATAGCGAACCTGTTCCGTAAGAAGACGCGCACCATACTCACCATCCTGTCGGTGATCATGGCGTTTCTGCTCTTCGGGCTGCTGCAGTCTCTCAATTCGATCTTCAATTCCGGCGCCGACTTCGTGGGCGCGACCCGCCTCATGACCCAGGCGCGCGTGTCGTTCACCCAGGCGTTGCCGCTCAGCATGGTCCCCAAGCTCGAGTCTGTGCCGGGTGTGGCCCGCGTCGCGTACTCACAATGGTTTGGCGGCGTCTGGCAGGAAAACACCCAGGTGTTTACGTTCGCCATTGATCCGGAGCGTTACCACGACGTGTATCCGGAGTGGGTCATGCCGGAAGAGCAGTGGAAGGCGTTCATGCAGACGCGTACCTCCATGGTCGCCGGCAGGATGTTGGCCGACAAATACGGCTGGAAGGTCGGCCAGAAGATACCGTTGTCGTCCAACATCTATCCGCAGAAGGGCGGCAGCAAGTCATGGGCTTTCGACCTCGTCGGTATCTATGAAGGCAAGGATGATGCCTGGAAGAAGCAGACCAACCAGGTGTTCATCAATCACGACTACTTTGATGAAGCGAACATGTTCGGCAAGGGCCGCACCAACTTCTACATCCTGAAGCTCACACCGGGCACGGATGCGGCCGCTGTGAGCAAGACGGTCGATGCGATGTTCGAAAACTCCCCCGATGAGACGAAGACCCAGACGGAAAAGGACTTTAATCTCAGCTTCGTGAAGCAGATCGGGGATATTGGACTCATCGTCCGCTGGATTCTGTTTGCGGTGTTCTTCACGTTACTGCTCGTCGTCGGCAACACGATGGCGCAAAGCGTGAGAGAGCGTGTGCCAGAACTTGCAGTGCTGAAGACGCTTGGATTCTCGGACGGCAGCGTTCTCGGTTTCGTACTCGCGGAAGCCGTTGCACTTTGTCTGGTGGGAGGCGTGATCGGCCTCACGTTGGCGACCCTGTTGGGCGCTATGGTCGAGCAAGCCACGGGTGGCCAGTTCCAGCTGAACGTCAACGGCCTGATCTGGGCCATCGGCATCGGCGCCATCCTGGTTATGAGCATCGCCGTGGGATTGTTGCCCGCCCTGCGGGCGCGCAGTCTGAAGATCGTCGATGCGTTGGCGGGCCGGTAGCGCAGGTTAGGAAACACATCATGTTGAGCCAGACACTATGTTGAGCCAGACACTGGCCATCACCGGCATCAATGTACGCAGCATCCCCGAGCGGTGGGCACCTTCACTGGTGATCGTCATCGGCCTGGCCGGAGTGGTGGCGGTGTTCACCGCCTTGCTGGCCATGTCGACAGGATTCTCGAGCACGTTGAAAGCAGCGGGCCGCACAGATGTGGCCATTGTCATGCGCGGCGGATCGGACTCCGAGATCAACTCCGGCCTGGGCCGCGACGACGCAGATCTCATCAAACAGGCGCCCGGCGTCCGTGCGGGAGCCGATGGCAAGCCGATCGGCTCGGCGGAAATGATGATCATCGCGGAGCTGTTGCGCGGCGACAGCACCAAGGACGCCGCGAATATCACGGTGCGCGGCGTGGAGCCGGCTGCCTTTGCGCTGCGCCCCCAACTGAAGATCGTCGAGGGTCGACCTTTCAACACCGGTCTGCGCGAGCTCATTGTCGGCCGGGGTGTCTCACGCCAGTTCAAAGGTGCCGCCATGGGCAGTCACGTCCGCATGCGCGGCTCAGACTGGACGGTGGTGGGCGTGTTCGAATCCGGTGATGCCAACGAAAGCGAGCTGTGGACAGACATCAATGTCGCCCGCACCACGTTTGTGCGCACCGGAGAGAGTTCCGTCCGGGTGGCTCTCGACGGACCCGATGGGCTGGGCAAGCTCAAAGCGGCTCTCGCCGCCGACCCGCGCCTGACGGTCGATGTGCAGCTCGAGCAGGATTATTTCAGCGGCCAGACCCGGGATTTCCGCCGGACGATCGGCGTATTGGCGGGTGTGGTAACGATCATCATGGCGCTCGGCGCCGTCTTCGCGGCCTTGAACAGCATGTATGCGGCAGTTGCCGCCCGCGGCAAGGAAATTGCGACCCTGCGGGCCATCGGTTTCGGCGGCTTGCCGGTGTTGCTCTCAGTGATGATCGAGGCGCTGTTGCTGGCGCTCGTCGGCGGGTTGATCGGAGCGGCGCTCGCTTATGCGATGTTCAACAACATGGCAGTGTCGACGCTCGGTCAGAACTTCACCCAGGTGGTGTTCAACTTCAAGGTGACCCCCGAGCTGGTGGTGCGTGGGTTGATCATCTCGATTGTGATCGGGATGATCGGGGGGCTGTTGCCGGCGATTCGGGCCGCGCGACTGCCTGTGACGACGGGCCTACGCGAGCTGTAGCGCCTCGCAAAGCGCGGTCACGTCCTGCTCGCGCTGATCCCACGAGGCGACGAACCTGGCCTCGCCGCTGCGAGCGGGGCCCCAGTCGTAGAACTCGAAGCCGGCCGTTCGAAGCCGCGCCTTGCGGGCTTCGCCCAGGCGCGCGAAGACTTCATTCGCCTCAACCGGATGCATCAGGGTCGTGCCGGCTGCACGCCCGATCCGCTGCGCTAAATCGTTCGCACGACGGGCGTTTCGCTGCCAGACACCCGTTTCAACATACGCCAGCAATTGAGCCGCAACGAACCGCGACTTCGAGATCAAATGTCCCGCCCGTTTGCGCCTGAATTCGAAGTCTCGCACTCGCTCGCGGTTGAAGAACACGACCGCTTCGGCGGCCAGCGCGCCATTCTTCGTTGCGCCAAACGACAACACGTCGACGCCCGCACGCCAGGTCACATCGCCGGGATGACAATCGAGAAACGCCACCGCATTGGCGAACCGCGCTCCATCCATCTGCACCGCCAATCCGCGTTCATGCGCGAGCTTGCTGATAGCAGCGATTTCCGCGGGGCGGTACGCTGTACCCAACTCGGTTGCCTGCGTCAGGGAGACCACCGCCGGCTGTACGGTATGCACATTGGCCGGGTGTTTATCGATGGCCGCACGCAGTGCCTCGCAGGTCACCTTGCCATTTTCGCCCAGCAACGAAACCAACTGCGCGCCGCCCGTGAAGAATTGCGGCGCTCCACATTCATCGACACCAATGTGGCCTTCTTCGTGGGCATAGATGGCGCCCCACGGCGGGCTCAACGTGGCGAGGGTCAACGAGTTCGCGGCGGTACCCGTAGTTACGGCGAAAGCACGCACTTCGGTGCCGAAGAACCTGCCCAGAACCTCATCCAGCCGCTGCGTCCAGGGATCGTCGCCGTAGGCGATGGTGTGACCCTGGTTTGCCTCGACAATGGCGGCCAGAATCTCCGGTGCCGCCGTGGCCGTGTTGTCACTGTAGAAACGCAAGCCGTATCTCCCGTAAAGAGCGCGGTTATGCGCTACTCAATCGTAGCGCCAACGGAATGACCAGGCGCCGAAGGCGAGGAACACCAACGCGGTGCTCGCCAGATAAATCAGGTCCGGGACGATGTCCGCCACCCCGGCGCCGTCGATCATGACGGCCCGCGCAGCATCCAGAACGTGGGTCAGGGGGAAGATACCGGCGACCCATTGAACCCATCTCGGTGAGCCTTCCAGGGAGAACCACACGCCCGACAGCAACATCATCGGCCAGGTCAGCAGATTCAACAGGCCGCCCACCAGCTCTTCGCTGGAGAATCGCGCCGCGACCGTGAGCCCCATCGCCACCATCGACAGCGCGCTCAGCACGGCGACCAGGATCAGCAGCAGGGCGCTGCCTGCCCTGTGGAAGTGGATGATCGTGCCGATCCCGATGTACAGCACGCCGGTCACGAACACAATCAGGCACAGGCGCGACAGCACCTGTGCGGTGAGAAACTCGAATGCGGTCAGTGGCGTTGCATGCAGGCGCTTGAGAAAGCCGCTCTTGCGATATCGCAACACGACATAGCCCACGCCGAAAAGACAGCTGAACATCATGTTCATCCCGAGAATTCCGGGAAACAGATAGTCGACATAACGTACCGCTGCGCCCGTCACGGGTTCCCGATGAGCGCCCGCTGCGGAAGCCAGCAGCAGCTTCTCGACGATGTATCCCTTCGGCGAGTCGGTGTTGACCCAATAGCGCGGGGCGCCGTGCAGATCGAGGAGCAGGTCGATCTGTTGATGTGTCACCTTCTGAACGCCTGCAGCCTGATCGGTGACAGGAACAAACTCCACATAGCGCTCACTCAGGAACGGGTGGGCCTGTTTGTCGATGACTGCCGCAATGACCCCGACCTTGAAAAGCGGGCGCTCCCGGCCCCCGAACACGAAACTCATGCCCACCACGAGCGCAATGGGCAGCAGCAGGGTGAAGAACAGGGTCGAGCGGTCGCGGACGAATTCCAGATTGCGGGCATGCCAGACGGCCGCCAGGCGCTTGATCACGCTCGCAACTCCTTGCCGGTGAGCTCGAGAAACAAATCTTCGAGATTTGCCGGCCTGATCCTCAAGTTGTTCAGGGGAACGTGTGCGTCGATCAGCGTGCGCAGCGTGGTATCGAGATCGTCAGTGGTGATCTCGATGCGTTCCGCCATATCGATGATTCGCAGCGGCAGCGTGCGCGCGCTCGCCGGGAAGTCCTGTCTGGGCAACTCCAGCATGACTTCGGCGAAGTGCTCTTGCAGCAGGCGTCGCGGTGGGCCTTGTGCGATGATCCGGCCACGATCGACGATGGCGATCTCATCGCACAGCAGCTCCGCCTCCTCCATGTAGTGCGTAGTGAGGATGATCGTCTTCTTGCGCGCCTTGATAGACTGGATGAGTTCCCAGAAATTGCGTCGTGCCTGCGGGTCGAGGCCCGTGGTGGGCTCATCGAGGAAAAGCACCGACGGATCGTTCACGAGCGCGATGGCGAGAAGCAATCGCTGCTGCTGTCCGCCCGACAGTTTGCGATTGTCACGCTCTGCCAGCTTTTCCAATGCGCACATCCGGATGACTTCATCGACGCTCAGACCGCGCGCATAGAGGCCACGGAACAGAGTGATGCTTTGACGGACCGTGAGAAAGTCCTGCAGGGCCGTCTTCTGGAAGAGAATTCCGGCTTCCTCACGGAAACGCTGATCGAGGGGCGCACCGCGATAGCGCACCTCTCCTGAGGTCGCTTCGAGAATGCCTTCCATGATTTCAATGGTGGTGGTCTTACCAGCGCCGTTCGGGCCGAGCAGGCCAAAGCAGATGCCTTCAGGCACGGCCAGTGAAAGGCCATCGACGGCCGTCACGGAGGAGTAGTGCTTGATTAGATTGCGGACTTCAAGAATGGGCTCACTCACGCGGGGCGATGCCAGGAGTCTGTGTGACAATGTTCGCCTGCTGCGGCCGGCCCGCAGCGGCATCTTTTTGCGATCCTTTCACTTTCATAGTATCGACTATGCGCGTGAAACGATCGCAAAAATCTGCTCGCTGGGGGCCGCCCTCGCGACGGCGCCCATTGGCCACACAGACTCCTGCCGATCATCGCTTGCACGTCTGCCTCACATCGGGATGACGACTGCTATCCTCTCGGTGCATCATCGGGATGTGCTAGGCATGGTTACGTCTCAGTTACCGTTGTGGTCCGATAAGGACGCTGCCCAAGGATGGGTCGTACGCGAGAGTCATCGCGCACGTCGTCTCACCGTGCGCGTGTTTCACACTGGTCGTGTGGAAGTCGTAGTGCCGTCGCGTACGTCTGCGCTCACAGTCGAACGATTCGTCGAAAGACATCGCACCTGGATCGAGCGCAAACGCGAAGAGGCGCGCGCCCGCGCCGTTCCTGCGACGCCATTTCCCCCAATGCAGATTGATCTCGCCGCTTGCGGTGAAAGCTGGCGTATTCATCTCACGGGAGTTGGGAAAAGAGTGCGCCTGACGACGATTGCCGATGGGTTGCTCGCTCTCGACGGCGATACCAGTGACAGTCGCGCCGTGCGGCAGGTATTTCGTCGCTGGCTCACCGAACGAGCCGCGGACGTTCTGGGTCCGACGTTGGACGCATGCGCACGCGAGCTCGGTTTTGAATTTGAGCGGGTGCTGATCCGCCGCCAGCGCAGCCGATGGGGCAGCTGCTCGACGCGCGGCACGATCAGTCTCAACTGCTGCCTGATGTTTCAGCGCCCACAAGTGGTACGGTATCTCATGGTCCATGAGCTCTCCCACACCGTGCAGATGAATCACTCACGCCGCTTCTGGCAGATCGTGGGCCGGCATTGCCCCGACTATCGGCGGCTCGATCGCGAGCTGCTGGACGGTTGGCGCCGGGTCCCTTCCTGGGTATTCGCAGAGGACCCGTCATGAGCTCTGATCGGGTCGATCTGTCGAATGAGGCCATTCACTGGGAGCTCGGCTCGTCGCTCTCCTACGGCGAATACCTGCAGCTGAACAAGATTCTCGATGCGCAGAAGCCGCTGACTTACGAGCACGACGAGATGATGTTCATCATCGTTCATCAGTCGTCTGAGCTGTGGATGCGGCTGATGCTTCACGAGCTGCGGGGAGTGCTCGAATGTGTTCGGCGCGACGATCTGGATCCGTCGTTCAAGATGCTCGCGCGCGTGGCGCACGTGCAGACCCAACTCATCGCGACGTGGGACGTGTTGTCCACCATGACGCCGTTCGAGTATTCCGCGTTTCGCAATGCCTTGGGCCGCTCGTCCGGATTCCAGTCAGTGCAATACCGGGTGCTGGAATTCCTCCTGGGCAACAAACATCCGCAGATGGTCGACGTTCACAAACGGGACCCCGAGGCATTTGCAGTGTTGCAAAGCACGCTGGAAGCGCCGTCGTTATATGACGAGGTTCTGCGGCTGTTGAGCCGGCGCGGCTATGGAATTCCCGAGGAGTATCTGACGCGCGATTTCAAGGAGCCGTACGTTGCCAGCAAGCAGGTGGCAGGTGCGTGGCTCGGCGTGTATCACAACGCTGAGAAGGACTGGGATCTGTACGAGCTGGCGGAGCGGCTGGTGGATCTCGATCAGAAGTTTCAGTTGTGGCGGTGCCATCACCTGAAGACGGTTGAGCGGATTATTGGGTACAAGCCGGGGACTGGTGGGACTGGCGGAGTGTCTTACCTGGCCAAGGCGCTGGAGTTGAAGTTTTTTCCGGAGCTTTGGACCATCCGGACTTCGATGTAGAGCCTATGTGAGGAGGGCGCCGCGCGCGACATGTATCCCCCGCGCGGGTCGCCGTGAATACGTCCATGTAGGCTCCGGGCGCGCCATCCATGGCGCGCACGGCCCGCGCAGGGGATACATGCCACGCACGTCCCCCTCGATTACTGCCAGTTGGCTGCTACTGGCACCCCGAGTCGCGCTGCCTCGCGCTGTGCTCTCTTTGAGGCGTTTACTAGAAGGGGCTGGTCTGCGAGGCGCATGTGGTCCAGGTCGCTGCCTGCGTTGCCGTAGGCGGCTGTGGTGAGGCCGGGGTGGGCTTGGCGCAGGGCTTCGAAGCAGCGGGTCTTTTCGGAGCCGCGGCGGTTGGGGGTGGTGAGGTGGCCGTCCAGGCGGTCGCCGTTCCATTGGATGCCGGTGCAGATTACTTCGTCGAAGCCGAGCGCAGCGGCGAATGCCGGGACGTAGAGATCCGTGCTGGCGCTCATCAACACCAGGCGCGCGCCTTCTTTCCGGTGATGCGCGATTCGATTCAGCGCGTCAGCGAATACGCCATCTTTGAGCACGGACGGGACGAACTCGGCCGTCCAGGCTTGCACCTGGGCGCGCGTTTTGCCGCGAAGCGTAGAGCGGATGAAGGCGGATTTGACCTGGCCGTGGTCGCGCAATCCCAAGACAAACAGGATCAGCGTCCCGCAGAAGACGAGAACGCCCAGTAATTTCCTGGGCGCACTCATCGGGAAACCCATCACGTACGGTAGAAGCGTATCGCGATGGGTGATGGTTCCGTCTAGGTCGAATACGGCCAGTTGCACCGGGCCAGCAGCGATACCACTGCGGCCCGGGACTGGAGTCGTCAGGCGGCGCGTCCTGGAGCCGCGAGCTGCCGAAGCACGTACTGCAGGATTCCGCCGTGCCGGTAGTACTCGCGCTCCTTCGGCGTGTCGATACGTACACGGGCAGTGAAGTTGATCGGCTTACCGTCCGGAGGGGTTGCCGTCACTGACACCTGCCTGGCGTCGCCAGTGCTGAGTCCGGTGATGTCGAACACCTCGCGACCCGTCAGGCCGAGCGATTGAGCGTTCTGACCGGGCAGGAACTGCAACGGGACAACGCCCATGCCGATGAGGTTGGACCGATGGATGCGCTCGAAGCTCTCAGAAATTACGGCCTTCACGCCCAGAAGCATGGTGCCCTTCGCGGCCCAGTCGCGTGATGATCCGGTGCCGTACTCGCGGCCGGCGATCACCACGAGTGGAGTACCTTCCTTCTTGTACTTCATCGCAGCGTCGTAAATCGAAGTCTGCTCATTGGTCGGCAGATGGATGGTCACGCCACCTTCAACACCCGGAACCAACAGGTTCCGCAGGCGAATGTTGGCGAACGTACCGCGCATCATGACTTCATGGTTCCCGCGGCGAGCGCCGTAAGAGTTGAAGTCAACCGGCTGTACACCCTGCTCAACGAGGTACCGCGCAGCCGGACTCGACTTGGAAATGTTGCCGGCCGGCGAGATGTGATCCGTCGTGACGGAGTCGCCGAGAACCGCCAGCGCACGCGCACCCTTGATGTCCGATAAGGCGCCTGGAGTCATCGTCATGCCATCGAAATAGGGCGGGTTCTTCACGTAGGTGGATTTCCCATCCCACGTGTATCGCTTGCCCGCAGGCACCTTGATGCTCGTCCAGTTCTCGTCGCCGGTGAACACGCCAGCGTAGCTACGCCGGAACATGTTGGAGTCGATGGAACGAGTCAGGGCTTCCTGTACCTCGTGGTCGCTCGGCCAGATATCGGCGAGCATGACGGGTTTGCCGGCCTTGTCGGTTCCCAACGGCTCCTTGGTCAGATCAATGTCCAGCGTGCCGGCGATCGCGTAGGCGACGACCAGTGGCGGGGAGGCAAGGAAGTTCATCTTCACTTCGGGGTGAACGCGCCCTTCGAAGTTACGGTTGCCGGACAACACCGAGCACGCGGTGATGTCACCAGCTTTCACCGCGGCGGAAATTTCCGGTTTCAACGGGCCGGAGTTACCGATACAGGTAGTGCAGCCGTATCCGACGACGTCGAATCCCAGCGCCGCCAAGTCACCGAGGACGCCGGCCTTGGTGAAATAATCGGTGACGACGCGCGAGCCGGGAGCGAGGCTGGTCTTGACCCACGGCTTGGAGGTGAGTCCCTTGGCAACCGCTTTGCGTGCCAACAGGCCGGCACCCAGCATCACGGACGGGTTCGATGTGTTCGTGCAGCTGGTGATGGCCGCGATCAGCACCGCACCATCCTTCAATTCGAAGGTCTTGCCGTCGAGAGTCGTGGTCGCAACGCCCTTGGCGCCGGCATTCTTGACTGCACGCTCATCGGAAGTCTTCTTGCCGTTCGTCTCGTAGACGGACTTGGCATTCTGCAGGGGCACGCGATCCTGCGGCCGGCGCGGACCTGCGAGGCTGGGCTCGACCGTGCTGAGGTCCAATTCCAACACGTCGGTATAGACGGCCGGTTTGTCGCCGTTGTTACGCCACATGCCCTGAGCCTTGGCGTACTTGGCAACGAGGTCGATGCGCTCGCGCGGTCGGCCCGACAGCTCGAGGTAGCGGATGGTCTCCTCGTCGATCGGGAAGATGCCGCAGGTGCTGCCGTATTCGGGCGCCATGTTGGCAATCGTTGCACGATCGGCCAGCGGCAGGTTTGCAAGCCCGTCGCCGAAGAATTCGACGAACTTGTCCACGACCCCTTTCTTGCGAAGCATTTCGGTCACGGTCAACACGAGGTCGGTCGCAGTTGCACCGGGTTTGAGCTTGCCGTTCAGGCGGAAGCCGATGACCTGCGGAATCAACATCGTGACCGGCTGCCCGAGCATGGCTGCCTCGGCTTCGATGCCGCCGACGCCCCAGCCCAACACGCCGAGGCCGTTGATCATGGTGGTGTGCGAATCTGTGCCGACCAGTGTGTCCGGATAAGCGCGCGGCTTGCCGTCGACCTCACCGTCGAAAATAACCCGGCCCAGGTATTCGAGGTTGACCTGGTGCACGATTCCAGTGTTGGGGGGAACGACCTTGAAGTTACGAAAGGCCGTCTGGCCCCAGCGCAGGAATGAGTAACGCTCGCCGTTGCGGGCAAACTCGATCTTGTTGTTGGCCGCGAGTGATCCGGGCGAACCGTATTCATCAACCTGCACCGAATGGTCGATGACCAGTTCGGCAGGGGCGAGTGGATTGACCCGGTCCGCGTCGCCGCCGAGTTTGACGATCGCATCGCGCATTGCCGCGAGATCGACGACACAGGGGACGCCGGTGAAGTCCTGAAGAATGACTCGCGCCGGCGTGAAGGCAATTTCGTGTGAAGGAGCTGCTGCTGGATCCCACGACAGCAGCGCGTCGATGTCAGCACGTGTGACGTTTACACCGTCTTCGAAGCGCAGCAGATTTTCGAGCAGGATCTTGAGGGAGTAGGGGAGTCGCGCAACTTTGTCTTGCGGAAGAGCGGCGAGGCTCCAGATTTCGTAGGAACGACCGCCACTCTCGAGTGTCGTCCGCGCGTTGAAGCTGTTCGTCATGGATACTCCCGGTGAAAAAGCGCGCGGAATTATATAGATTTCGCTAGGCGGCCGCCTGTTGCTCGGATGCTGAATTCACCGACTCAATCACAGCACCGCCGAGACAGCGGTCATTTTCGTACGCGACGGCGTACTGTCCGGGCGTAACCGCGCGCTGCGGCTCATCGAACAAAATGCGCGCGGTGCCGTCTCTCTGCGGCTCGAACACCGCTGCCTGGTCTACTTGCCGGTAACGTACCTTGACCGTGCATCGGAACGGTGCGTTTCGGGTCTCGGCGAGCCAGTGCATCGGCCCCGTCGCAAGCGAAGAACTGCGCAGCAGTGGATGGTCGTGACCCTGCACGACGATTAACGCGTTGCGCGCGCCATCCTTTGCGGCTAGATACCAGGGCTGGTCCAATCGTCCGCGTCGGCCACCGATATGCAAACCTTCGCGCTGGCCGAGAGTGTAAAAGGCCAGCCCCTGATGGGTGCCCAGCACTTCGCCCTCCGGTGATTCGATGGGCCCCGGACGGTGCTCGAGAAATTGGCCGAGAAATTCCCGGAAGGGACGCTCTCCAATAAAGCAGATGCCAGTGCTGTCCGGCTTGTCGAAGACCGGCAATCCGGCGCGCCGGGCTCGATCGCGCACGGCGCTCTTTTCGATCTCGCCTAGCGGCATGAGCGTCTGGGACAGATGCTCGGTCGCGACTGCGTGCAGGAAGTAGCTCTGGTCCTTGCTGGCGTCCCGGGCTTTATGCAGCTCGACACCACCCGGACCCTGAATCAGGCGCGCGTAATGGCCGGTGGCGAAATGAGAGGCACCCAGCCTGCGAACGTATCGAAGCGCAACGCCGAACTTGATCTCCCGGTTGCACAGGACATCGGGATTGGGTGTGCGACCGGCGCGCTGCTCGTTGAGGAAATACTCGAAAACCCGTGCCTTGTATTCGGCTGCGAAGCTCACTCGGTGCAGGGGAATGTCGAGCTCGCTCGCTATTGCGCGGGCGTCCTGGAAGTCCTGTGCGGCTGTACAGTAGCCGTCATCGTCCTCTTCCCAGTTGCTCATGAAGAGCCCCTGGACCGCCCACCCCTGTTCTTTGAGCAACAGGGCCGCCACGGCGGAGTCCACTCCACCGGAGAGTCCGACGATAATAGGAGAGGCAAACTTGTCTAGCATTATCAAATAGTTACCGCGGGTATTGCATGTGCGGTCTGCAGATCGAGGTGGCCGACGGAGACGAGCGGCTGACGCTTCCCGTCGAGATAGTCCTCAATGCACCGCATCACGAGGGGACTCCGTAGCCGCTTCTCGCGCTCCTGCAGGTCCGCACGTGATAACCAATGGGTCCCGATGATGCCGTGATCAAGGGGCTGAGCAGCCTGATGATCGTCCACGGTGCCGCTGAACGCGAAGCGCATGGTCGTGACGCCGCTTTCCGGGCTGCGCCACAGGTAAACGCCGATCAGAGCGGTCGCCTCGAATCGCCAGGCAGTCTCCTCGCGAACTTCGCGGGCCACTGCAGTCAGCAATGACTCGCCGTGTTCAACGTGTCCGGCAGGCTGATTGAAAACGAGGCGCTGGTTGATCCGCTCCTCGACGACGAGAAACCGTCCTTCGGTTTCAGCTATCGCAGCGACAGTGATTTCGGGCTGGGGCATGGCCCCAATGATAGCCCGCAATGGCCGAAAATCAGCCCCGGCGGGCTACTCGCAGGCCCTGATCCACCGCGCTGGCATTCCAGACGGTGTCGAATTCCTGCAGGTAAAGGCGGGCGACGGGAGGATTGTTGACATCAGCTATACCGTCCCATGTATCAGCGCGCATCCGGTACATGATGGCGCGGTCGTCAGCGATCAGATAAGCGGAAGCCCGCTGTGGAGCTCGGGCGGCAACGTAGCGGATATCGATGCAGCTCGAGAGGCGGCGTCCCATTGCCACGAAGCGGTTGCTGTCGCGCATGACGCGTGCGGGCTCAGACAACAACACGCGCACCTTGGAGAAACTGCGCGTGAGAACGAAATGTTTGATGACTTCGAGAAACGAAGTCTGGTCGTACAAGTCAGGTTCCAGATCGGGTGTGTAGATGGAGATGAGGCGGCGGGCGCCGGCGGCGATCTCGTTGACCGCGGCCCGGACCTCCGGCAGCGTCGTCAGCACACTCAACGTTTCAGTACCCTGGCGGGTGTTGGCTCGTGAGTCCACCCGACCGGCGGATTCGGGTGTATAGCGCGCATTCTGCATCTGCGCGAGCGTGCTGTTTAAGTCAAATTCCCCGATTATGTCCACAAGCGGCACTGCCGACTGCGCCTGCTCAGTGGCAGGCTCGAAGGATCTTAGTGACGGGGCCTACGTTGGGTTGCCGACCTCGTCACGGTTTGACCCTGGATCAGCGCAACCAAACTCGCATTCCGCGCACCGCGTCACAAGGGATCAGATGTCCCGGGCCAGCTTGGCGGCCAATCCGGTGTAACCCTCGGGTCGCAAAGCCTTTAGCCGCGTCTTTTCAGCGTCGCTCAACGGCAACGTTTCGATGAATGACGCCAGAGACTGTTCGTCTATCGCCCGTCCACGGGTGAAATCCTTCAGTCGCTCGTAACCGCTCGGGGAGCCAGCCGCGCGCAGCACTGTCTGCACGGCTTCGCCGAGGACTTCCCAGGCGCCACTGATGTCGGCTGCAATCCGCACCGGGTCCGCGGCCACTTTACCTAATCCACGACCCAGCGCTCGCCAGGCAATCAAAGTATGGCCCAGCGCCACGCCAACATTGCGCAGCACGGTTGAATCCGTGAGGTCGCGCTGCCAACGCGACACCGGCAGCTTTTCAGCGAAATGTTTGAGCAGTGCGTTGGCGATGCCGAGGTTGCCTTCCGCATTCTCGAAGTCGATGGGATTCACCTTGTGCGGCATCGTCGACGAGCCCACTTCACCGGCCACCGCGCGCTGGCGCAGGTACCCGAGCGAAATATAACCCCACACATCCCGACTCAAGTCGACGAGCACGACATTGATTGCCGCCACGGCGTCGCAGTACTCGGCAATCCAGTCGTGCGGCTCGATCTGCGTCGTGTAGGGATTCAGCTGCAGGTTCAAAGACTCGATGAATCCCCGGCTGACTTTGGGCCAGTCCGCGCTCGGTACGGCGGCCACGTGGGCGTTGAAATTGCCCACGGCGCCATTCATTTTTCCCAAGATTGCAACAGCCTGCCAGCGTTGCAGGGCACGCCGCAGACGCGCAGTCACATTGGCAAATTCTTTTCCCAGCGTCGTCGGACTCGCAGGTTGACCGTGGGTTCGCGCGAGCATTGCGGTATCCGCGTGCAGTTGCGCAAACTGCGCGAGCTCGTCGATGCGTGTCTGAAGTGTTTCGGACAGCGTGACGCGTGCTGCCTTCAACATCCGGGCGTAGCTCAGGTTGTTGATATCTTCCGAGGTGCATCCGAAGTGTACGAGCTCGAGCGACGCCTCACTCGCACCGGCATCTTTCAATTGCTGACGCACGTAGTACTCGACAGCTTTGACGTCGTGATTGATCCGCGACTCGATGATCTTCACTGCCTCGGCGGCACCCTCATCGGGATCGTCGGCGAGCTGCCTGGCGCGGTCGCGGACTGACGCCGGCAGCTCGGATCCGGCGAGCTGCGGCACGGCGGTGGCCAGGTGCAGCAGCCAGTGCGCTTCGACCCGGATGCGCTCGCGAATGAGTCCAGCCTCGGACAGGAGCCCGCGCAAGGGCGCCGTTGCTGCACGATAACGCCCATCAATGGGTGACAGAGCCTCGACAGGCGGCAAAGCGTCGCGGGAAGGAGCCGTCATGCGTATGGAGAGCCTCGAAGTGCTAGGATTTGCATGATAACGCAAGAGATGAGCGGAGTGCCTTCATGACGAATTCGTTCCGGATCGAGCGCGACAGCATGGGTGAGCTGCAAGTCCCCGCTGACGCTCTGTGGGGTGCGCAGACACAGCGCGCCGTACAGAATTTCCCCATCAGTGGAATTCCGCTGCCACGCGCCTTCATTGGCGCGCTCGCGCTGGTGAAGCAAGCCGCCGCGCGTGCCAACACGCGCCTCGAGCTGCTCGACGGGGCGGTTGCTCAGGCGATCGACGCCGCCGCCGCCGATGTGGCCGCCGGGCGGCACGATGAGCATTTTCCCATCGACATTTTTCAGACCGGCTCGGGCACCAGCACGAACATGAATGCGAACGAAGTAATCGCCTCGCTGGCCACGCGTCGTCTCGGCAAGCCCGTGCACCCGAACGATCATGTCAACATGGGTCAGAGCAGCAATGACTCGATCCCGACGGCGATTCACGTGAGCGCCGCTTTGGGTGTGAAGCGAGATCTGGTGCCGGCGCTCGAACACCTGCGCGATGTGTTGCGCGCGAAAGAGCGCGAGGTTGGGAGCATCGTCAAGACGGGCCGGACGCATTTGATGGATGCGATGCCGGTGACTCTCGGCCAGGAGCTGTCGGGTTGGCGGACGCAGATTGAGCACGGAATCGAGAGACTGGCCTGCGTGGAGCCACGACTGCACGCGCTGCCTCAAGGCGGCACGGCCGTCGGCACGGGCATCAACGCCCATCCTGAATTTGGAGTGCGCTTCAGCCAGGAGCTCTCGGACCTGACCGGTCTCACCTTCACCCAGGGTCGCAATTTCTTCGAGGGCCTGTCCTCGCAGGACACGGCAGTGGAGTTGTCGGGACAGCTCAAGGTCATTGCCGTGAGCCTCATGAAGATCGCCAACGACCTGCGCTGGATGAACAGCGGCCCCCTGGCTGGACTGGGCGAGATTGCATTGCCGGCGCTGCAGCCCGGCAGCAGCATCATGCCGGGCAAGGTGAACCCCGTGATTCCGGAAGCAACGACCATGGTTGCCGCCAAGGTGATTGGTAACGACGCCACGATCACAATCGGTGGGCAGTCGGGCAACTTCCAATTGAACGTGATGCTGCCGGTGATCGCTTACAGCCTTCTCGAGAGTATCCGGCTGCTGGCGACCGTGTCGCGCGCGCTGGCGGACAGCGCCATCGCAGGCTTCAAGGTCAACGAGGCGCGCATTGCCGAGGCACTCGATCGCAATCCGATTCTCGTGACCGCGCTGAATCCCGTCATCGGTTATGAGAAGGGCGCGGCCATCGCGAAGAAGGCCTACGCGGAAGGCAAGCCGATTCGCGAGGTCGCCGAAAAGATGACCGATCTGCCGCGCGAGGAACTGGCGCGGTTGTTGGATCCAGCGGACCTGGCACGCGGGGGTATCAAGGGTGGCACCAGCGGCGGAGGCTGAACCGACTCCATGCACGACAACAGCGCGCAGGGCAGCGACGGGCACGAGTTGACGAGCCCGCACGACTGGCGCGCGCGCATCGAGGCGAGGCTTGCCAACACGCGGCCGCGTCACGCCATGGAAGATTGGCTGACGCCAGGCCTGTCGCTGCAGGAAAGCCGCGCTCTGCGAGCTTATCTTCCGACCGCCCCCATACCGGCCGCGGTGTTGGTGCCGGTTGTGGAGCGCGAAAACGAGCTGACTGTACTGCTGACGCAGCGCGCCAGCCAGCTGAAGAATCATGCGGGCCAGATCAGTTTCCCCGGCGGCAGGATCGAGCCGGGGGATGCGGGGCCGAGCGCGGCGGCCTTGCGCGAAGCCCAGGAAGAGATCGGGTTGGAAGCGCGGTTCGTATCCGTTGTGGGGTATCTCGCCGATCACATTCTGTTGAGCGGCTTCCGGGTGACACCGGTAGTCGCTTTCGTGCGCCCGGGCTTCGAGCTGGCGTTGGATGAGCAGGAAGTCAGTGACACATTCGAGGTGCCCTTGAGCTACGTGTTCGAGCCCGCGAACCAGCGGTCGCAGCGGCGCAACTTCGGCGGCGGCGCCGGCGAGATCCGCGTGTGGGACATTCAATACCAGGGACGCAACATCTGGGGAGCTACTGCGGGAATGTTGCTCAATCTGTACCGCCTGTGCGTGGCGGATGATCCGGCCACGGTCGTGGAGATCGCAGGTCAGCGCGATGAGTGATGCGGAGCGCGCGACCACCGCGCTGCTGGAGTTGATGGCCCGCCTGCGCGACCCGAACCACGGGTGTCCCTGGGATCGTGAGCAGACCTTCGCAACCATCGCACCCTTCACAATCGAAGAAGCGTATGAGGTTGCCGATGCGATCGATCGCAACGATCCGCAACAGCTGCGCGACGAGCTGGGCGACCTGCTGTTTCAAATTGTATTTCACTCGAGAATGGCCCAGGAGCGCGGTTGGTTCGATTTCGCGGGCGTGGCGAGTTCGATTCACGATAAGCTCGTGCGACGGCATCCGCACGTGTTTGCCGGTGCTCCCGTTGAAGGCCTCGAGGCACAGAGCCGCAACTGGGAGGAGCTGAAGGCGCGCGAGCGTGCGGACAGCGCAGCGCGGCAAAAGTCACCGGACAACAGTGCGCTGGCCGATGTCCCCAAGGCGCTGCCGGCCCTTGCCCGGGCGGCCAAGCTGGGTCGGCGGGCGGCCCGTGTTGGGTTTGATTGGCAGGAGCCCGGCCAGGTCCGGGACAAGGTGATCGAGGAACTGGGAGAGGTGGATGAGGCCCTGGCTGCAAACGTGCCCGAGCGCGTCACCGAGGAGCTGGGCGACCTGTTGTTCGCCATCGCCAATTGGACGCTGCATCTGAAAATCGACCCGGAAGAGGCTCTGCGGGCGGCGAACGCGAAGTTCGAGCGCCGCTTTCGCCATATGGAATCCCAAGCAGCCGCCGACGGAACGAAGCTCGAGTCGCTGTCGCCCGCCGCCTGGGAGGAGCTGTGGCAGAAGGCCAAGAAAGCCTGACGAAAGGCGGGGGCTCGCTTGGGGCGCACGGTGGCTCCAGGAGCCGCCGTTTCACGCACGACCGTGGCGTTGGCGGCCAGGGCTGCGGGGACTGGTTCAGTCCTCATTCACTGCGGCCCAGGTAGCGTTGCTAATGAAGATGCGCTTCTCATTCCTCGCTCGGGTGCTCGCGGTGACAGCCGCGTTGGCCTTCGTGGCACCCGTTGTTCGGGCGACGGAGGCGCAGCGGCCCATTGCCATGGCTGCTGCCAGCGTATCCATGGAGCAGGCGGTCAAAATGGCTGAGCAGCGGTTCAAGGCGAAAGTGGTACGCGCTGAGACCCAGCACAATGACGGCCAGACTGTCTATGTCCTGCGAATGCTCAATGAGTCCGGTCGCGTTTGGACCGTCCGCGTCGACGCCTCCAACGGCGCCTTGTTATAGAGGACAATAGCGGTATGCGTGTTCTCGTAGTCGAAGACGAAGTTGCCCTGCGCGATTCCCTCAAGGAAAGGCTCGCCGAGTCAGGGTTCACAGTGGATGTGGCCAGCGATGGCGAGGAGGGCCTGTTTGCCGCCCTCGAGTTTCCGCTCGACGTGGCCATCGTCGATCTCGGTTTACCCAAAGTATCCGGGCTCGAGATCATCCGCCGCGTGCGTGAGCAACGCAAGAGCTACCCGATACTGATACTGACTGCCCGCGATCGCTGGCAGGACAAGGTGGAGGGCCTGCAGGCTGGCGCTGACGACTACGTCGCCAAGCCGTTCCACTTTGAAGAAGTCCTGGCGCGCGTGCAGGCGTTGCTGCGACGGTCGGGTGGCTGGGCGAGTCCCGAGCTGGCCTGCGGCGCGGTGTCCCTGGACACGCGCGCGCAGACGGTGAAGGTCAACGGAGCGCCCGTTGAGCTCACGACTTTCGAGTACCGAATTCTCGAGCATTTGATGTTGCGCGCGGGCGAGGTCATTTCCAAGACGGAGCTGACCGAGAGGCTCTACGACGAAGAGTCGGAGCGCGACAGCAACGTGATCGAAGTGCTGGTAGGCCGTTTACGCCGCAAGCTCGATCCGCAGGACACCGTCAAACCCATAGAGACCCTGCGCGGCCGCGGCTACCGCTTCGCGCTCGCCCGTTCCTCCACAGCTTAGTTCTCGGGCCGTGCATTCACTCAGCCGGCGGCTCCTCGTTTCCGTTTCGGTGCCGCTGGCTCTGTTCTTCGGCGTAATGATGATGGTGCTGGATAGCGGGTTCCGTGAGTTGGCGGATCGCTCGCTGCAGCAGCTGTTGGATTCACAGATGGTCGCGCTCATCGCCGCGGCCGAACCGCAACCGGATGGAAAATACGCGCCGGAGTCGACTGACCTCGCCGCGCGTCTGCGCACGCCGCGTTCGGGGCTCTACGCCCAAATCGTCTCCACCAAAAACAAAGCCGTGTGGCGCTCGCCATCGACGGCGGGTTCATCCATCGACTTCGGTCCGGCGCGTGAACCGGGCATCCGCGATATCAGCTACTCATCCAACGGCCACGAGCGGATCGAAATCGAAAGCCGCGGTATCGAGTTCGAGGACCGCACCGGTCACGTCGAGCTGACATTCAGTGTCGCTGCAAGCCTGACTCCCTATGAGCAGCAGCTGTGGGCGTTTCGGCGCCAGTTGTTTGGCTGGTTCAGTGGACTGATGCTGCTGCTGCTGGCAGCGCTCGCCGGTTTGTTGCGTTGGGTTTTGTCGCCGGTGCGCAGAATGGAGCGCGAGATTCACGAGGTGGAGGAGGGGCGCAGCGACGCCCTGGGCAGCGGCTATCCCCGCGAGTTGAGTGGTGTCGCCACCAATCTCAATACATTGCTGATAGGCGAGCGCAAGCGGGTGGCGCGCTACCGGGATACGCTCGGCAACCTCGCGCACAGTTTGAAGACGCCGTTGGCAGTGATGCGGGCGGCTCTTTCGTCAAACAACGGGGTGTCTGAAGCCGTGCTCAATCCGGAGATCGACCGGATGAGCGCCATCATTGAGCATCAGCTGAAACGGGCCGCCGCATCGGGTGGGGCGCTGTTGGGGCAGGCACCGCTGGATGTTGCGCCGATTGTGACTGAGCTGCGGATTGCGCTTTTGAAAGTGTATGCGCGCAAAGATTTGTCCATTGAGCTGGTGCTTGCACCGGCGTGTCAGTTTGTAGGTGACCGGGGCGATTTGACCGAGCTGCTGGGCAATGTGCTCGACAATGCCTGCAAGTGGTGCCGGAGTGTGGTGCGCCTCACCACCTCGGTGGACGGCAGCTTCGCCACGCGGGAACGGTTGAGCATCCTGGTCGAGGATGATGGTCCTGGCATTTCCTTCGAGGACCGGATTCGCATTGGGCAGCGGGGTGTGCGTACCGATGAGACGGTGCCCGGCCATGGAATAGGTTTGTCCATGGTGCAGGACACCGTTGAGATGTACGGTGGAATGTTGATCATTGGCGAATCAACCACGCTGGGTGGTGCGGCGTTTGAAATTCGCCTGCCGGGCCGGTGACCTCTCCAAGATGTCAGAGCGAAGCACTTCGCGTGCCGGATGA
The DNA here is from genome assembly GCA_034668025.1 of Gammaproteobacteria bacterium. Classification (GTDB taxonomy): domain Bacteria; phylum Pseudomonadota; class Gammaproteobacteria; order Steroidobacterales; family Steroidobacteraceae; genus 13-2-20CM-66-19. The sequence goes on along the minus strand of JAXDQF010000152.1, from coordinate 4,216 downwards.
CGGACCCTCTGGTGGGTCGCTGCCCGCCGGATCATTCGGTCCGGCAGCCCGCCCCCGCGGTGGAAAGGGTGCGAGCCATGCCACCAGCATGAACACGCCGCCCGCAGCCAACGTGGCCAGAATGTTGCCGATCTGCCCAAGCGAGCCGAAGTCGAGCAGAATGAGTTTGAGTGCCGCGGTCACCAGCAGGAATGTACCGAGTGACCACAACGTGCGCGATTGATTGCGTGTTGAGAGCCAACTCAGCAGGGCACCAATCGACGCCCATAGCAATGAGACCACGGCGGGCAGCAACATCTGATTCAGCGCGAGTATGGTGAGCGTTCCAGGCGGTCCCATTAGCCGCAACAGCATCGCGGCACTTACGCTCGCGACGGCAACGAGAGCCACGTACCCATAGAGCTTCGCGTCCCGACTCTCGCTGGGCGACACAAACCGGGCCGTCTGCACCACGTAAATCAGCGCGATCAACTCGAAGGCCACAGCCCACGCCTCGCGCTCGATGTGACACAGGCTTTCAAAGAGTAAGAGCGCGCCGACGATCACAAAGCCGGCCGGCGATAACCAATTCGGCCACGCGCGCTCCCTGCTCACGAGCCATTGGTCCTGCAATGAAGCGAACAGGACGCTGCTCACCATCAATGTGTACACCACATCCAAGTGCGGTTTGGCGAGATGGGCATTGAAAGCGATGGCCCAAGGCAACATCAGTAGCGGCAACAGGCTGCGCGCACCGGTTCCGACCGATTCAGTGTCAGGATCGCGATGGCACTGCAAAGCGAGCACCGAATAGAGGATCTGGCCGGCGAGCATGAGCGGAATGAGAACCGTGGGCGAAAACTCAATTGAGCTCAAAACCCCGGTGGCCAATAGAGCCACACCGAAGAACGCCACGGCCATGCGGCTCGGTTGACGAGCGCGCAGCTGGGCAAATCCTGCATAGATGGTAAGAGCGGTGAGAATTGCGAGATAGCTGATCTGTGTCAGGTACACGAACTCGAGTCGCACCAACTCGCGTGCCAGCGCCATCATCAACCAGGTCGTCCCGAAGAGCAGGAATATCGGAGCCAGGGCCCGTTCGCGCCGGTGGAGTGACCAGCCGGCCGCAACCAGGGCAGCGCCAAGCAGAGCGTGACGCAGGAATACGCCGTTCAACAGCGCCAGACCGCTCGTCGGCTCAAATAGCGCCTGGATCGCATAGAAGGCACCGCTTACCAGCGCCGCAACACTCATGAGGAACGCAGTGTTACTGGAAAACCGCAGCCGGTCACTCGCCACAGTGGTAAGGCACATGGCGACGCAGCCGATCAGGAAAACCGGTACATCGGTTACTGCGAGCAGTCCCGCCATGACGAGGAAGATGATGGCCATCGCGAGATAGCGCGCGCTTCCTGCGCCGAAGCGCAGGTGCTGCGCGCCGGCGGCAACGAGCCAAAGCGCACCGAGCCCACCGAGAGCGAGCGCGCCATCTCGCTGAATGTCCGGCGCGAGCATCAGGCTCAGGACAGCGGCAACGATCGGAAGAAGCAGGAAATACGCCTGATCGAAGCGACGCAACCAGGTACCCGCCGCACCGACAGGGCTGCTCGACGTCTCGAACAAGGGCATCGCCAGGTGCAACGCCACCAGCACGAGCAGGAGCGGCTGCATCTGCGTGTAGTATTGCGGGGTGTAGAACTTCTGCGTCCAGCCGAAGAATAGTGCACCGGCGAGTGTGAACAAGAAGCTGAGGTGAATGAGCGGACGCCAGTGCCGTTGCCAAACCATCACGAGCGTTATCAAACTCGCAGCGACATAGTAACCGTACACCGGCACGGGCCCGCTCGTCTCCAACGCGAAGGCTGGCGCGATGTACGCACCAACCATTGCCAGCAACGCGATCGACAGCGCACGTCGTGTCATCGCGATAATCGTTGCGGTGCACGCCACCATAAAGAGCAGGCCGAGGGCCTGGAAGTCCGCCACGAAGTGAAAAAAGCCGTAGGCGCTGTAGGCGGTCAAATAAGCGACGGCGAGGGCAGCACCGGCCATGGCAAGCGAAATCGCTCGACGGTGGGTGTGTGGCGCGAGTGTCGCGGAAGCAATGCCCAGTCCGGTGGCTATCGCAACTCCCGACATCAGCTTGCTAGCCGGCGGAAAGTGCAATGTCAGCATCACATAACGCAACAGCGCGCCGGTGCCGATGCTGAGCAGAATTGCACCGAGCTTTGCCAGCCAGTTTCCGCTGACGAGCCAGCGGAGCAACCCGGCGGGATGCAACGACGATTTTCTTGCCTCGGGTGCGGCTTCCCAGATGAACAGCACCGCGAAGAGCAAGACAATCCCGCAGACGAAGATCAGCGCCACAGCGTTCTCCCATGCTTATCGGATGCGTGGAAGTCTGCACAAGCGCGGCTGCAGATGTACAGGCACCAGCCGAGTCGCGAGGTGGTCGCCTTACGGTATTGCCGGGTGATACCTGCCTCCGACCCATGTCAAATGCATGCATCGGAACGGGCGTACGTCTCAATCTGCGTCGGCAGGGGTACCTGGAGGCTGGGGTGGCTTCAGGTAAATGGGTTCACTACCCGGGCGCCGGTCGGCAGGTAGTGGTCCGTGTTGCGAGCGAGGGCGGTGGGCTCAGCCGGGGACGCGCGTCCTTTCTGCCCGGCGGCTCGGGTTGCGCTCGGCGATCAACATCGCCAGCTCCAGTGCCTGCTCGTGATTCAGCCGCGGATCAACTTGCGAGCGGTAGGCTCGCTGTAGGTCCGTGTCGGTCAGTCCGCGTGCGCCGCCGGTGCATTCGGTGACATCGTCACCGGTCAGCTCGATGTGGACGCCGCCGAGGTATGAGCCCATTTCCTTGTGCACACGGAAGGCCGTGTCGAGCTCTTTGAGGATGTTCTCGAAGCGCCGCGTCTTGAGCCCACCGGTGCTGGTCTCGGTGTTGCCGTGCATGGGGTCGCAGACCCACAACACGCTGTGACCGGTTGCTCTGACCGCCTCGATCGCACGCGGCAGTGAGTTTTCAATGTCCTTCGCACCGAAGCGATGGATCAACGTGAGGCGGCCCGGTTGATTCTGCGGATTCAGGGTGGTGACCAAGGCTTGCAGCCAATTCGTATCCATCGCAGTGCCCACTTTCACGGCCACCGGGTTGGAGATGCCACGGAAGTACTCAACATGAGCGCCGTCGAGTTGCGCGGTACGCATGCCGATCCACGGATAGTGGGTGGAGAGGTTGTACCAACGATTCTGACGTGGAATGAAACGAGTCTGTGCCTGCTCATAAAGCAGGTGCAACCCCTCGTGACTGCAATAGAAGCTCACCAGCCGAGACTCGTCGACCGAGCGCCCGCTCATGCCTTCGAAAAAATCGAGCGCATCGCCAATAGAGCCCACGATCCGCTGATACGCATCCTTCAACGGCGCGTGCTTCACGAACCCCAGGTCCCAGTACTCAGGGTGGTGCAGGTCAGCGAAGCCGCCATCCACAAGGGCGCGGACGAAATTCAGCGTCAGTGCCGCACGCTCATAACCGCGCAGTAGAAGTTCGGGATCGGCGGCACGCGCTTCGGCTGTGAACTCCGGCCGATTCACCAAGTCGCCGCGGTAGGCGGGCAGGGTGACGCCGTTGCGAGTCTCGTTGTCGGCCGACCGCGGCTTGGCGTACTGACCAGCCATCCGGCCCACGCGGATGATCGGTTTCTTCAGGCCATGCAGAAGAACAATGCTCATCTGCAGGAGAATCTTCAGCTTTTTCGCAATCAGGTCGGATTCGCAGTCCGCAAAGGTCTCCGCGCAGTCACCGCCCTGAAGAAGGAATGCCTTACCCTGCTGCGCCGCGCCCAGTCGCTCGCGAAGGGCGTCCACTTCCCACGAAACGACGATGGGGGGCAGCCTCGACAGGTGTGCAACGGCCCGCTCCAATGCCTGGGCATCGTGGTAGGTGGGCTGTTGCTGGGCAACGCGGGTCTGCCAGCTCGCGCTGTGCCAGGAGGTGGTTTCGGGTGCTCTCATTCTGGTTCTCTCGTAGTGGGGGCGGATGCTACCACCGCGTCGAATTCACCCCAAATGACCCCAATAACTGACGTTTGGCGCACGTTCGCCCCCACATCTGGCGCCAAGCCACCTGGAAGGAGCAGAATGCGCGCCTTTTTGAGGGGACTCCAATGCATCGTGTACTCATTCTCGGGGCGGGTAAGATCGGCGCTCTCATCTCAGGATTGCTTGCAGA
>JAXDQF010000151.1:0-36017 GCA_034668025.1 Gammaproteobacteria bacterium | reverse complement strand
TCTCGTGTTCTGTCACTCCTGAAACGGGGGACGTCTGGAAACCGATGATGTGCGAACGGCGACTGAGGGGGATGCGCCTCATGCCGCGCACGCGTCAAACCCGATTGAGCAGGCAAACAACGCCACTGTGCCGCGCAGTCCCCTTAATGAAGGGTCAGTCCCCTTTTACGGGACACCACTCAAACTCCCAAGTTCTTATTTTTACTCTAAAGGAGCCTCACGTCCAGTACCCTCTTTAAGGGAAACTGACAGAGATACAGCGACAGGAATGTTGGGTCGCCCGGTTCGGGCAGACGGCGCCGGGGCCGCCCGTTGCCGGGTCAGCCCCTGATCAGCGCGTACTTCAGGTTGCCTTGGGCGGCGGCGAGAAGCCTTCCACGCGGTCGATATCGCGCCAGCCACGCGGCAATACCGCGCCCCGCTGGGCCCGCTGACCTTTGAATTCCTTGAGATCCGCCCACGAGAACGTCTTCTGCTTCTCGCCCGACCACAGGACCAATGTCCCGTTGGGCGGGACCACCGCCACGCCGGTCAACACTTCCTCCCGCGAAGCGGCCTTCTTGGACGGAATGTCATACAGCTTGTTGCCCTTGCCTTTCGGCATCTCCGGCACGTCGCTGACCTTGAAGGCCAACATCTTGCCCTCGTTGCTGACAACCAGCACGAGCGAATCGGGCGACGGCACAAATGCAGGCGGCAGAACGTGTGAGTTGTCAGGAACGTTGAGCACCGTCTTGCCGGCACGCCGGTCGGTGATCAATTCCTTGAGGCGGACTGTAAATCCATACCCCGCATCACTCGCGAGCAACCACAGGTCCTCCGGCTCGCCCATGATCACGCCCGCAAACTTCGCGCCATCCGGCGGATTCAACCGCCCTGACAACGGCTCCCCATTCCCGCGAGCCGACGGCAAAGAATGCGCCGGCAGCGAATATGTCCGCCCGGTACTGTCGACAAAAATCGCCGGCTGGAGGCTTCGCCCGCGCGCAATACCCTGGAAGGCATCGCCGCCCTTGTACGACAGGCTGCGCGGATCAATCTCGTGCCCCTTGGCCTGGCGTACGAATCCGCCGGTGGACAACACAACAGTCACCGGCTCGTTCGGGATCAGCGAAGTCTCATCAATCGCCACCGCGGCTTCGCGTTCGACGATCTTGGTGCGACGGGCATCGCCATGCTTTTCCGCATCGGCCTCGATCTCCTTCGCCACCAGCTTCTTCAGCTTCGCCTTGCTGCCGAGGGTACTCTGCAAATACTCCTGCTCCGTCTTGAGCTCTTTCTGCTCCTCACGGATCTTCATCTCTTCCAGCTTGGCCAGGTGGCGCAAGCGCGTGTTCAGAATCTCTTCGGTCTGTTCGTCCGAGAGCTTGAAACGCTTCATGAGGACGGGCTTCGGCTCGTCCTCCCGGCGGATGATCCTGATGACCTCATCGAGGTTCAGGTAAGCGATCATCAGGCCTTCGAGGATGTGCAGCCGCTTGAGAACCTTGTCCAGGCGATGCTGCAGGCGGCGAGTGACCGTCGTGATGCGGAACTCGAGCCAGTCCGTGAGAATGCCCTTCAACCCCATCACACGCGGCCGGCCATCCAGGCCGATGATGTTGAGGTTGACGCGGTAGCCGCGCTCGAGATCTGTTGTCGCGAACAGATGGTTCATCAGCTCGACGAGGTCCACCCGGTTTGAGCGCGGGATAATGACGAGCCGGCACGGGTTCTCGTGATCGGACTCGTCACGGACGTCGTCGACCATCGGTAGCTTCTTGGCCCGAATCTGATCCGCAATCTGCTCCGTGACCTTGCTGCCCGACACCTGGTACGGAAACGCCTTGACGACGATGTTACCGTCTTCAATCTCATAGACGGCGCGGGCCTTGAACCCGCCAACACCCTTCTCGTAGAACTCTTTGATGTCGCCACGGGGCGAGATGATCTCGGCGCCTGTGGGCAGATCTGGACCCTTGATGTGTTTCATCAGGGCCGCGGTCGTGGCCTCCGGGTCTTCCAGCAGATGAATGCAGGCAGCGGCCACTTCGCGCAGGTTGTGCGGCGGAATGTCGGTCGCCATACCCACCGCGATTCCCTGAGTGCCGTTCAACAGCAGGTTGGGCAGACGCGACGGCAGAATGACCGGCTCTTCCATCGAGCCATCGAAGTTGGGCTGCCAGTCAACCGTGCCATGTGCCAGCTCACCCAGCAGCACATCGGCGTACTTCGTGAGCTTCGATTCCGTGTAACGCATGGCTGCGAAGGACTTCGGATCGTCCTGCGAGCCCCAGTTTCCCTGACCGTCCACTATCGGATAGCGATAGGCAAACGGCTGCGCCATCAACACCATCGCTTCGTAGCACGCGGTGTCGCCGTGCGGATGGTACTTGCCGATCACGTCGCCCACGGTGCGGGCCGACTTCTTGTGCTTGTTGGCGGCGGCGAGACTCAACTCGCTCATCGCGTAGATGATGCGACGCTGGACGGGCTTCAGCCCGTCGCCGAGCGCCGGCAGCGCGCGATCGAGGATGACGTACATCGAATAGTCGAGGTACGCCTTCTCAGTGAAGGTTTTGAGGGGTTGTTTCTCGACCCCTTCGAAATTGAGCTCTTGATTATCCATTAGACCTGCACTTCAGCGAGGTTGCCCTTCTCTTCCAGCCAGTCGCGGCGATCGCTCGCGCGCTTCTTCATCAACAACATGTCCATCAACTTGTCGGTGTCGTCCGCATCCTCAATGGTGAGCTGCACCAGCCGGCGCGTACGCGGGTCAATGGTGGTCTCACGCAGCTGCGACGGATTCATCTCACCCAGCCCTTTGAAGCGCGTGACCGAGGGCTTGGTCCGCGGGCTGTCCTTCTCGATCTTCTTCAGCATCTGATCGCGCTCCGTCTCATCCAGAGCGTACATGACCTGTTTGCCGGCATCGATGCGGTACAGCGGCGGCATCGCCACATACACGTGACCGTTCTTGACCAGGGGCCGGAAGTGCTTCAAAAACAGGGCGCACAGCAGTGTTGCAATGTGCTGGCCGTCCGAGTCCGCGTCCGCGAGGATGCAGACCTTGTGATAGCGCAGTTGAGTCAGATCCGCGGAACCCGGATCGACACCGAGCGCAATCGAGATGTTGTGCACTTCCTCGGAGGAGGCAATCGAGCCGGAGTCCAGCTCCCAGGTGTTCAGGATCTTGCCGCGCAACGGCATGATCGCCTGGAAGTCCTTCTCGCGCGCCTGCTTCGCCGAGCCGCCTGCGGAATCACCCTCGACCAGGAACAACTCCGAGCGCTTCGGCTCCTGGCTCGAGCAATCGGCCAGCTTCCCGGGCAGCGCCGGGCCACCGGACACTTTCTTGCGAACGACGCGCGCGGCGGCCTTGATCCGCTCCTGCGCATTCGCGATGGCAAACTGACCGATCTTCTCACCCGCATCCGGATGGCGGTTCAACCACAGGCCCATCGCATCGCGGACCGCGCTCTCCACGAGCTGCGCGGCGTCGCGCGAGGCGAGTCGCTCTTTCATCTGCCCAGCGAACTGCGGCTCCTGGATCTTTACCGACAGCACGTAACAAGCCTTTTCCCAGATGTCCTCCGGAGTCAGCTTGACACCGCGCGGCACGAGATCGCGGAACTCGCAAAACTCACGCACGGCCTGTGCGACGCCCGAGCGCAGGCCGTTGACGTGGGTACCACCCTCGATCGTTGGAATCAGGTTGACGTAACTTTCACCAAACGCGGCTTCCGCGTTGGGAGCCCAGACGAGCGCGTAGCTGACAGGATCGTTGTCGCCCTCGCGGGTGCTGGTGATGGGCTCGGCCGGAAGTTTCTCATTCGCTCCCAACTCCTCGACCAGGTAGGCGCCCAGGTCGCCGGTGAAGAACCACTGGTCCTTCTCGCCCGTAGCCTCGTTGGTGAACGTGATCCGCAGCCCCGGACACAACACGGCTTTCGCCTTCAGTGTGTGTTTCAACGGGGGTACGGAGAATTTGTCGGAATCGAAGAACTTCGGATCCGGCCAGAAGCGCACGGTGGTGCCCGTCGTGCGCGGCGGGACTTTGCCCACTGTCTTCAGCTTGGAAGTGATCTTGCCGTCATTGAAGCCGATGTAGTATTCCTGGCCGCCGCGCTTGATGGTGCAATCGAGCTTCTTGGACAGCGCGTTGACGACCGACACGCCCACGCCGTGCAGGCCGCCGGAAAACTTGTAGTTCGCGTCCGAAAACTTACCGCCTGCATGCAGGCGCGTCATGATCAGCTCGACACCGCTGACCTTTTCCTTCGGGTGGATGTCCACGGGCATGCCGCGGCCGTCATCAACCACCTCCAGCGATCCATCCTTGAACAGCGTGACATCGATCTGCTTGCAGTATCCCCCGAGGGCCTCGTCGACACTGTTGTCGATGACTTCGTGCGCCAGGTGATTGGGGCGCGAGGTGTGCGTGTACATACCTGGACGACGGCGTACAGGCTCGAGTCCACTCAGGACTTCAATATCGGAAGCGTTGTATGAAGAGCTCATGGAATCCCGGTCAGGGCGGTGGCGCGCTGTCAGACGCGAAAGCGCGCGATCTTACAAAATGTCGAGGCCCGCGGCGCGCATGTTGCGGGTGGCCGGGGCCAAGATGGGGCTAAGCCCTTATAATTTCAAGATAAATCAGCCAACAGAGAAGTGCGCGACGCAGCCGTTACAGGCTGTATGGCGTGCCGGTAGTGTGGATGATCGATGCCGACGCCCAGCTCCGCACCGCCCCGCAGGGCCGCAATCATGGGGTCCGTGAGCTCAAATCGCAGGAAATGAACGGCCGAAGTCTTCTCGTCGTTCTCGCGCTCGAGATCTTCGTCTGCAATGGCAAAAACCCGTTCCTGGCCAGTGACCTGCACCCAGCATCGATCCTCGATCCCCTTCAATTGCGTGAGCTCGCGGCGGCGCTCGCTCTCGTCCGGGTATTCGATCAGGAGCGTCACCTTCCAGTTGCTGCCGTCCGGAATCAGCGGGTTATAGGACTCCAGCTCCTCTTCGACGCCCTCGGGCTCAAAGATGCGCTCGGCGCGGAGCATCTCCTGCACCTGGTATTGGATCGTCAGGCGATCCTCGAACAGCCACGTCACGTGGGGACCCACGGCCAGCTGCCGATCCCGCTTGTGCTCGAGCACACGGGTTCGGAATGCCGGACGCTCGCGGGCATAGCGCTCGAGGGAAAACAGCTCGTCAACAGAGAGTTTGTTCATAGGCCAAAACTCAGGAGTAGCGAAGCGGGCAAAAGTCACGCCTTTTGCCCGCGGGGCGAAAAAAGCATTTCGGGCGTCCGTCGAAAACGCCGCAGGCGGTTTCGACCCATGGATGACGGTTCATAGACCGTAAGCCTTTCGCAGCAGCTTCAAGGGATGCTCGGGCTCCTTGTGCTCCTTCAGGCCGCTCTCGATCTGGTGCCCTGCCATGGGACAATCGCTGCTGTAGTGGTCGGGGTGAGCATTCTCGACGCGCGTCATCACGGGCCGGCCGATCTTCATCGAAGCAGCGCGGTATTCTTTCTTCACGGCATACGTGCCGTTGTGACCGGAGCAGCGCTCGATCACGTCCACAGTTGTGTCTGGAACGAGCTTCAAAACGTCGCGCGTCTTCAGACCGATGTTCTGTACGCGCAGGTGACACGCCACGTGATAACTGATCTTCCCGAGCGAGGTCTTGAAGTCGGTGCGCAGCAGCCCGGCCTTGTGGCGCAACATCAGGTACTCGAACGGATCAAAAATGCGCGCCTTGACCTTCTGGACAGCGGCATCGTCCGGATACATCAAGGGCAGCTCCTGTTTGAACATCAACACGCAGGAGGGAATCGGCGCGATGACGTCGAAGCCAGCATCGATCGCCTGTTTGAGCTGCGGAATGTTGAATTCTTTCAGCTTGGCAACGGTCTCGAGATCGCCATTCTCCAGCTTCGGCATGCCGCAGCAGCGCTCCTGGGCAATCAACGTGACATTGACACCGTTGTGTTGCAGTACCGCCGCCAGATCCGTGGCGAGGTCCGGCTCGTTCCGGTTGCCGTAACAGGTGGTGAAAATCGCCACTTTGCCGGTCGTCTGCTCGGTCGGATGCACCACCGTTGCCGAGGCTCCTGCGTTGGCCACCGTGCCCAGGTTCCACAGGTGATTGCGCGCCGTACGGGAGTGGAAAGTGGGCAAAGGAGCATCCCTCGCAACACCCAGTGTCTTCTCCAACAGCGCGCGACCGCCTGAAGTGCGGTTGACGGCGTTGACAATCTCGGCCACCACCGGAATCCCGGCGAGCTTTCCAACCAGGTCTGTGTTGGACAGAGTGCGATCGCGGAAGCTGGGGCCTTCCTTGCGGTTCTGAGTAGCCTTGGCCCGCAGCATCAAGTGCGGGAAATCGACGTTCCACGGGTGCGGCGGCACGTAGGGACACTTGGTCATGTAGCACATGTCGCACAGATAACAGTTGTCGACGACGTCCCAGTAGACTTTCTTGTCCACGCCGTCCAACTCGAGAGTGGGCGACTCGTCGATCGCATCAAACAGGGTCGGAAAGGAGTTGCACAGGCTGAAGCAGCGGCGGCAGCCGTGACAGATGTCGAAAACCCGCTCCAACTCTTTGTCGAGCGCGGCTGCATCGTAAAATTCAGGGTTGCGCCAATCGAGCGGATGGCGCGTAGGAGCTTCCAGACTGCCTTCGCGTCCACCTTCAGTCTTGGATGAGCCGCTCATGTCGTGACCTCGCGCTTCGGAGAGCCCGTCTGACTCATGTTCGCCTGCTGCGGCCGCCCCGCAGCAACAGAAGATTATTCTCGTGGACGCGCGGAAGCCGCCCGGCCCGCCAGTCACCCGAAAGTGCCGGCGGCCGGGCCGTTCAACAACGCAGTGGACGCCTTAGAGGGAGTCCAGTGCCTTCTGGAAGCGATTGGCGTGCGAGCGCTCAGCCTTGGCCAGCGTCTCAAACCAATCAGCGATTTCGGCGAAGCCTTCATCGCGCGCCGCTTTCGCCATGCCCGGGTACATGTCGGTGTACTCGTGGGTCTCGCCGGCGATAGCGGCCTTCAGGTTCAACTTGGTCTCCCCAATGGGCAGACCTGTCGCGGGATCACCCACGGCCTCGAGGTACTCGAGGTGGCCATGTGCATGGCCGGTCTCGCCTTCCGCTGTGGAGCGGAATACGGCAGACACATCGTTGAAGCCTTCAACATCGGCCTTCGCTGCGAAATACAGGTATCGGCGATTCGCTTGCGATTCGCCCGCGAACGCATCCTTGAGATTCTTTTCCGTCTTGCTGCCTTTTAGACTCACGACGCTCTCCTCGATTAGACTGGGTCTAACACTGTCCGGCGACTGTATTCTCAAGCCGCAAGGGCGTCAACCCAGGCCGGCGCATAGGCGTTGCCCCCAGGATCTACGCTGTGTAACGTGGCGCCCCATTCAAAAGTACACGCACTGTATTTCAAGGAGCTTGCTTGGCCGATACGCCTGATTTTGAACGCTCCCTTTCCGAGCTGGAAAGTCTGGTCGAGCGGCTCGAGCGCGGCGACCTGCCCCTCGAGGAGGCGCTGAAGACTTTTGAGCGCGGCGTGGAACTGACACGCCATTGCCAAACCTCACTGAAGGCGGCCCAGCAAAAAGTTGAGATTCTTTTGAAGCGTAGCGGTCAGTCCGGAATCGAAACATTTGCAGTCCCGGATGACAGCGCGGCGCAAGAATGACCCGCGCGCGATGACGTCTCTCCCGGACCGCATAGAGTCGTATCGGACTCGGATCGAGCAGGTGCTGGACCGATGCCTCGCTCTACCTGACGCAGGGACCCCGCGGCTGCGCGAAGCCATGCGCTATAGCACGCTCGGAGGTGGCAAACGTCTGCGGCCTGCTCTGGTTTATCTCACCGGAGAATCACTGGGTGCCGCGCTGACTGACCTCGATGCCCCCGCCGCCGCGGTTGAGCTGATCCATGTTTACAGCCTCGTTCACGATGACTTGCCGGCGATGGACGACGATGATCTGCGCCGCGGCCGACCAACCTGCCATCGTGCATATGACGAAGCCACAGCAATACTGGTGGGCGATGCTCTGCAGGCACTGGCGTTTTCGGTGCTCGCGGACGATGCGCTGGGAAACATCGCGCCGCCCACCCGCCTCTCGATGATCCGAACGCTGGCGTTAGCGGCGGGCACAACAGGCATGGCGGGCGGACAAGCCGTCGACCTAGCAGCAGTTGGCCAGACCTTGAGCGTCGACGCGGTCGAGAACATGCATCGTCGCAAGACGGGCGCCCTCATTAAGGGCAGCGTATTGCTCGGCGCCCTGGGTGCCGGCATCGATTCCGGCCCTGAATTTCATGCGCTGCAGCTATTTGGTGACGAAATCGGTCTCGCTTTCCAGATCCAGGATGACATTCTGGACGTCGAGGGCGATGCCGCCGTGCTCGGTAAGACCACCGGGGCTGACGCGGCACTCAGCAAGCCGACCTACCCCAGTACTGTCGGCCTGCCTGCCGCCCGCGATCGAGCCCGAGGTCTGCGTGACCACGCGATCGCGGCGTTGGCCCCCTTGGGACCGCGGAGTGCGCCTTTGGTCGAGCTTGCACAGTTCGTCGTGAGTCGCATCAAGTAGGCTTGACCCATACGAGGTATCGGGGCCAGTCTTGGCTCAGTGTACAATTCACCACAATGACCGGTTCCAAGTACCCCCTGCTCGAAAAGATCGATACCCCGGACGACCTGCGCCGGCTATCGCCCACGAAACTTCCCGAGCTCGCCCAGGAGCTGCGGGAGTTTCTCATCCACAGCGTGAGCACCCGTGGCGGGCATTTTGCCGCCGGGCTCGGCACTGTCGAACTGACGATAGCCCTGCACTACGTCTACAACACGCCTCACGACAGGCTAGTGTGGGACGTGGGCCATCAGGCCTATCCGCACAAGGTGCTGACAGGACGCCGTAACCAGCTGCACACGATCAAGCAGGAAGGCGGCCTTGCGCCATTTCCCACGCGGTCGGAGAGTGAATACGACACTTTCGGTGTCGGTCACTCCAGCACCTCGATCAGTGCGGCGCTCGGCATGGCCGTGGCGGCCGCGCAACGGGGCGAGAACCGCAGTGTCGTAGCGGTGATTGGCGATGGAGCGATCACGGGCGGCATGGCGTTCGAAGCCCTGAATCATGCCGGGTCGTTGCCGACAGATCTGCTGGTGATTCTCAACGACAACGACATGTCGATTTCCGAGAACGTCGGCGCACTGTCCAATCAGCTCGCCCGAGCGTTATCCGGCCGCGTGTACGCCCATCTTCGCGAAGGCGGCAAGAAGGTCCTGGCCCAGATGCCCACAGTGTGGGAGCTGGCACGGCGCTCTGAAGAGCACCTCAAAGGCATGGTGTTACCGGGCACGCTGTTCGAAGAGCTCGGCTTCAATTACATCGGGCCGATGGATGGCCATGACGTAAAGGCTCTCGTCTCAACCCTGAGCAACGTAAAGAAGCTCAAGGGACCGCAGTTCCTGCACGTCGTCACCCGGAAGGGCAAAGGCTACGCGCCGGCAGAGGCGGATCCGATCAAGTGGCACGGTCCGGGTCCCTTCGATCCGAAGGCCGGCACCATTTTCAAAGAGAAGGCCACGGGCCCGACCTACTCGCAGATATTCGGTCAGTGGCTGTGCGACATTTCGGAACGCGACCCGAAGGTTATCGGTATCACCCCTGCCATGCGTGAAGGCTCGGGGATGGTCGAGTACTCGAAGCGCTTTCCGGATCGCTATTTCGACGTGGCGATCGCCGAACAACACGCCGTTACGTTCGCTGCGGGTTTGGCCGCCGAGGGCTACAAGCCGGTCGTTGCGATCTATTCAACATTCCTGCAGCGCGCGTACGACCAGCTCATTCACGACGTTGCCCTGCAGAACCTGCCTGTTGTGTTTGCCATCGATCGCGCCGGCCTCGTGGGCAGCGACGGTGCGACCCACCAGGGCAGCTACGATCTGACCTTCCTGCGCTGTATCCCCAACATGACGATCATGGCGCCGGCAGACGAGAACGAATGTCGGCAGATGTTGTATACGGCGACGACGCTGCCGGGCCCGTCGGCTGTCAGATTCCCGCGCGGCACCGGTCCAGGGACTCCCCTCGTCGCCGAAATGACGGCGCTGCCTGTTGGTCGCGCGCAGATTCGGCGGGAAGGCCGCAGCGGACTTGCGATACTCGCATTCGGCGTGCTAGTCGATCCGGCGCAGAAGATTGCCGAGCGCCTGGATGCCACTGTAGTCAACATGCGTTTTGTCAAACCGCTGGATGAGGACCTGATCATCTCGGTCGCGGCACGGCATCGCGCCATCATCACCATTGAAGAGAATGCGACTCTCGGCGGAGCAGGTTCCGCAGTGTCCGAATTGCTCACGTCCGAAGGTCTGCAGATCCCGCTGCTGCAAATCGGCATTCCCGATCGGTTCATTGAGCACGGCTCACGCGAGACCTGTCTCAAAGCCGCCGGCCTCGATCTCGCGGGCCTCACGGCCAGCGTGGAGCGCTGGTGGGCCATGCAGGCGCAGGATCGCATGCGATCCGCCGGCGGCGGCTGAGGCTGCCGGCTGTCGTCGAGCCCCGACGCGTTGCGTTGAACCCGGGGCCCATCCCCGACCACCTACCTCGAAGTGGGGACTTGAGCCACCCGAACGGCGCCCCAAACATGCGAATTGGGTGGCCCATTTCGGGCCCGTCAGCGCACAGGCGAGCGCCCCGCTATCGGTGGGGCATGAGCCCATAGCGCCAACTGATTAGAGCCCGGTTCGACATTGAGGTAGGCTTAAAGCATGACCCCGCCCGTTACCGCCAAGGTGCCCCGCTCCACCGTGACTGAAATCGAGGACGTGCAGGGGCGCGCCGATACGCGTCGCCTGCCCATCAACCGCGTCGGGATCAAGGACATCATGCATCCTGTACGGGTGCGGGATCGATCCGCCGGCGAACAGCACACGATCGCCACCTTCAACATGTATGTGAGCCTGCCGCACAACTTCAAAGGCACTCACATGTCGCGCTTCGTGGAGATCCTGCACACCGAGCGGGAAATCTCCGTCGAGTCCTTCCGCGCGATGTTGGGAACCATGACTGAGCGCCTGGAAGCCGATGCGGGGCACATCGAGATGAGCTTCCCCTTCTTCGTCATGAAGAAGGCACCTGTGTCCGGTGTCGAGAGCCTGATGAACTACCAGGCGAGTCTCATCGGCGAACGGCGTAACGGCCGCACCGAGATGTGGGTGCGGGTCGTCGTTCCGGTGACCAGCCTGTGCCCTTGCTCGAAGAAGATCTCCGAGTACGGCGCGCACAATCAACGCTCACATGTGACCATCAAGGCGAAGCTGCGCACCCACATGTGGATCGAAGAGTTGATCGAGGTTGCCGAGAGCGAGGCCTCGAGCGAGTTGTATGGAATTCTGAAGCGCCCGGATGAGAAGTACGTAACCGAGCGCGCCTACGACAACCCGAAGTTTGTCGAGGACATGGTGCGTGACGTGGCGACGCGGATGAATGCGGATGAGCGAATCGGTGCGTACGCGGTGGAATCGGAGAACTTCGAGTCCATCCACAATCATTCAGCGTACGCGCTGATTGAGCACGACAAGGATGCGGTGGAAGGTTAGGACCCTGTCTGACTAATGGGGGCCGGCCGCAGCAGGCGAACATTAGTCAGACAGGCAGCTATCCTTTGAAGCGCTCGCTGTGAACGCTCTCGGCGTTCTGCAGACGGCTGATCAGCGAGCTCAGGAAGACCCGGTTGAACCGCAGCTGACACGAAGCTGACACCTGCTCCAACAGCGTCGAGCTGACTTTCAGCACCGTGACATCACTTGCCGAGCGAATGGTTGCCGTACGCTTGGCTCCCGGAACGTAGCTGGCCTCACCGAAACAGTCACCTGTTTCCAGTGACCCGAGACGGGTCCCGTGGCGCTCCACGGCACAACTGCCCGACACGATGATATAAAACCGATCGTCCATCTCGCCTTCCTTGACGATCTCTTCCCCGGAGTCGTAGTCCTGCCAATTGCTTGCGCGCAGCACTTCCCAGATCTCAGCGTGCGAGAACTCGTGGAAGAACTTCAGGCGCCGCAACACACCAAACTGCTCCTGGCGGTCGATGCGGGCATTCGCCTCACGCAGCCGTTGGTGTACGCGGGTCAACTCCGCCGCGAAATCCAGTCCGCTCTTGTAGCGCTTGCCGGGATCCTTCTGCAGCGCCATGGCCACAACGGTTTCCAGCTCTTCCGGGATCTCTTTGCGCAACGTGTGAATCGGTGGCGGTGTTGCATAAACAATCTGGTGCAACAGCTTCTGCAGATTACCGGCGCGGAACGGGCGCGACCCGGTCAGCAGCTCGTACATGACCGCGCCGAGCGAATACAAATCCGAACGGTTGGTGAGATCGAGGCTCTGCACCTGTTCGGGTGACATATACGACGGACTGCCGGCAATTCCCTCGATTCGAGAAATGTCGGAGTCCGATACCAGCGCAATGCCGAAATCGATGATGCGCACGTCGCTGTCTTGCGTGAGCATGATGTTCGACGGCTTGATGTCGCGATGGATCACGCCACGTGAATGTGCGTAGTGCAATGCCTTCGCGCACTTGAAAACGATCTCAACCGTATCGTCGATGCGCAGCAAATTGTCAGGACGGCAGTAGGCGGCAAGCGTACGTGCGCCGTGCACGTGCTCGGTCACGATATAGCAGTGACCGTTTTCCTCACCCGCGTCATAGATCGGGAGAATGTGGGGATGCTGCAGCATTCCGACCAGGTGGGCTTCGGAAAGGAACATCTTGCGCGAGATACGCGCGCGCTCCTCGTCGCCACTGGTCTCAATGTTGTAGACCTTGATCGCAACATCGCGGCCATAGTAGGCATCGTGTGACAAGTACACGATCCCTGTGCTTCCACGGCCGACCTCCTTGATCACCACGTATTTACCGATCTTCTCGGGAATCTTACGGGGCGGGGCCGACTTGGAGGTTGCTGGTGACTTGGGTGCCGGTGCTGACATGACTCGCGCTGAAGCGAAGAACACCGACAGGATACGTTCTGCGCCGACGACTCACTGTGATGTATACCACAGCGTCCCGGCCCCACAGGAGGATGAGACCTAGGTCAGCGAGCCGTCATGATGCGAAATGATCATAGCCCGAATGCGAGAACTCAATCACGTTCCCGCCACTCGTGACAACGCTACCGGGAGCTTCGCGAAGTGTGCCAATGCAGCAGTATCCCCAGCGAGCCGGGGGCAGATTATGTCGCAATCGATCTATTTCTGCCGGCGGCACCGTGAAACACAGCTCGTAATCCTCACCGCCTGTTAGTGCGAGCTCGCGGGCGCGTCGCTCTCCTACTGCAATTACGAGTTCTTCAGAGACGGGAAGGTCGTCAAACACGAGCTCGACCCCACACCCGCTGGCGCGTGCGAGCTTACCGGCGTCGCCGAGCAACCCATCTGACACGTCTATACACGCGGTCGCGTAGCTTCTCAGACAATCTCCGAGTGCAAGTCGGGGTGATGGATACAGGAATCTCTTCCTGAGATACCTTTCGGCTTCACTCGACGCCGTCAGTTTCGCTTGTTCGATTGCGAGTCCTGCGGCGGCATCGCCCGGCGTCCCGGAAACGAACACCCGATCTCCGGCTCTTCCGCCCGATCGCAACAGGGCGGTCGACTTGGCAACGTGACCCAGGATCTGGATGGTTAGTGACAATGGGCCAGAGGTTGTATTTCCGCCTACGAGGGCAACATCGTGCGAGCGGGCCAGCGCGGCAAACCCTCCTGTAAACTCCTCCAGCCAACGCTCGTCAATTTTGGGAATCGTGAGCGCAAGAAGCGCCCAAGCAGGTCGCGCTCCCATGGCCGCCAGATCACTCAAGTTGACCGCGAGCACGCGATGTCCGATTGAAGCTGGCGGCGAGCCGAGGGGGAAGTGCACGCCCTCAACCAGCGTGTCTATTGCTGCTACGAGCTGTGCGCCCGGAGGGCTCTGCAGTAACGCCGCATCGTCACCGACACCCAGGTGCACGTCCGCTCGCATCGCGCCGGCCTTCCGGAAGTACCGATCAATCAGCGCGAACTCAGACAGGGACATGTGGGTGGACGCTCAGTCTTCGTGCGGGCGCAGCGCGCGCGCGGCTCGATCAAGGACTGCGTTGACGAACTTGTGGCCGTCCGTAGCTCCGAAGCGCTTCGTCAAACCAACGGCTTCGTTGATGGATACGCGATAAGGCACTTCGGGCCGCGAGCCGAGCTCGTAGAGGCCAATCAGTAATACCGCGTGCTCGACGGGGTCGAGCTGCTCAGGCGGACGGTCCGTCAGCTCGGCCAGGCGAGTATCTAGAGCTTGACGGGAGCCCCAGACGCCTTCGACCAGCTCGCGAAAGTATTCGCGATCGGCGTTGGCCATGTCTTCTGCCTCGCCGAACTCCAGTACCAGGTCTTGCCAGGGGCTTTCGTTCAACTGCCCGCGGTATAGGGCCTGCAGTGCCAGTTTTCTGGCTACGGAGCGGGTGGCGGCGAAGGTGTGGGTTGCCTGTGACCCGGGCGGCTTCGTCGCTCCCGATGACGGCTTTTTGGGCCGCGGTTGGGCGCGGGGTGACGTTTTTTCGTCGGCGACTGGGTCGGCTCTCGCGGAGTCGACGTCGGTGGGATCGCTACTGACCAAGTTGGCGTCTGCGGACTCTGCTTCGGCACTAGCCGGCGGGGTGGCGTTCGCAGCGGTGGCGGACTCGCCCCTGGCGGCGGCGGCTAGCGCGGCGGCCAGCGTCATGCCCTCGGCCCATGGCGCACTGGGTATCGCGGGATCGGCCGGCGGGGCGCCGTCAGCCGATGGCGCATCGGGTACCGCGGGATGGGCCGGCGCATTGCCGTAAGGCCATCGCGCACTGGCTGCCGCGGGATTAACCGGCTTGGTGCTGCCCGGCTTCGCGCTGACGAAGGTGGTGCGGGCCTTTCGGTCCTGTGCGGCGGCGCTCTTGGCGAGCCTCGCGCCGGACAATGCGGCGCGGAGCGTGGTGCCGGCCAATGGGCGATGGATCGCCCCTGTACCGGCTGTTGGGGCGCTGTCCGGCGAGTCTGTGTTCGGTTTGCCGTTGGCCAGCTCGGGGCCGGCGGACGTGGTGGCTGCAGGTGTCTCGCCTCCCGGCCTGGGGTCGGTCTGCGCGGAACCGTCATTCACTGAGGGCCGGTCCGTCGTTGTCGGCTCGTCGCTCACAGCTGCGCCATCAGGGCGATCATCTCGAGCGCCGTGTCCATAGACTCGCCGCCCTTATTACCCTCGGTTGTGGCGGCCCGCTCCAACGCCTGCTCAACCGTTTCCACGGTCAGCACGCCGAATATGATGGGAAGACCCGTTTCCAGGCTGGCGAGCTGCAAACCACGGGCGCATTCACCGGCGACGTAATCGAAATGAGGCGTATCGCCTCGAATCACGCAACCCAGAGCAACAACCGCGTCGTAGCGCCCACTGAGCGCGAGCTTCCGAGCTACCACGGGCAGCTCAAAGGCGCCGGGTACTCGCGCGACCAGCAGATCGCCCGCAGCGCCACCGCGCTCCGTCCAAGCAGCCGTCGCGCCCTTCAGCAGGCTCGAAACAATAAAATCATTGAAGCGTGCAGCAGCGATGGCGACCTTGCGGCCGCGTGCGACGACTTCGCCTTCGACGATACGTGGAGAGTCCATAGTCGCGAAGTTTAACCGTCTTCACCAACGTAACTTTCGATTTCCAAATCGAACGCCGAAATACCCTGCAGTTGACGAGGAGCCGAGAGCACCCGCATGCGCCGCACGCCGAGATCCTTCAGGATTTGGGCACCGACGCCGTAGGTGCGCAACACGCCGCCGGCCGGTTCCGCAGGTGGCGGCGGGGGCGGTGCGGAGAGAGTCGGATTGTTCGTTTCGCCCAGGGCGCGAACGGCTTCGACCAAGTCGCGCGGAGACTCGTGGTCACGCAGGATCACAATGACCCCACTGCCCGCCTGCGCAATGCGCTCCATCGCCGCGCGCAAAGTCCACGCCCGCGTCGAGGTTCGAACACCCACGAGGTCACGAAGGGTGTCGGCGACATGAACACGCACCAGCGGGACCGAGGAGTCCATGATCGGACCGTGTGCCAGGGCCAAGTGAACATCGCGATGAACGTGGTCTTCGTACATGTACAACCGAAATTCACCAAACTCTGTTTGCACGCTTTGCTCGGAAATACGCTCGACGGAGCGCTCGTTTCGCAGGCGATAGCGGATGAGCTCGGCGATCGTGCCGATCTTCAAGTTGTGCGAGCGGGCGAAGGCTTCCAGCTCCGGACGGCGGGCCATGGTGCCGTCGTCATTCATTATCTCGACGATGACGGCGGCCGGCTCGAATCCAGCCAAACGGGCAAGATCACAGCCCGCCTCGGTGTGTCCCGCCCTGGTCAGCACGCCGCCAGGCTGCGCCATGATGGGGAAGATGTGGCCTGGCTGCCGCAGGTCTTCTGGACTGGCGTTCGGCGCAACTGCCGTACGAACCGTGTGTGCCCGATCGTAAGCTGAGATACCCGTCGTGACGCCCTGAGCCGCCTCGATCGACAGCGTAAAGTTGGTGCGGCGCTCGCGGTCGGTCTCGCTGACCATCAAAGGCAGCCGCAATTGGCGGCAGCGCTCCCGCGTCAAAGTCAGACAAATGAGGCCGCGGCCGAAACGAGCCATGAAATTGATGTCTTCCGGCCGGACGAGGCTGGCAGGCATCAAAAGATCGCCCTCATTCTCGCGATCCTCATCGTCCATGACGACGACCATCCGCCCCGCTCGCAACTCGTCGAGGATCTCTTCGACGGAATTCAGGCCGGGAGTGGTGGGGCCTTTGCCCGCGAAAGAGTAGACGTTAGCCATGTCGCCGCTCGGAAAAGGTAAGTGGTGCCGGCTATTATACGGCTGTGAATTTATACAGCTCCGATCCGATTCCATTCGCCGACACAGCGGCGGGGACAAAGCCTTCTTTTCGCTGCAAAGCAACGCGACGTGTCCTCTAGCTAAGCAATAAACCCCACAGTGACAATCCTTGCGCCAGTCGCTGGAAGTTGAAAGTAACTTCCAACACGTCGGATTGAATTCACAATTCCAACGTCGGTCGCTCGCTCCGTTCCCACCAGCAGGGCACTCTCATCCGGCCTCCATGGAAGGAGCACACCATGAGGAATGTGAGTCATCCGTAAGCAGCTCAGGCTCGGGACCTTTGTCTCGGCCGTTCGACAACTCGAGTTCACGCGACGCGCAGCGCGCCCCGATTCCAGCCCCCCGCGCCCGCTGCAACTGGGGATTGCGGGCCGCCTGGCCATTTCGTTCGCGGCCGTTGCCGTGCTGGCAGTCGTGGCCAACCTGATTGTTGAAGGCAAAGTGTCAGGGTTGAGAGCTCCGGCTCCGGAGGTTCGCCGGCAACCGCCCGCGCCGTTGGCAGCCCCGCTGCCCGTTGTAACTCCCGTCGTTGAGCCCGCCGCGCCCGTACCCTTACCCGTACGGCGGCCGTTTCCAAGCGTGGATCCAGTGCAGCGGGCAATGGATCGCATCGACCGCGCGGTTGATGGCAGCACCGAAGGTGATGTAACGGAGCTGAGCGCGCGATACCAGAAACTCGCTACAGAGTTGGATCGCGCGGCTACCGACTTCGCGTCAGCGGCCGCAGCAGCAGGCGAGTCGCCGCCTGCTCGATTCATGGTGACTGTCCGCGCGTATCGACAGCAAGGTGCCGACCTCATCGAGTTGACGGCATCTCGGCGGAAGTTGATGGCTGAATACTCGGCGCATTTTGAGCAACTCAACACTCGTGTGAAGAAGTCGCTGGATCATGCGTGGAACATCTTCGGTCGCGTCGTTGCGCGCCAGTCACTGGTGAAACTAACGAGCGACCTCGATGACCTTCGCCGCCGTTACGTCGAGCTTGTCTCCGCCGACACTGTTGACTCGTCGACATTCGACACGCTCGGCGCGAGCGAAGGCGCGCTCGCGCAAACCCTGACGCAGAATCGCGCGGGATTCACGCGCGCAGACGGCCAGGACTGGTACACGAAATCGCAGGACGACCTCCGGGCGATGTCGGATGCGCGACGAGCGCTGCTGAAAATAGACCGCGAGCGCAAGAATGGCGCCCGGAAGTTTGGCGACGAAGCGTCCGCCGTGTCGCAGATTTTGGGGCGGATGGGGCAGATGGAGACTTATGTGGCGCGGCATGCAGCCGTCGCCAACCCGGGCGCACTTGGCTCCGCAGCGCAGGGTGTTGTCGCATCCGTGGGAAGCCAAGCCGCAACCGCCGCGCATGTCTTCGTCGGCGAACCCGATCCCGCATCGGCGTCGGACCCCGCGGGCCCACAGGCTCAGACCAGCATCAACCCAACCATCGACGACTCGAGAACGCACGACCGCAAAGTCCTGATCGCCTGGCTGAGCGGCGGTGTCCTTCTGTTGGTCGTTTACATTTCGGCCGGGACGGTACTCAGCATCGTGCGCCCGGTTCGCCGCCTCATGAGCGCTAGCGCCCGTATCGCCAAAGGTGAAAGCGGTGTCACAGTCCCACGCGGTGGCATCCGCGAGCTCGACACCCTCGCACTGGCCTTCAACGACATGGCCTCGCAACTGGCCGTGGCGCAGGAAGCCGCCCGCGACCAGACACACCTGCTCGAAGCCAAAGTCGCCGAACGAACCCTCCAGCTCCAGGAGCGGGCGCAACTCGATCCGCTGACCCGGCTCGCAAACCGGCACCATTTCTTCACGCTGCTCGAAACCGCAATAGCAACGGCCACCCGTGACAACCGGCTCGTCGGCGTGTTCTTCCTCGACGTCGACAACTTCAAGAACATGAACGACAGCCTCGGTCACGAGTTCGGCGACCAGGTGTTGCAGACCATTGCCAAACGCCTGACGGAATCCACCCATTCGTTCGGCTTCGCGGCGCGCCTGGGCGGTGACGAATTCACTGTTGTGTACGAAAGCGCGAGCCACATTGAAGACATCCGCATGGCAGGGTTGCAGCTCATTCAAGCGTTCCAGGAGCCAATGCCACTGGAGGGCCGCGACCTGGTAGTGAGCATCAGTGCAGGAGCCAGTGTCTTTCCGCAACACGCGCAAAATGTCGAAGCCCTGCTGCGGGCAGCCGATGCCGCCTTGTACGAAGCGAAGGCCCTGGGACGTAGTCAGCTCGCCCTCTTCACTCCTGCACTTCTCGAGGCAGCCACCGAAAGATTCCATACCGAGCAGGGGCTGCGGCGAGCATTGGACCGCGGTGAATTTGAGCTCCTGTTCCAGCCTGAGGTTAACGTACAAACCTGTGAAGTTGAGCTGGTTGAGGCGCTATTACGTTGGCGGCGCCCTGATGGCCGTCTTGCCGGGCCCGGCGAATTTCTCGCAGTGGCGGAAGCATCGGGGCTGATTCTGCAAATCAATGACTGGGTGCTGCGCAGAGTCATGGAAACCGCGGCGCGCTGGCACCACGGCCACTGGCCCGACGTGCGTATCGCCATCAACGTCTCGTCCCGACAGCTGTTCGACAACAGCTTTGTCGAGCAGGTCCAGGAGCTGTTGGAACAGCACAAACTGCCGCCCCGCTGTATTGAAATCGAGCTCACCGAGAATGTGCTGCAGACCGGCAGCGCAACCATCGCATCCCTGCGCCGCCTGCGCGCGCATGGCATAGCAATCGCACTCGATGACTTCGGCACCGGTTTCTCGTCGCTCGCCTCGCTCGAGCAACTGCCACTGACGCGCATCAAACTCGATCGCAGCCTCATCGCCTCCATCGATACCAGCCCCCGTTCAGCTGCGATCGCCAAAGCAATCATTCAACTGTGTCAGGGATTGGGATTGCAGATCACGGCGGAGGGAATCGAGCGCCTGGAGCAACTCGCGCCGCTGGTCGGATATCCCGGGCTGTTTGCGCAAGGTTACCTGCTCGCCCGCCCGCAATCCGCGGATGAGCTCCTGCCGGTGAAGGCCAACCTGCCTGCCCTCACGCGTTCCCTGGTTCGCGCGAGTATTACTCACCTGCCGGATGCTCAGTTGGCCGATGCATTACCTCTCGTAACGGCTGCAATCAGAACCTGAGTCCGGGCCACGCGGTGGGGCGGCGTGCCTAGAACGAGGCGGCGGGCTCAGCCAGCCGCCTCAGCGCCAACTTCGGCTATCTCACAGACCCACGGCCGATATGTCAGTTATCGCCTGTTCAATGTTGGCTTTGGCAGCGCCTTCATTCGCGAGTTCCAGGCGCTTCACGCCGGCGAAGGCCTCACTGGTCTTGGCCGTATGCTCGCTGGCGACATTCTTCGTCCAGACAGTCTTACCCGACTGCGTATCGACCAGCGTGTAGCTCACTTCCATTTTCACGGTCATGGAGAAGCCCATCATGGGCTGATCCACCTTGCCGATGAATGCGTTGAGCTTGTAACGACCACCGCTCGCGATCACCTCCTTGAACAGACCTGACTTGGAGATTGAATCGCTCAATGCCTGCGCGAAGTCGGTATCCGAGATCTGCGACGCGCCCATGCTGGACGTCGACTTGCCTCCCGACACCGCCACCGTCACATTGCTGCTGCTCTGGTGGGCAATCGCAACCTTCTCGACAACCATGGCGTCAGATTTCGCGCCCGTGGCGCAGCCGGTCAACCCGGTCGCCAGGACAATCACCGCCGCGACGGCGCATGTGCTTCGCAACTTCATTTGAATACCACTCCCAATGTTTCTTCGACCATTCCCTCGGGGGACTTACGCTGCAGCGACGGGCGAATCACTTCACCGTTTGCGAGGACCGCACCGGTCGCGCCGTCGTGAATTTGAATATCGAGCTTGATCATGTACATCGTGATATCCCACATCCAGCGGTCCTGGTAGGTCACGATGGCATCGACGGGTGAGTCGGGCGTCTGTGCATCCCCGGCGGTGCATTGATAGCCCATCACGATGAGCCGCTTCGCAATCAACTTCTCGACGCCGTTCTCATCGGCCGGCAGGCGTGCGACGTAGAAAGTCTTCAGCTTGTGCAGATCGGCATCAGGCGCACGTGCCGAATTGCTCGACGCGCATCCTGCCAACACCAGGACGAGAAGCAACGTCCCAATCCGTGTTAATCGCTTCACCCGAGACCTTCCTTTCTGCGGCCCATTGCCCGTGTTGGCATTAACGCCTGAGCTCACGTTTGCAATGCTAGGAAAAAAAGGCCCCGTCTGACTCGCTACTGAGTCACAAAACAACTTTGGTAAATTGGCAGCGAACGTCCGCGTGACGGACGCGCATCGAGATCAGCGGTTTTCTAAAGAATCGTGGAGCTTCCCGTGCTTCCAACTACCGAAAGACGGCCTTCTGCCGGGATATCAAGCGCTCGAGGCGAGTCAGAGGATGGTAGAGGACCCCAGCAACAATCTTTCGACGTAGCGGGCGACTTGATCGATCTCGAGGTTCACACGTGCACCGACGACCAATCGGCCCAGCGTCGTTACGGTTTGCGTGTGCGGAATAATGTTGACACCGAACTCGTTACCGTCAACCTCGTTGACCGTCAAACTAACGCCATCGACGGCCACCGATCCCTTACGGGCAATGTACCGAGCGAGGT
Source organism: Gammaproteobacteria bacterium (assembly GCA_034668025.1). Taxonomy (GTDB): domain Bacteria; phylum Pseudomonadota; class Gammaproteobacteria; order Steroidobacterales; family Steroidobacteraceae; genus 13-2-20CM-66-19. Next base: position 14,445 of record JAXDQF010000151.1, on the reverse strand, counting down.
CAGAAGGAACTGAGATTTTGATCCGCTGCGACCGGGCGTCACCGGCGATCGAGGTGATCGTAGCAACGCCGTCAATGTGACCCGACACCAGATGCCCACCTAGCGCATCGCCAGCCTTCAACGATGGCTCGAGGTTTACAGGCGTGCCGGCTTTGAGATCGCCGAGGGTTGTGAGGTTGAGAGTTTCACGCGACACATCGGCCGCAAATGCGTTCCCGAGTAGTTCCGTTGCAGTCAGGCAGCATCCTTGCACGCAGATGCTGTCGCCGATGCGAATGCCGCTGGGGTCCATGCGATCGAACTCGATCACCATCTGCACATCGCCGCCGCGCGGCTCGAGAACTTGCACGCGACCGACGTCTTGAACGATTCCGGTGAACACCTGCGCTCCTAATTGCTTCTGAGGTCGGCTGCGGTCACTTCGGACGCATCCGCAAACGCAGATCATCGCCGAACCGTTTGGCGTCGAACAGGGAGAATCCCCAAGCGTCCTGCAGAGATTGTAGTTCCGGCAGGTTGACCAGCGGACGGCCCTGCGGCCCCAGCAGCTTCGGGGCGATGTACAACAGCAGCTCATCCGCGAAGAACGTGGTGAGCAACTGGCCTGCCAGTGTAGGGCCAGCCTCAACGAGCACTTCGTTTACTTCCAGTTCGCCCAGCCTCTTCAGGACGGCAAAAAGGTCCAAGAAGCCTTCGTCTGCAGCAATTTCTTCGATTCGCACGCCGCGCGCAGCCAGCGCTGCTCGCCGGGTCTGGAAGGCGGCGGGTGAGTCGGGTTTCGGTGTCGGCTTCACCGCCGGGGCAGTGATTTGTGCCGCCGGGCGTTGATTCGCGCCGGCGGCAGCGGGGGTACTCGCACCAGGCGCTGGGGACGCCGGCGGCGTTGCCGGCGGGGTAGCGGTGGTAGTCGTTGCTGGTGCCGACGTAGTAGCGGCCGCTCGGGCATTTGCACCTAGCGGCACCGGCGCTGGCGGCGGTGCCGGTGGGGCAGCTGTCGCTCCCGACGCGGCGGGTCCGTGCCCCGCAGGCGCCGGAGCCCGTGCGAGGGGAGCGGATCCATGCGCAGCGGGTGCCGACCCCGGCGTGGTGCTAGCCGATCCGTTCGCGGCTGTGGCAGGCGTCGGTTTGGTTCCCGCCGGTTCAGGCGGCGCGGCCGCGTGGGCTACAGATGCCGCTGTACCGGGAACCGATCCAGGCGCAGCGGCCGCAGTCGCCGGTGTGCCGGACAGTCCCTCCCCGGTCACGATAGGCGCCGCCTTGGAGGCGGCAGCCATTGGCGGCGCCAGGCTTCCATACATCGATGGCGGAGCTGACACATCCGACACGGCAGCCGCCCCATTGCCATCTGTGCCTGTTTTAGCCTCTGATTTAACCGGAACCGCGCCACTTAGAGCGGCGCCCGCCCAAGTAGCGTCATCCGCAGTCGGTGCGACACCCGCAGCGGACGTCGCCGCCGCCAAAATCGGTGGCGCGGAAGCGGCAGCTGCACCTGCATTCGCAGCGGCAACGCCAGCACCAACACTTCCCGCGGGCGCGGCACCGACAGGCGCCCCAGCGGAAACCGTGGCGCCAGCAGCAGCGGTAGGCGCGGCGACCCCCGAAGCGGGCGTTTCTGACTTCACGCTCACCGGCCCCGTCAAATCAGCAGACCGAGCCGCCACCGACGTGGGACTAGTCTCGAACGCGTTCACCAACTCCGCCAAATCACCAGCGAGCGTTGACGGACCCACAGGAGTAGCCGAGCGCGTGGACCCCGCAGCGGAAAGGCCTCCACCGACTGCCGTGAAAATCAGCACGTCGCCACCCGGCGAGCCAGCCGCACCACCGGCAGCAGCGCCACCTCCAGCGCGAGCCGCAGCAACCCCGGCTGACCCCGCGGCACCAGCAGCCCCGGAGCCACCGCCCCCGAGCCCCACAAACATCTTCGCCCCCACCGGACTCCGCAACCGAGCATCCAGCACAACACGCAAAGGCTGCCGCCCCTTGAACCCAGGCGTCCGCACATTCAGCTGCGGATCATCAGCCAGCACCGTTCCAACACCCGTCATCACTGCGGAGCAGCGGGCACGCCATCGTTGAACATCGGCGCGCGCAGATTCGCTGGTAATCCATTGGCTAGCTCCGTTGGCCAACGCGGTACGACCGTCCAGACTCATCGCGAGTTTCACACGCACCCAGGGCAACCCCTCGCGCATGCGCTTCATGAACCCAATGTTGAGTTCGGTTGCTTCGGCCTGCATGAGCCCCGCTTCAACGGTGATGCCGGCACGCAATAGCGCGTCGGCGCCTTGGCCGCTGACGCGAGGATTGGGGTCTTGGACAGCGAATACGACGCGCGCGATTCGCGCCTCGATCAACGCGTTGACGCAAGGAGGCGTGCGGCCATGATGGCTGCAGGGCTCCAGAGTTACATACGCAGTTGCGCCCACGACGGGCTCTTTGGCCGAGCGAATGGCAGCAACTTCGGCATGCGCTTCGCCAGCACGCTCGTGCCACCCTTCGGCGATGATGCGATTGTCCTTGGCAATAACGCATCCAACCCGAGGATTCGGATGCGTTGTTTCCAGACCCCGTTCGGCGAGCGCTAAAGCCCGCGTCATCGCGAGTCGGTCAAATTCAGTGAACATTACGTCACCCGCAAGCGATCGTCCCTGACGAGCCCCCTGTTATGCAACACGCCGACGTCGATTGCGCCCGTCGCACCGCAACGTAACACTAGTCTATTTGGGCCCACCAAACCATCACACACAGACTGTTGGTCCTTGGCGACGGTGGCCGGCACCACCGCAGGCACCGTGCCCCGCCAGCGGCCTCACCCGCGCGCATGCGCAAGCACATGGGCCGGCGCCCCTACTTGCTCCCCGTGCCCGTCCCCGCAGGCGGCGCATCAGCCGGCAACAACGGCAACTGATCCCGATTGAGCTCCTTAGCAGGTTCGCGCTTCAGCCCCCGCTTGCCATCCCGAGCGAGCTCGGAAGCAGTGCGCTGGCTGCGAAGCCGCTGAATCTCCTCGTGGAAGGCCTCCACGTCCTGGAAGTGACGGTAGACCGAAGCGAAGCGGACATAAGCCACCTCATCCAGCTGCCGCAACTCTTCCATGACGAACTCGCCGATCACACGCGAGGCAACCTCGCGCTCCCCAAGGACACGCACCTTGTGGGTGATACGGCTCACGGCCTCATCAATGGCCTCACGCGCAACAGGCCGCTTCTCCAAGGCCTTCTCCATCCCCGAGCGCAGCTTCGCCTCGTCGTAAGCCTCGCGAACGTCATCCGCCTTCACGACAACAGGCATCACCAGTTCGGCCGTCTCGAACGTAGTGAATCGCTCGCCGCAGGACAAACACTCACGACGACGGCGTATCTGACGCCCCTCACCCGCGAGGCGTGAATCGTTTACCTTGGTCTCGACGTTGCCGCAAAACGGACAATACACGCGGCGCCTCAGTGGCCTCTTACGACCCGTACACCGGGAAGCGGCGACACAGCTCGACGACCTTAGGTCGCACGCGCTCGATAGCCGCCTCTGAACCCTCAGCGTCGAGAATCTCGACGATGAAGTCCGCCACTTGCTCGATCTCCGCCTCCTTGAAGCCACGGGTCGTGGACGCAGGTGTTCCGATACGAATGCCGCTGGTCACCATCGGTGGGCGAGGGTCGTTCGGGACCGCATTCTTGTTGACCGTGATGTTGGCGCGACCCAGGGCCGCGTCAGCATCCTTACCTGTGATGTTTCGAGCAGCGAGGCTCATCAGGAACAGATGGTTGTCTGTACCGCCCGAGACGATCGGGTAGCCCTTGCTAGCCAAACGCGCAGCCATCGCACGCGCGTTCTTCTGAACCTGCCGCTGGTATTCCTTGAACTCCGGCTGCAGCGCTTCCAAAAACGCAACGGCCTTCGCCGCGATAACGTGCATCAACGGTCCGCCCTGCGTGCCAGGGAAAACCAAAGAGTTGAGTTTCTTGGTGATCTCGTCGTTCGCCTTCGCGAGAATCAGACCACCGCGCGGACCGCGCAAAGTCTTGTGCGTTGTGGTGGTCACAACATCCGCGTGCGCGATCGGGTTGGGATAGAAACCTGCGGCAACGAGACCTGCGACGTGCGCCATGTCGACGACGAAGTAGGCACCGACGCTCTTGGCAATCGCGGCAAATTTCGCCCAGTCGATGACACGCGAATAAGCCGAGAAGCCGGCGATGATCATCTTCGGCTTGTGCTCTTCAGCCAGCCGCTGGACCTGTTCGTAATCGATCTCGCCGGTATCCGGCTTGATGCCGTACTGGGCAGCCTTGAAGAACTTGCCGGAGAAGTTGACCTTGGCGCCGTGCGTGAGATGGCCGCCGTGATCGAGGCTCATCCCGAGGATGGGATCGCCCGGTTGAATCAACGCATAGTAGGCCGCGGCATTCGCCTGCGAACCTGAATGTGGCTGTACGTTCGCGTAGTCAGCCCCGAACAGTTTCTTCGCACGCTCGATCGCCAAGCTCTCAGCGATGTCGACGTATTCGCATCCGCCGTAGTAACGCTTGCCCGGATAGCCTTCAGCGTACTTGTTAGTCAGTACGGACCCTTGAGCTTCGAGTACGCGGGGGCTGGCGTAGTTTTCAGACGCGATCAGCTCGACGTGGTCTTCCTGACGTTGCCGTTCCCCTTTGATGGCCTTAGCGAGCTCAGGATCAAAACTGGCGATATCCATGGTCTTGGCGAACATGCGTGGGGGCCCCTATGAGAAAACGGCACAAAACGAGCCGTCAATTGTACCGGATTAGCCGCGAAACGATGGGGAGCGTTGGCAGGGGGCTGGCAATTCAGTGGCTTAAACGGAACACCCACCACGGTGCCGCGGAACAGCCGCGACAGTCCGCCGGAACTGCGCCGACGCGCCGGCAACGCCAGCTCGAAGCTACAGCAGATTCTCCACCACAGCCGTCCAAGCCTGGGCCAAATTCGCTCGGTTGTACCCACCACCCCCCAACCCCAGCACGCGCCCATGCCCCAACCGGTCCGCCAGCTGAGCCAGCTCGCGCGCAGCTTTGGCATGCGAGCGGGCCGAATAACGCAAATGCGTAATGGGATCACCCTCGAGACTGTCGGCACCGCACTGAAGGATGATGAATTGCGGCTGAAACTTTTCCAGGTGCGCAATCACCTGTGGCCACGCCGCGTCGAAGGCCGCGTCATCTGAACCAGGAGGCATCGGGACATTGAGTTTGGTCCCCTCGGCTGCGCCCTTACCAGTCTCGGTACGAGAGCCGGTCCCGGGATACAAGTACCGGCCATCCTCATGCATGTCGGCGAATATCACGCTGGCGTCATCCTCAAACGCATAGAAGACACCGTCACCGTGATGCGCATCGATGTCGACATAAGCGATTCGCTCGAGCCCGGAGTTCTTCCGCAACAGCTCGATGGCGACTCCGCAATCGTTGAATACGCAGAACCCTGCGGCACGGTCGCGCCGAGCATGGTGGAGCCCAGCGATGGGCACGAATGCCCGACGGCACTGTCCTGACATGATTGCCGAGGACGCATTCAACGTCGCACCAACCACCACAGCAGCAGCTTCGTAAACTCCACGAAACGCTGGCGTGTCCCCGTCATCCAGGAAACCCTGCCCACTGACTGAGCGTTCTCGAACGAGGTCTACGTAACTGGCGGTATGAAATGACCGGATCTCGTCATATGACGCATCGCGCGCCTGGAGCATTTGGACGCGACGATTGAGTCCCCGGGATTCGAATTCTCGGACGAAGGCAGCGTGGCGGTCGGGGCCGAACGGATGGCCGGAACCGAAGCCGTAGCGAGCCAATCTCTCGCTGACGACGACTCCCAGGTTGGTATTGTCCATTGGGCCAAAAGCCTAGCACAGCGCGTCGCGGCGGCCATCGCCAACGGGGTAGGACTCCCCCATAATGCCGGCCCTCGCTCCGACGCTCACAGTTCTCAAGATTTCACGCATGGCCCAATACATCTATACGATGAATCGTGTGTCGAAGGTGGTCCCGCCGAAACGGATCATCCTGCGCGACATCAGCCTCTCCTTCTTCCCGGGCGCCAAGATCGGTGTCCTGGGCCTCAACGGCTCCGGTAAGTCCAGCCTGCTCAAGATCATGGCGGGTCTCGACACCAGCATCGACGGCGAAGCCCGGCCTCAGAGCGGCATCCGCGTCGGCTATCTGCCACAGGAGCCGGAACTGGACCCCGAGAAGGACGTTCGGGCTACGGTGATGGAAGGCGTAGGCCAGGACTTCAAGAACGTGCAGCGGTTCAACGAGATCAGCGACAAGTTCGCCGAGCCGATGTCCGATGACGAAATGACAGCACTACTGGAAGAGCAGGCGAAGCTGCAGGACGCCATCGACGCCACGGGCGGCTGGGAGCTCGAGCGCAAGCTGGAAATCGCCGCTGACGCGCTGCGGCTCCCGGCTTGGGAGGCGAAAATCGCCCCGCTGTCCGGCGGCGAAAAGCGCCGCGTCGCACTGTGCCGGCTGCTGCTCTCTGCTCCTGACATGTTGTTGCTGGACGAGCCGACCAACCATCTGGATGCGCAATCCATCGCCTGGTTGGAGCGTTATCTCGAGGAGTACCCCAGCACCGTCATCGCGGTCACCCACGATCGCTACTTTCTCGACAATGTCGCCGAGTGGATCCTGGAGCTGGACCGCGGCCACGGCATTCCCTGGCACGGCAACTACTCTTCCTGGTTGGAACAGAAAGAAGCCCGGCTGAAGCTGGAAGAGCGCGAGCGCGAGGCCCTGCGCAAAAACCTGGAACGCGAGCTGGAGTGGGTCCGCCAGAACCCCAAGGCGCGCCAGGCCAAGAGCAAGGCACGCCTGCAGCGCTACGAGGAGCTCGCCTCCAAGGAATTCCAGGAACGTAACGAGACCAGCGAAATCTACATTCCCCCCGGCGAGCGGCTGGGCGACCTCGTGGTGGAAGCGGTCAACCTGAAAAAGGGCTACGGCGAGCGGCTGCTGATCGACAGCCTGTCGTTCAACCTGCCGCGCGGCGGCATCGTGGGCATCATCGGACCCAACGGCGCCGGCAAAACCACCCTCTTCCGCATCCTCACCGGCGTCGAAAAAGCCGATGCCGGCGAGATGCGCCTGGGTCCTGCAACGAAGCTCGCCTACGTCGATCAGTCGCGCCAGGCCCTGGACGACAAGAAAACGGTCTTCCAGGAAATCTCCGGCGGCCTCGACCTGATCAAGGTCGGCAACTACGAAACTCCGTCTCGGGGTTATGTGGGCCGATTCAACTTCAAGGGCACGCAACAGCAACAGTTGATCGGCGACCTGTCGGGCGGTGAGCGCAACCGCGTGCACCTGGCCAAGGTATTGAAGTCAGGCGGCAACGTGCTGCTGCTCGACGAGCCTACCAACGATCTGGACATCGAAACCCTGCGCGCCCTCGAGGATGCCCTGCTCAACTTCCCCGGTTGCGCCGTGGTGATCTCCCACGATCGCTGGTTCCTCGACCGGATTGCCACCCATATCCTGGCCTTTGAAGGCGACTCGCAGGTGGTGTGGTTCGAAGGGAACTACCAGGAGTACACCGAGGACTACAAGCGCCGCAAAGGGGATGAGGCTGTGCAACCTCATCGCATCAAGTACAAGCCACTCACGCGTTGAAGTCTTGGCTGGTCAGTCGACATCCGGGGCACTGCCCGTGACCCAGGATCGCAGCGGCTTGCGCTGGATAGCGCCACTGGCGGCGTTGGTCGTGTTTGGTGCCGTGGTCGGCGTGCTGCACCACGAGCTGAAGCAGCTCCACATCCGCAGCGTATTTGAGCACCTGCATTCCATACCCCGGGTCAACATCCTGGCGGCTCTGGGATTCACCGCCGCAAGCTACCTGTTGCTCAGCTCCTATGACGCCCTGGCTCTCAGATACCGGCAACGCGTCATCGTCTACGGCCGGATTCTGTTTACCTCGTTCATCGCCTACTCCTTCGGCCACACACTGGGATTCGCTGCCTTCACCGGTGCGGCCATCCGCTTCCGGTTGTATTCGACGGCCAAAGTCACCGCCGTAGACGTAGCGACCATCTCCGCCTTCAGCAGCCTCTCAATCGGTATCGGGCTCACCACACTGACAGGCATCTCGCTGTTGGTTACCCCGGAGCAGGCATCGTCGCTGATGCATCTGCAGCCGGCCTGGTCGATGTTGGTCGGCTTTCTGTTGTTGAGTGTGATCGCAGCCTACGGCCTGTGGGGCTCGCTTTCGAAAAACGTCCTGGAGATCCGTGGTTGGGCCCTGCGGCCGCCAGGTCCGATGATCGCAATCGTGCAGATCGTGCTCAGTGTCATCGATCTGAGCCTGTCCAGCGCGGTGTTGTGGTGGTTGCTGCCGCCCGATGCGCACATCAGCTTCATTGCGTTTGTGGGCGCCTACGCCGTGGCCGTGATTGCCGGAATCATCAGTCACGTCCCAGGCGGCATCGGCGTCTTTGAAACTGTCATCCTCTATACGCTTCCGGACGTTCCGAAGGACGCCCTGCTCGGCTCGCTTCTGGCTTATCGGGTCGTGTATTACCTCGTGCCGCTGTTCTTTGCGACGCTCCTGTTCCTGACAAAGGAAGTCAGTGCCCAGCGTGGCAGGCTGGCACGGGCGAGAGAGCTCGCCGGAATCTATATCGCTCCGATCGTGCCGCAGATCGCCGGCGCGCTGACCTTCTTCGCGGGGACCCTGCTGTTGCTGTCGGGCGCAACACCTGGCATGGACGATCGCCTCCAGGCCCTCTACAACTTTCTTCCCCTGATCGTCGTCGAAGCCTCACACCTCGCCGGCAGCGTCATCGGCCTGGGCCTGTTGATCCTGGCGCGGGCGCTGTTCCGTCGAGTGCATGCGGCCTACCACATCACCTTCTGGCTGCTCACCGCCGGAATCTTCGCCTCCCTGCTGAAAGGCCTGGACTTCGAAGAGGCGACGGTGCTCGCCGTCGTTCTCGGTGTACTGACCCTCGGTCGCGGCGCGTTTCATCGCCCGACCGCGATCCTGTCCGAACGCGTAGGTCCCGTGTGGGTCGTCAGCATCATCGGCGTCATTTCACTGGCGGTGTGGATCGGATTTGTTGCGTACCGACACGTTGATTACTCAGACGAGCTCTGGTGGACATTCGCGCTCGATGGAGATGCGCCACGCATGTTGCGAGCATCGCTCGTAGTCGTCGTGCTGCTGGCCGCCTACCTGCTGCTGACGATGTTGCGGCCTGCCCAACCCGAGCCTGCGGTGGCCGGCCCCGAAGACCTCGACCGCGCCCGCGTGGTCATCGCAAAGTCGGACCTGACCGTGTGCAACGCCGCACTCACAGGCGACAAGCGCCTGCTGTTCAACGACTCGGGCGATTCCTTCGTGATGTACCAGATCGCCGGCCGAAGCTGGATTGCACTGGGCGATCCCGTCGGCCCGGACTCCGGTGCCGAAGAGCTGGTGTGGCGCTTCCGGGAAATGTCCGATCGACATGGTGGCCAGACTGTCTTCTACCAGGCCAGCGGCGATCGCCTGCCTCTGTACGTCGACCTCGGACTGGCTGCGCTGAAGATCGGCGAAGAAGCTCGCGTGCCCCTCCCCGAGTTCTCCCTCGAAGGCTCAGCTCGCGCTGATCTGCGCCAGGCACACCGTCGAGCTGAGCGTGATGGAGCCACCTTCGAAGTCCTCGCGCCCGAGCAGGTCATGGAGCTGCTGCCCGAGCTCGAGAAGATTTCCAACTCCTGGCTGGCAAGCAAATCCACCGGTGAGAAGCGCTTCTCGGTGGGCGCATTCTCCGCCGGCTACCTGCGCAACTTTCCCATGGCCCTGGTGCGCAGCGAGGGCAATCCAACCGCGTTCGCGAATCTATGGACCTCGGGCACCAAGGAAGAGCTGTCGGTGGACCTGATGCGCTTCGGCAATGAGGCACCGCGCGGCGCCATGGACTACCTGTTCATTGAGCTCATGAAATGGGGCCGCACGCAGGGCTACCAGTGGTTCAATCTCGGAATGGCTCCGCTTGCAGGCCTGGAGCGTCATCCACTGGCGCCCGCATGGCATCGCGTGGGCAACTTCGTATTCCGTTACGGCGAGCACTTCTACAACTTCGAAGGGCTGCGGCGCTACAAGACCAAGTTCGAGCCTGTCTGGGAGCCGAAATATCTTGTGGCGCGCGGCGGTCTTGCACTGCCGCGAGTCCTGGTGGATGTCTCAGTGCTCATTGCCGGCGGCATGAAGGAGCTGTTCGCACGATGACATAACGCGGCAATTCACGTGTAATTCACGAGATTGATGGTCGGCCGCGCAAATCATCAGCTAGACTGCCCGCAGGGGCAGCGGGCCCGTGTCGTCGTCAAACAAGGCCACGCTTTTTGCCTGCGGGCGACGAAGTAATGTCCGAAAAATAGCCGCAGGGCTGGGCGCCCCCGCTATTTTTCTAATAAACAATACAAGCGCTGGCGAAGCCAACACGCTATGTCCGTACACATCGACTCTGCGAGCCGACTGATCAATGACCAGGAGCAGAACCTGGCCATCACGTGTCCGCACTGCGAGGTCGTGTCACACATAACGCCGAGCGCAGTTCCACGTTTCGAGGAGCTGCAGGCGAGGAAACCCAGGCAGGTGGGCGTTGTATACAGTTGCGACGCCTGCGGGGCCCCGGTGTTCACCCGCTTCCAGGTGAGAATGTACGGAGCCTCGCGAGTCGAGCTGGCGCCGCAATTTACGGAGATCGAGCGTGCGCGCGAGAAATTTTCATACACGTACCTGCCGCAGGAAGTGGAGACTCTCTTCAAAGAGGCCCTGGCGTGCTTTTCGGCCGGCGCATTCAACGCCTTCGCTTCCATGTGCCGCCGCGCCGCGCAGGCGGTTTTCGCCGATCTCGGCGAGGGCGGCAAGCTCCGGGTCTTCGACGAGCTCAACACCACACGCGACCTTGCCGGACTCACCGCGGAAACCTACGGAAAACTGAAAACGATCCTGTTCGGTTCCGAGGCCGACCCCCGCCCCAGCCCGCCCCTGCTGGACAGCTACGAAGCCGGCATCGTCCTCGAGGTGATGAAGGACGTGCTGTATGAGGCTTATGTCCGCAAGGGCAAGCTGCGCCAGGCCATCCTGGTCCGCCGCTTCTTCCTGGATGAAACCGCAGCCAATCTGGCCCCCGTGAACCCGGCAGTCCGCTCAAGTTAGGCACCGGGGTGCCGCTATCTGGGGGGTGCAGCAGATATACCTCCCGATTCATGAGAAAGGCGCTATGTCATTGATGCTGATGGACAGCGCGCTGCAGCGCATCGACCAGGCCCGAGACTGGATGGACGAAGAAGACAGCTGCGAAAAGCACTACTTGCTCACAGGCGCGGTGCAGATCGTCGGCGAACTTCGTAGTACTCTCAACGTGCGAGATGGCGGTCCTTTCGCCGCCAACCTGGACGATCTGTGTGAATACATGTCCCGGCAGCTGGTGGCCGCCATTCTTCGGAAATCAGTCGCGACCTTGGATGAGGTCGCGGATCTCCTGCGCGAGATCCGTAAAAACGCATGGATGGTTCAATCATGTATGACGGTGCAGATACAGTAGTCCTCTACGAGGAGCTGGCATTCCAGGACGTTTTGCCACTCGTCTGGCGTCCCATGGCGACCGCGATCGATCGCGAGCTCACAGCGAGCTTTGACGAGAGAAATCTACGTCTGCTGCAGGCCTGGGACGCAATGGAAGAGCACGTCCCCATTGAGAAGCAGAAACCGGAGGACGCTCCTTACGCTGCGGAGATCCTGCGGCTGGATTTGAAGATCAACCTGCTGCTCGACCTCGTCGGACAACTCTTAGTCTCCAATCGCCCTCGCCCACCCGCTGTACCCCTGCGCTTTAACGCCCTGGGTGCAATGTGGCGCGGTAGTGGCACCCTCCCCGAAGCCGGTGAGCAGGGCATCGTCGAAATCTATTTGCGCGATTCACTTGCCGAACCTATTCGCATGGCGGGACGAGTCACCAGCGTAACGCCCGAGGGCGGCATTAAGGTTAAATTCCTGCCGATGGGCGAGGCCGTCTCCGATCTCCTCGAGAAACTCGCCTTCCGTCGCCACCGGCGTCAGATTGCCGGCGCTCGACAGCCACGTCGCGGTCAATAATCGCCCGGCGCTGAGCGGGCAGAGCCTTTCGTGACCGAGGTCACGCACAGTGCGTTGCCATACGCTCACAAAGCGGGGAACGGCTCACAGCTTTGAGACCCTGTACGCCTCAACATAAGACCTTAGACGCACGCAAAAATAAGTACCAGGTGGAGTGAATGTCGGCAGCCGAATCAGTCATCGTCCCCGAATTGCTACGGAGCGAAACGGATACGGGATTGCCGGGAATCTCCTCCCTAGATGATCGCCGTGCACGCCTCCCGACCGGTACCTCAGTTCTCATCCGCGACGCCATCTCGCTGATCCGGCAGGTCGCCGGACACGATTCGACGGTTCTCGTGCTGGGAGAGTCCGGCACCGGCAAGGAAGTCTGTGCCCGCGCCGTTCATGATTTGAGCCCGCGTCGCAATCGGCCGTTCGTGGCCGTCAATTGCGGCGCCATCCCTGCTGACCTGCTGGAATCCGAGCTGTTCGGCCACGAGCGCGGCGCCTTCACCGGTGCAGTCTCCGCCCGCAAGGGACGTTTCGAGATCGCCGAGGGCGGCACGCTGTTCCTGGACGAAATCGGCGACATGAGCCCGACGATGCAGGTGAAGCTGCTGCGCGTGTTGCAGGAGCGAGTGTTTGAACGCGTGGGCAATCAAACATCGATGCGCTGTAACGTGCGCATCATCGCCGCCACACACCGCAATCTCGAGGACTCGATCCAACGCGGTACGTTCCGCGAGGACCTGTTTCATCGCCTCAATGTTTTCCCCATCGAGATGCCGGCACTGCGGGCGCGGATCGAAGATCTGCCGCTGTTGGTGCGCGATTGCATAGCAACCAATTTGTCCGAAGGCCGCGGCCGCGTGCAACTCTCGCCCCGCACCCTGGGAGCGCTCGCGCTGTGCCAGTGGACCGGCAACGTGCGCGAGCTGGCCAACCTGATTGAGCGACTGTCGATCGTCTGCGCCGGGCGCGTGGTCGAAGTACGCGATCTGCCGCCAAAATACCGCCCACCGGTGGATTGGACGCTCGAAGTCAAAGCATTGCAGCTGCCGGCCCCTGCGCCTGCAGAAGAAGAGCACCTGAGCGACGAGCGCGCACTGTCCGTCCTCGAGGAAGTGGAGTTGGAGCGCGCCGAGCGCAAGGAAGCGTCCAACAGGAATTCATCCGGCAACTCGCTCGCGATGCTGCCGGAAGACGGACTCGATCTTCGTGAGCACCTGCTGATCATCGAGCGTCAATTGATTGAACAGGCGCTGCAGCGTTCGCGCGGCACTGTTGCCAAGGCGGCCCGACTTCTGAGCCTGCGCCGCACGACGCTCGTTGAGAAGATGCGCAAGCTCGGAATGGCCGCTCCGCAGGATTGATTCAGTCGGCGGCGACTTTCCGCCGGAAGATTGACGCTCGCGCGGCGCTTTCGTGCCGCTGTTGTGACTGCCTTCACGCTTTGACACCCCAACACGACCAGGCACGCCTTTTGCAATCTCTCAACTGAACCAGACACTGCTGTGCTGGGAGGTTGAATGATTGAAGCTCAGATAGACAAACAGACAGTGGCAGCGTGCGTGACGCGCGCCGAGCCCGAACCCGTAGCGTTTGCGCCGACCTCGATGCGTCTCATCGAGCTTGCGCGCCGCGTCTCGGCGAGCGATTGCACTGTCCTCATCGTTGGCGAATCCGGCACGGGCAAGGAAGTCCTCGCACGGTTCATTCATCGCTGCTCACCGCGCAGCCGCCAGCCTTTCATTGCCGTGAATTGCGCTGCAATTCCCGAGAACATGCTGGAGGCGATGCTGTTCGGCTACGAGCGTGGTGCATTCACCGGCGCCCACGCGGCGCATCCGGGCAAATTCGAACAGGCGCAAGGCGGAACCCTGCTCCTCGATGAGATCACCGAGATGCCCCTGGCCCTGCAGGCGAAACTGTTGCGCGTCCTGCAGGAGCGCGAAGTGGAGCGCCTGGGCGGCCGCACACCGATTGCTCTGGATGTCAGAGTTCTGGCGACCACCAACCGTCGCCTGCGTGAAGACGTCGCTGCCGGCCGCTTCCGCGAGGACCTTTACTATCGCTTGAACGTATTCCCCCTCGCGATCGCACCCTTGCGTGCACGCCGCGACGATGTATTGCCCCTGGCAATGCAATTGTTGAGTGGGCGATGCCGCCCCGGCGAGCAGATTCCAGCGCTGGGCGCGGATGCCGCGCACCTGCTGCTGACCTATCCCTGGCCTGGCAATGTCCGCGAGTTGGATAACCTGCTGCAACGCGCATTGATCCTGGTGAATGGCCCGGTGATTCACCAGGAGCACATTCAATTTGAGCTCGCCAACGAGGGGGGCGCTCCCGAGCCCACCACTT
>JAXDQF010000150.1:0-49798 GCA_034668025.1 Gammaproteobacteria bacterium | reverse complement strand
GAGACCATGCGCCGTCAGCCGCAGGTGTGCACGCGGGAGTTTTTCGAGTCGCGGCGCGCAGTGGGCTGCCCGGCTCCCGATCCCATTTTCATCGTAGGCATGCCGCGCGCCGGCTCGACGTTGCTCGAGCAGATTCTCGCCTCGCATTCACTCGTCGACGGCACACTGGAGCTGCCCGACATTCCGCGGCTGGTGAACCAGTTCCGCGATCGTGATCGCTCGCAGCCCCCCCGCTATCCGGCGATCCTCGCTGATCTGACGCCCCGGGAATTCCGGCAGATGGGCGAAGAGTATCTGGAGACGACCCGGGTACACCGCGGCAGCGCCCCCTTCTTCGTTGACAAGATGCCGAACAATTTTCGCGACATCGGCTTCATCCATCTGATTCTGCCCAATGCGCGCATCATCGATGCACGCCGCGAGCCCATGGCCTGTTGTGTCGGGAACTTCCGCCAGCTGTTCTCGCGTGGCATGGAATTCAAGTATTCGCTCGAAGAGATCGGCCGCTATTACTGTCAGTATGTGGAGCTCATGGAGCATTGGGACGCGGTGCTGCCCGGCAAGGTGCTACGCGTAGAGCACGAGGACGTGGTCGCCGATCTCGAGCACAGTGTGCGGCGCATGCTCGACTTCCTGCAGCTGCCCTTCGAGGCGGCGTGCCTGGAATTTCACAAGACGCCGCGGCGCGTGCGCACCATCAGCTCGGACCAGGTCCGCCAGCCCATCAACCGGGATGGTGTGGACGCCTGGCGGCATTACGAGCCGTGGCTGGGACCTTTGAAAGCCGCGCTGGCGCCGCTCGGGCAGCGGCCCTAACGCACGCGGGTCACGCGAGTAGCAGTATGAGGATTGGTCGACAGAAAGAACGAGCCGAGCGCGCCTGCACTGATGTGCACGGTCTCTCCGGGCTTCGCACTGAAGGCGGGATCGCGTTGCGCCTGGTGCCAGACCTGCCCATTGTCCAGCACAAACACCTGGCGATTGTTCGCGTCCCGACTGACACTTTTGAGGGCCGCGTCGATATTCTTGAGTTGCGGTTCCGGCGGGATCCCGGGCGCAGTCTCCAACGCGTCCACCTTATCGCGCGTCAAACCGATCTTCTGCTCGGGAGTCAGCTTTTTCGCGGGTGCCGGCGCAGCAACGGTACCGGCCGCGGAGAGCGCGGCAGCCCTCTGATCGAAACAGCTCAGCCTCGCCGTAGCATCGGCCACCTGGGTGCAGGCCAGGAGCTCGGCGACGGACGGGGTGGCGGCCCAGGCGGGCCAGAAAGCGGCAAGTACCGTCAGTATTGCAAGATTGCGCAAATGTCCCATCGGGTCGTGTGTTCCAAGCCGAATTGCCCGAGCAGTATAGGGCGAATGACCGGGTGGCGGCGAACGCGCCGTGCACGTACCCTCCGCAGCCCATGAGTTCCACACGATGAGACAGGCCAGTCCCGCGCTCGCGCAGGCCTATGCATTGGACCGGCAAGGAAAGCTGGTGGATGCCATCGCCGCCTACCGGAAGTTGCTCGAGGCGGAACCGCGCAACAGCGACGCACTGCACCTGTTGGGAGTGGCCCTGGCGCGGACCGGACAGCAATCGGAAGCGGTGCGCTCCATCACGGCCGCGGCCGAATTACAACCTGACAATCCGAGCATCCAGGCCAACCTGGGCAACGTCCTCAACGAGCTGGGACGCCACGTCGAGGCGGCAAAGCACCTCGCGCGCGCACTCGAGTTGAAACCCGATTTCGTGGCAGCGGCGCATGCGAACGGGCGCACACTCGCGCTGCTCGGCCGGCTCGACGAAGCGCTCGCGGCGCTGTCCGCGGCCGCGCGTCTGGCACCGGGCAATTCCAACATTCGCAGCGATCTCGGCGTGGTCCTGCAGCGGCTCGGCCGCACACCGGAGGCTTTGCGCGAGCTCACCACGGCCACAGATATAAATCCCGCACACGTCGAGGCGTTGCAGAACCGGGCCCAGGTGGAAATTGTCCTGGGCCGGTTGCCGGATGCGCTGCAGAGTCTCGATCGCGCGTTGACGGTGCAACCCCGACTCGCCGCCCTCCACGCCACCCGCGGGAATGTATTGAGCGATCTCGAACGAACGACGGAGGCCGTTGCGAGTTTCGATCAGGCACTGGCGCTGCAACCGGGGGACGGTGTGACGGCACACAATCGCGCACGCGCGCTCATCTCCTTGCAGCGTCTGGACGAGGCGGTTGCCGGCTTCGACGCGGCCATCAAACTGCAACCTCAGGATGCAGACTCGCATTTCTACCTTGGCCTCACTCTCTCCAAGCTCGGACGTCACGCGCAGTCGCTCGCGAGCTTCGATCGCGCGCTCGAGATCACACCCGGGACCGCGGAGATCATCAACAACCGGGCCATCGTACTGGCCGAGTTGGACCGTCCCGAAGAGGCGGCCGAGCAATTCGCCGCGGCACTCGAAATCAATCCAACTCATCAGCAGGCGCTCGAAAATGCAGCCAACACCGCCAGGGTTCTGCAGCGTTATCCCGAAGCGAGCGCGCTGTTCGACCGTGCGCTGGCCCTGCAGCCCGACGAGCCGCAGCTGCGCTTGAGCAAGGGATTGCTACTGTTGACGCTCGGCGACTTTGCAAACGGCCTGCCGCTGCACGAAGCCCGCCTGGAAGTCGCCCAGTTGCGCCCGCGAACCCAGGGCGGCCGGGCACCGCCCATGCCCGATATCGACTCGCTCCGCGGCACGAACGTGTTGGTACATGCGGAGCAGGGTCTCGGCGACACACTCCACTTCTGCCGCTATGTTCCCATGTTGGAATCACGCGGTGTGAAAGTGACCTTCGCGGTCCAGCCGCCGCTCGCTTTGTTGATGCGGTCGCTGAGTGCCAGCGCGCAGATTCTGCCCTACGATCAGACGCTGCCCTCACTCGATAACCGACTTGCACTGTTGAGCCTGCCGCTGCTGTTCGGCACCCGCCTGCAGGACATTCCCGCGCCCGTCCCCTATCTGCATGCGCAAGCGGCCGACCGAAAGCGATGGCGGGAAAAGCTGCGGGCGATTGCCGGCCTCAAGGTGGGCATTGGCTGGCAGGGCAACCTCGAGACCGAGAAGCAAGGCGGCTTCCGGGGCCGCTCGTTCGCACTCGCGCAGCTCGCGCCCTTGGCGAAAGTGCCCAATGTCAGTCTCATCTCGCTGCAGAAGGGTGCGGGTGCCCGGCAACGCGCCGGCGTGGATTTCAGCGACCGCGTCCTCGAGCTGGCCGATCCCGACTACATGGGGCCCGAGGAGATGTTGGATACGGCAGCCCTCGTGCAGGAGCTCGATCTCGTCGTCACATCCGACACGGTGACCGCACACCTGGCAGGTGCGCTAGGGGTGCCGGTCTGGGTCGCGCTGAGCACGTCGCCCGACTGGCGGTGGCTGACAGAGCGCGAAGACAGCCCCTGGTATCCCAACATGCGGCTGTTCCGGCAAAGCAGTCGGGGGCGGTGGTCAGGGGTCTTTGAACGCATCGCTCACGAAATCAACGGTTTCCATGGCCGCTCAATCTGACCTCGAGCGCGCCGCGAGTCTGTTGAGTCAACAGAAGTTCAACGAGTGCGCGGCGCTATGTGGTGCGATCGTGGCTGCCGAGCCGCGCAACGCCGCAGCCACTCATCTGTTGGGGCTGGCGATCAAGGAGACCGGGGACTGGGCGCAGGGTGAGCAGTGGCTGCGCCAGAGCATTCAGCTCGAGCCACAGCACGCCGAGTTTCATGCCAACCTCGCCAACCTGCTGCGCCGCCGTCAGAAATTCCGCCAGGCGGAGAAGTTCTATCGGCAGGCTCTGGAGCTGGCGCCCGGTCATCAACCCAGCCGGCGCAGCCTGGTGCTCACGTTGCACGACCTCGGGCGCTTCACGGAGACCGAGTCCCTGTGCAAGGAGTTGCTGGCAACGGCCGCTCCCGCAGCTGACGACTGGATACTGTGGGGCCTCACGCTGACACACCTGGGACGACCGGGCGAGGCGGAGAGTGCTTATCGGCGCGCCATTGCGCTCGATCCTGACAATCGCGTCGCACACCACAACCTGGGCGCGCTGCTGTCACAGTTGGAGCAACCTGCCGCGGCCCTGGTCGCTTTGCAGACGGCGGGGAAGTTGGGCGCCGAAGGGTATGCGACAGCATTCAATCGTGCGCGCGCCCTGCTGGAGATGAATGACATTTCGGGGGCCGAACGGCAGTTTGAACGGGCGGTCGCACTCGCGCCCGCCAATGTGGAAGCCCAGTTACAACTGGCGCGTGTGCGATTCATGCAGGGCGATCCGGCGTTTGTGCGTTCTTTGAACACGGCGGTCCTGGCAAACAGAGAGGACTTCGCACTGCAGTCACTGCTGGCTGAAGTGTTGTGGCGCTCTGGAGATTTGAATTCCGCGGAAACCGTGTTGCGGGATCTGCTCAAACGCAAAGGTCCGGCAGGCGCGGCCGCCGCGATGTTGGCTTCAGTACTGCAGGAGGCTGGGAGGTTGAAAGAGGCGGAGACGCTCGCACTGGACGCGGCCGCAGCAGCCCCGAAAGATGCAGTTATCCTCGAAAGCCTGGTCAGCATCATGCTGTCGCGCGGCAATGCGGACGAAGCCCTACCCTTCATTCGCACCCACCGCGCACGGATGCCCGATTCGCAGGCCTGGATCGCCTACGAAGCCACTGCCGCGCGCCTGTTGGGCCACGAGTTATATCCGCAGTGGTATGACTATGATCGGCTGATACACGTGTTCGACCTCGAAGCACCGCGCGGCTGGTCCTCGATGCGCGAGTTGAATGCGGCCCTGGTCGATGCGCTCGCACAGAGCCACGCGTTTCGCAATCATCCGTTGGATCAGAGCCTGCGCCATGGCACGCAGACTTCGCGCAGTCTGCTCAACGATCCGAATCCGGCTGTGAAAGCCATCCTGCAGGCCTTTGAGGCGCCCATCGAAGAATATCGCCGCAGGGTGGGACACGATCCCTCACACCCGTTGTCCGGACGAAACCAGGGTGCAAGCCGCTTCACCGGCGCCTGGTCGGTGCGGCTGAGACGCCAGGGGCATCACGTCAATCACTTTCATCCCGATGGTTGGATCAGCTCGGCGTACTACGTCGAGGTCCCGCCGGAAGCCGCCGATCCCAAGGCCCAGTCCGGCTGGATCAAATTCGGCGAGCCCCGTTACGAGGTTCCCGGCGCTACCCCCGAGCGTTTCATTCAACCGCAGCCGGGAAGGCTGGTGCTGTTTCCCTCATACATGTGGCACGGAACGAATGCCATTCATGGCGACATGCCCCGCATGAGCGTCGCGTTCGACATCAAACCCGGCGACGGCTGACCCGGACGCTGTGGGGTCAAACAGGCGGCTACGGCGCGTCGAAGTATTCGGCAATGCCGGCGGTCGCCACACTCATCAGATCACGCTCCGCGGCGCTCAGGAGTGGATTCCAGATGTCGAATATCATGACCACTCGCGGCTGATCGCTCTCGTTCCAGGCTTCGTGCTCAATAGTGTCGTCGAAGATCAGCGCCTTGCCGAGCTCCCAGACGCGCACCTCGGAGCCGACGCGGAAACCGCAATCAGGCTGAATCACCAGCGGGATGTGCACGGTCAGCCGGGTGTTTGAGGAGCCGGTATGGGGAGGAATCCGCGTCTTCGGCTCCAGGCGCGAGAAAAACGCGGTCGGAGCGCGGGCCGGAATATCAACCAGGGGTGCGCGCGCCAAAGCGGCCACGGTCAGCGGGCAGCGCGCGATGTTCTGCTCGATGCGCTTGCCGTCCTGGTAAAGAAACAAGGCGCTCCAGCGGCGGGAGTTGTTCAGCTCCTTCCACTGGTTGAGCGGCGTGTCGGGCCCGTACTTCACATACGGGCTGAAGTCCTCCAACGCGGTGGCCAGCAGGCTCTCGAGCTCGCCCCGGATGTCCTGCGTAGCGGCCTCTACGTCTGCAATCCATGGAAAGTCCTTGCGATCGAAGAAGGAGATGGCCGGCAACCGGGGGAAATGGGTCACCGTCGGCTGCTGGTTATAGACCCGCTTCCTGCCGGCGAATATCGCGAGGCAATCGTCGATCCGATCCTGGGCTTCGCCGGAATGCCGCGCCCGCACTTCTTTCATGCGCTCATGCAGGTAATCCTCCAGCGCCTGGAAGTTGGCGCGCACGGTCCGTTGGGCATGCTCCAGGATGGGTTGCAGAACGGTCGGTATCTGACTGCCGGGCCTGATGCTGCTGAGCGCCGCGTGGTAAGCACCGGCGGCCGACTTCTTTTTCCCCTGCAACTCCAGCAGTGCGCCTTTCTGTAGATTGGCCACGTAGTAATAGGGATCGAGCGCCAACGCCTCATCCAACGCCTGCAGCTCCGCCGCTGGCTCCTGCGTCACGCGCAGGACGGTCGCCAGGTTCACACGGAAGCGGGGATTACGTGGATCGAGGGCAATCGCTTGCCCGATCAGAGCCCGCGCTGCGGGTGGATCGCCGCACTTCAGAATCAGGTTACCCGCGGCGGCAAAAACTTCCGGATTGGTTGGCGCCGCGGCCAGCGCGTCACTCAACGACTTGCGGGCGTCGGCAAAATTGCCGCGATCAATAGCGTTCTCGGCGGCGCCGATGAGGGCGCGTAGCGTGTTTTCGTCTGCTGCCATGCTATTGCCTCAACGCATGCCGTATGCCGAGGCCACTACTTTACCGACCTGCTCGCCCATCTTGACGCCTACTTCTGTAGAGTTCCGATAGTGCATACCGCCATAGATGCGCCCTATGGACACCTCCTTCACGAGGTCCTCCGTGCTGGTCCAATGCCGGGTCACGCCCGGCGCGGTGTTACTGGTGTTACTCAACACCGGGAGGGGTTCTTTGCCGATGTCGGCGCGGATGACAGTCGCCAGTGCCGACGAGATCATGCAGTGCGCACACGGGTACTCGGGCTGGATGGGGGTCACAATCAAGGGAGCCCAGTCGGCATCCCGCTCGGTCGCTGGATTGTCGTCGCGGTCACCGTTGCGGATGGCGGTAATCGGCCGCCAGAACTGGTAGTGATACTTCGCTTCAAAGACCGCAATCTCAGTGTCGTTCAACGCGCCCATGACGGCCGCGAAAAGCCGCGCGTTACGGGTGATTTCGCGGCCGGGAGCCCGCGCGAGCGAGCTCACGACTCCGATGTGCACCTCGGGCAAGGCCGTGGCCCAGAATCGGCCGATGCCGGTCTGGTCCGCGGTCCGAACGGTGCTTTCCGCCGCACCGACTGACTTGACCTCATTGTAGTCGCGCGTCCACACAGCGCTCTTGAGATCCGGGGGCGGGCCTGGACGGAACTGGGAGTTGCTCTTCAGAAACCAGGGTTTGTGTTGAGCAACGGCGTAACCGAGAGGGAAAGTCGTAGGCACATAGCCCCCCGGTGATGTTAGTGGCCGATAGGGTTCTATGTCTCCTATATCGCCCTTGTGCTTGGCCAGGACGTCGGCTGCGGCGTGTTCCCCGACTGCGATACCTTTCCGACGGGTTGCCTCGTCCGGGATCTTTGCCAGCATCTTCTGATAGGCAGCCTCGATCTGTGGCTGCAACGCGGGCGCTTCGTGCAACAGAACTGAGTGGCTCGCCGCTGCGATTGCTGCGTCGATGGAAGCGCCATCTGCAGACCCGAGGTTCACGACATCTCGCGGATAGCGACGGGTTATGGCGTTGACCGCCTCGTAAACCGCGCTTTGCGACAGCGCAATCGTCCGTATGGTGTTCGGCCCATCGGTGGCAATCCGCGTCGTCATATCGGCCCAATCGGCGATCGTATCCGCTCGAGCCGCGGCGGCGGCAAGTCCCAGGACGATGGCGCCGGCTGCAATGCGTGCTCTCACAATTGCGTCCTCCTCCAAAACGAAACGGCGGGCACGAAGCCCGCCGCCGAAGACTAGCAAACTGTACGACACCTCATCGCTTCGACATGGAATTCCCGAGGGTGCCGGAGGTCAGGTCGCGCGGGTTGATGCCGGCAGATGCGGCCGCCACATAAACATCCTGCCGCTCGAAATCAATGCCGAGTCCCGCGACCGTGCCCAAAACGTCCATCCCGAGGATCATCGCGGGCTCGTCCACCATGTTCCACACCCTGAAGATGTGGAAGTCTCCATAGAGGATACTGACGTCGTTGATCCGCAAGGCGTCCAGAGAAATCGTCGGCGCGCGCCGTATCTCGGCTGATTCCGTCTCCTCGGTAGCCCCATAAACTGTGGTCACGCGCACCACGACGCCCGGCCGATCCCGGGAATGCAACGCATTGCGGAGCGCGGGATTGCCGAGAGTTCTCTCCGCGCCCGTATCAACTACAGCGAGAACACGAATGCCGCCGACCCGAGCCTCCAGGGTGATGAGTCCATAGGTCAGCCGTGCGGCATGAATCTTTGTTGATCGCGCTCGCACTGCGTTGGCAACATTGCGCGCAATCGACACCTGGTTGTGTTGGAAATCAACCATCAGGCTCTTGGTCGTCAAGCTCGCAGCACCCAGTATTCCATCGGCTCCAGCGAACACCGACGCTGTGATGACTGGCATAGTTTGCTCCGCCAGCGTCAAGTCGCCCGCTTGCAGCCGGTCCACTATCACGTAACTCACCAAGGAAGACCCAGTGATTCCGTCCAACAGAACCGGTATGGTCGTGTCGGGTTGCAACCCCAATGTGCGGGCGAGCCCCGGCGAAATGGTGGAATGATTGGCTCCCGTATCCACGATGAATCGGAAGGGGCCACGGCCATTGATGGTGACGGGAACGACCACGCGTCCAATATGATCGCGCGTGGTTGGACTCGCAAACAACGCAGCATCCTCGGCGGCCTTCGCCGTCTTGGCTGCATCCGGGATTGCATCCACCGCGAACGACGCGGTCGTCCCGAATAGTGCCAACAACAGTCCCAAGGGTACGATTTTGTGCACGAGGGCAACGTACCACGATCAGAGGGGCGTAGAAGGTGCCACTGGCTCGCATTTCTTCCCATTCGCGACGTATACGTTACGTTGCGAGTGCATCGTATGCGTCACGGTTTCTCCCTAGTACACTTCCGTCAGCAAAACGCCACTGAAGCCCGTTATTTGTGAGTGCGCCCCCCCAGTCCGGCAGCCCCGCTCCCCTCGGTGATATGGAGGCTCGATCACTCGCCGAGGCCATCGAAAAGGCCTCCCGGGGCCAACCGCCCGAAGCCACTTTGAAGCTGCTCGAGATGGCCCTGGCACGGGCGCCGGAACACCCTGTCGTCCTCAATTCGGCCGCCGGCCATCTGCTTCGAACCGGTAACGCGGTGCGTGCCCGCGAGCTGTGTGAGCGAGCCCTGCGCGTCGATGCGAGCTCCAAAGTTCTGTGGATCAACCTGGCCGGGGCCTGTCGCGTGATCGGCGACATGGCAGCCGAGATGGAAGCCCTCGATAAAGCCCTGGCCCTGGACCCGCGGTACGTGCTGGCGCTGCTGCAGAAGGGCGAAGTGTTGCAGCGCCTCGGCAGGACGAAATCGGCCGCGATCCTGTACGAGGGGGCACTGGCATCCGCTGCGCGGGGCGGCCCGGTTCCCCCCCAACTGGCGGCGTCACTGACGCGCGCACGTGAAGTGGTCCTGGCCGGTCACCGCGACATGGAGGCGTTCTTCGAGGCGGAGGTAGGTCCGGCCCTGAGCCGCTACGCGGGTACCGATCAACATCGGTTCGAAGCCTGCCGCGACATTCTGTTGGGTAAGCGCCGTACCTACGTCAGTGAGCCGAAGAGCCTTCTGTTTCCATACCTGCCAGCCATCGAGTTTTTCCGGCGCGAGGACTTTCCGTGGCTCGATATCCTGGAAGCGGCCACCGCGGACATCTGCGCCGAGGCGCTCGAGGTGTTGGCTCGAGACCGCCTGGACTTCAAGCCGTACGTGGACTTTCCGCCGGGAACTCCACTGGAGAACTGGGGTCCTTTGAATCACTCGACCGACTGGACCACCTACTCGCTGTTGCACGATGGATTACCCGTCGCAGATCACATCGCCAGGTGTCCCAGGACCGCCGCCATCCTCGAGCGCCTGCCACTGTGTGACGTGCCCGGTGTCGCACCCGGTGCCTACTTCTCGGTGTTGCAACCGCACACGCGACTGCCGGCGCACACGGGAACCACCAACACGAGATCCATAGTTCATCTGCCGCTGGTGATTCCGCAAAACTGCGGATTCCGCGTGGGTTCGCAGGTCAGGCAATGGGAGACGGGTAAGGCATGGGTATTCGACGATACGATCGAACACGACGCCTGGAACGACAGCGACCAAGTGCGCATCATCCTGATATTCGATATCTGGAACCCGCTTCTGACGGCAGGGGAACGCGACCTGGTTCGTACGTTGACCCTCGCCATGGGCCGCTATTACGGCGCGGAAGCGCCGCAGTTGGGGTCGAGATGACACGCTCAGCGGCGTGCGTGGTGTTGTTATGTGTGGCCGCAGCTGTGCAGCCGGCGTTCGCCTTACCCGATACACTCAGCGACGGAATGCGCAAGTGTGGGAGCGAAACGGATGCGACACGGCGCCTGGCCTGTTACGACGCGCTCAACAACACGTTGCCGAAGATCGAGGCGGACCGGATGGGCCTGACCGCCGAGATCGCGCAAAAACGCGAGCCGCCTGAGAAGCGGGCCACCCTCACTCCCCCCGAGACACTGAAAGCGAAGATCCGTGCTGTGCAGGAAAACTCCCGCGGCCAGCTGATCTTTTCGCTGGACAACGATCAGACCTGGATCCAGGACCAGCCTTCTTCTTTCCGCTTCAAGGCGGGCGAAGACGTGCGCATCGAGCACGGCGCCCTGACTTCGCTATGGCTCGTCGCGGACCACGGCCGCAAGACCCGCGTCAGAAGGATCAGCTAGCGCGACTTCCCGGCCACCAACGCCATCGCGGCCTCTGCCATCGGGGCAACCACCGACTGCCAATTTCCCCGCCGCCGTTGTCTGAACAGCCGGAATGTTGGATACCACGGACTGTCCGACCGCTCGAGAAGCCAGCGCCACTCGGCCGCGAATGCCAGGGCAATCCAGGCGGGCCGAGCCAGTGCTCCTGCGAGATGTGCGATGGACGTGTCGGTGCTGATGACCAGGTCGAGATTGGCGATCACCGCTGCAGTATCGAGAAACGCATCCTCGCCTCGATCCAGCTCCGCTCCCAAATCGAGTACCCGGTCACGAAACTCCACGGCGCGCAGCTGTTGCGCGCAGCCCTCACCCTTCTGCAGCGAAATCAAACTGACACCGGCGACCTGCGCCAGGGGTGCGAGCTGCGCGAGCGGCATTGAACGGCCCCGTGCCCACATGAGCTGTTCCACCGCCAGGTTACCCTGCCACGCAATTCCAACACGCAACCCGGGAATGGCTGCCAGCCGCGTCCCCCACTTCGCAACGCCCTCAGGATCGGCGGCGAGATATGGGACGTTGGCAGGGATCGAGCCCAGCTCGGTGCGCATCGCCAGCGGCAGGCTCAGCAGCGGGCAATGATAGTCCGCCCGCGGCAACGGCTCCCCGCGGCCGACCAGCTGGATGTTGCCCGGCAGTGTGCGCATCAATGCCCCGAGGGCCGGCATGACCTCAAATACGATGTTGACTCCCTGGGCGGCGAGCAGCGGCAAATAGCGGCAGAACTGGATTGCGTCCCCCAGGCCCTGCTCGGCATTCACCAGCAGGGTTTTGCCCACCAGCGAAGTCTTGCCATCCCAACGCGGTACCCGGAACACGCGCTTCGGGACGTTGAGTGCCGGCTCGTCGAATCGCGACTCATACAATGGCCACCCGGCTTCGAAGTCGGCCAATGTCAGGTGGACGAAGGCCAGGGCAAAGCTGGCCGAAGGATCGCCTGGCTTGCGCTCGAGGGTCTTGCGGAAGCTCGCCATGGCCTCATAGTTGCGTTGGAGCGAGCGGTAGACCAGTCCGAGGTTGGTGTAAATATCGGCGGGTGCGCGATCCAGCTCCAACGCACTGTGAAGCGTGGTCAACGCCTCCTCCACTCGATCGAGGCCAACCAATGCAATGGCCCTGTTGGTCAACACATCGGGGCGCTTTGGCGTGATCAGGAGCGCGCGGTCAAAGCTGGCTAACGCTTCAGCATACCGGTTGAGCCGCAATAGCGCGACGCCGTACTGGATATGAGCCTCCGGCTCGAGAGGCAACTGCTCGGTTGCCTGCTGCAGTGGGATGAGTGATTCTGAATGGCGGTTCAGTGCAACCAGCGAGGCACCACGCCCAACGAGATCGGCCGGCTGCTCGCCGCCACCCGCGCGCAGTTCCTCGTAGTCGCCCAGCGCCTGCGCATACTGACCCAGCAGTGCATAAACAACTGCCCGGTTGTGGAGCGTTTCGAGATTGCCGGGCTCGGTGGCGAGTGCCAGCGTGTAGCTCTGCGACGCCTCCGCCAGGCGGCCGAGTTGCTTCAAGGAATTCGCCCTGTTGTTGTGTAGTGCCGCATGATGCGGCTGCAGCGCAAGAGCCCGATCGAAACTGCGAAGCGCGAGCTCGTGGTCGCCGAGGCTCGCGTTCACAGTTGCGCGATTGTAGTGAGCGGCCGCGAGATTCGGATTCAACTCGAGTGCCCTGTCGAAGCAAACGAGTGCGTCCGCTGTACGATTCGCAGCGCTCAGAACAACTCCAAGATCAACGTAAGTCCCTGGGTCATTCGGTGCGAGGCGCGCAGCTTGACCATAATTCGCTATCGCGTCCTGTTGACGTCCGAGCCCTGCAAACGCCGCTCCTCGCAGGCGGTACGCGCCTGACAGAGCCGGGTCCAATGCAATCGCCTGGTCACACGCGCTCAGCGCCTCCTCATGGCGGCGGAGGGTGTGGAGTGCCTGGGCCAGATTCAGCCATACGGTGGGACGATCGGGATTGATCTCCAGGGAGCGCCCCAGGTACAGGGCAGCACCCTCGTGATTTCCGAGCTGCCCGAACGCGACCCCCAGGAGCTGCAGCACATTGGCATCATCGGGAGTCGCCCGCAGCAGAGTCTCATACGTCGCTGCGGCTTCCCGGAGCCGACCCGCCTGGTGATCGCGGACAGCCGCCTCCAGTGCGCGTTGTCTGGATGGATCAATCGAATTCATAGCCCAGTATCCACTACCATGGGTGGATCGAAAACAGGAGCTCACTTGCAGTCTGAACCCGAATCGTTGTTGACATTGGCGCGCCAGGAAATGGCCGCAGGTCATCTGCAGGTCGCGCAGGCAAAGTGTCTCCAGGTGCTGGGCACCCATCAGCGTCATGCGGGTGCTCTGAGTCTGCTAGGCCGGATTCTCTCCATGCAGGGCCGTCAGGAAGAGGCGGTCCAGGTCTTCAACGCGGTGACGCTGGTTGAACCTGCCGTCGCCGGTCATTGGCAGAATCTCGGTAGCGTGCTGCGCCTGACGCGGCGCTACGAGGAAGCCCTCGCCGCCTTCGAGCGAGCGCTGCGACTTGGTGGGGCGTCGGCGGTACTGCTGTACAACCTCGGCGTACTGCAAATGGACCGTTGCGACTACCCCGCGGCCCACCTCGCGCTGCGGGATGCCGTAGCCCTGGCGCCGACGGACGCTACTACTCGCTGGGCGTTCGCGCAATGTTGCTACGACATGGTTCGAGTCGAAGAGTCTCTCGCTGCCCTGGAGAACTGGCAGCAACTCGAAGGTCTGACGCCCCAGATCAGCGTGCTGATCATCCTCCTTCTGGTCATGATGGGTGCGGCGCACCGGGCCGAGCCGCAACTGCAGCTGCTGCTGGCCAATCCTCCGCAGAGGGGACGTTCGGCACTCATCGCCGTCTGCATCCAAGAGCGCCTACACCGACTGGAGGAAGCGCATGCCACAATGCAACACCTGCAGCGCGACGCCGCTCTGGCGACTGATCCGGAAAGACTGCTGATGTCGGCAGTACTGGCGGAAAGGGCCGGGAAGCATGAGGAGGCATACGAGCAGCTGTCCCTGGCGCTTGCGAATAAGTTGGATCTCGTAAACGAGCATAAGCTGCTGTACGCGCTCGGCAGAACTTGTGACGCCCTCGGCCGCTACGACGAGGCATTTGCTGCCGTCGAGCGGGCTCACGTTTCCCAACTGGCCTTCCTGGAGCGGCAGCACGGCAAAGTAAGCGTCGATGAATCGCAACCGTGGTCGCTTGCGACACACGGATGCGATCCGCAGGACGTTGCGACCTGGGACCTCACCGGTCCCTCGCCGCAGGACACTCCGATTTTTATCGTGGGCTTTCCGCGGTCGGGAACGACGCTGCTCGAGCAGGTACTCGATGCACACCCGCAGCTGCAGTCAATGGACGAGCAGCCCTTTCTACTAAGTGCTGTGGCTGAGGTGAAAAATCGCGGCACTCACTACCCAACCGGGCTCGGCCAGATGAGCACGGAAGCGCTCCAGGAGATTCGCACTCGTTACTGGGACCTGGCGCGCGAGCGCGGACGCATCGCCCCAGGGCGGCGTCTCGTCGACAAGAATCCGATGAACATGCTCGCGCTGCCGCTGATTCGGCGAGTGTTCCCCGAGGCGCAGATCGTACTCGCCATCCGTCATCCCTGCGACACTCTGCTGTCTTGCTTCTTTCAACACTTCCGCGCACCCGGGTTGGCCCTCGCTTGCCGTGATCTGCTGACATTGGCGCAAACCTACTCCCGGACATTCGCGTATTGGTACTCGCAGGCCGGGCTGCTGAATCCCAACAGTTACGAGTTGCGGTACGAGGATCTCACGGCGAATTTCGCCGCGGAAGTCGAGAAGCTTGCGGCGTTTCTGCAGTTGTCCCGGCACGAGGCGATGTTGGCACCCTGGGAGCACGCGCGTACCAAGGGCTTCATCAATACTCCGAGCTATGCCCAGGTCATTGAGCCGGTCAGCAACCGTTCAGTCGGTCGATGGAAGCACTACGAAGCTCACTTCACCAACGCGCTGCCGGTGCTGATGCCCTGGATCGAGCGCTGGGGCTACTGAGTCGGCAAAAAAACGGCGGGCTCGCGCCCGCCGTAGAAAAGCTCAACTCGTAGTCGACGAGAGACTTTAGAAGTCTACCGTCGCATTGAGGAACAGATAGCGCCCGGCCACGTCGTAGACGGACGGATACGTGTTGCTCTCGGCGAAGATCGAGTTGCCGCCCGAGTTGACTGTGTCGAGGGCCGGCGGATCCTTATCCAGCACGTTGTTGACTCCTGCACGCACCGTCACCTTGTCAAATGCGTACGCGACGCGCAGATCGAGGTAACTGTAGTTCGGGAACCTTGCATCGGGCGGCACAACGGTGCTGACGAGCTCGGCGCCCGCGTAGTCCGGGCTCTTCGGATCGAGCCTCGAATTGTCGGCCTTGCCGAAGAACCGCCAGGTTGCTCCGAAGGAGAACCCGGTCACCGGCGTGTCCCAGTCAGCGGTCAGCCGGTGTCGCCATTTCGGTGTGACCGGTGAACAGGAAGGACCGAACTTCCCGGCGCAGTCAAACGGGGTCCCGCCGGCGCCCGGCGTGGTGAGCAGCTTGAGCAGGTACGTGCCATCGAGCCGCGTGCGCAGCTTGCCCAGGCTGCCCATGTCGAAGCGGTAGGCGAGACCCACATCAACCGACTTGTTTTGCAGGCCCGACAAGTTGACGAGCGGATCGACCGTGTAACCCTGAGGACTCGCCCAGAGCGTGCCGTTGGCGTCACGATGGATGTCCTGACACCAGGAACTGTTCGGATCGCCGGATGCGATACAGTTCTGCTGGATCAGGTTGGGACCGTAGGATGTGATGACGCCGGTCATCTTGATGTCGGTGTAATCGAGCGTTGCGCTCAATCCCGGCACAAAGGACGGTGTGAACACCAGGCCGACGTTGGTCGTCTTACCAATCTCCGGCTTCAGTGTCGTGTTACCGCCCTGCTGGCCGTTATATTGGCCAGCTGCCGATTGGAGGACATCCGCGCCCAGCAGGACGGGATTCAGGCCAGTCAGCGCGCACTGCGCCGCCGTGTACTGTGTCCCGGGCCCGCACAGGTCCGTACCGCTGTCGAGAGCCACGTACGAGGTCTTGTGCAACTCGGCCAGGTTCGGCGCACGGACGGCCTTGTTGTAGCTACCCCGAATACGTACATCGGCAACAGGCGTCCACTCGAGACCGAATTTGTAGGTACTCGTGTTGAAGCCGCTCGTGTAGCTCGAGTAGCGGTAGCCGGTCTCGAAGTCCACTGACTTCGCAAACGGCAGATTGCGCAGCAACGGCAGGCGCGCCTCGGTGAACCCTTCCCAGACGTGATAGCCCGCATCAAAGCCGGTAATGGGCGAGCCGATGCCCGACAGGTCGGCCGAGACGAGCTCCTGGTCGGGTCGGAACTGGATCGTCTCGCGACGGTACTCCGCACCGAAAACGACCTTGAGGCCATCATCCGCGGTGGGCAGCTTGATGCCCATGTTGGTCAGGTCGCCGCTGACGTAAGCCGTGGCGATGTCCTCCTGCGACTTACCCTGAGCAAGCGAAGGCACGGAGAAGTACGCCACCGAAGCAGGATCGACACCCAGGCTCGGGTTGAAGATGTTAAAGGGCACGCATCCGGACTGACGGCCCCGGCAAACAATCTGCCCCGATACCGGATCGCGCACCGCCAACAGAGCGTTCTGCATGAGCGCCGAGGATGTGTCGTTCTGGTGACTGTCGGTATAGCGCGTTCCGCCGTAAGTGAACGACGCATCGTAGCTCCAGTCCGGGATCAACTCGCCGCGCGCCCCAAAGACGCCGCGGTAGGTCGTATGTGAGTACTGATCCTCACGTGGGCCGCCCTCAATATTGCGGCGCCCGACGTTGATCTGCACGTCGCCTGTCGCCGGGTCGTAGAACTGACCGATGGTCGAATTCGAGTTGCAGATACCGGAGAACTCAGCCTGAGTCAGGTAGGGATTCATCCCGGCGTTGCCGTAACCGCCGGGACCGCAGTTGAGGGTGTTGTTGCCATCCCGGAAGCCGGTTGTAGGATCGGACGCGAAGCCGCTGCCGAAAAACAGGCCTGCAGGCGCATAGTTGCCCCGCGTTTCGTCGTCCATGAACATGAACTCCGTGTACGCCTCGACGTGCTCGTTGAGCTTGAGGTGGCCGTAGAATCCGGCTGTGTAGCGCTCGTCGATGCGCTGCAGATAGTGCGTGGCGGCGTAGTTGTACCGTGCATAGCGAGGACCCAGCGTACCGTCCGCGGCGACCTGCGAGAAGCCGTCCGAGCCGAGGAAAACGGCAGGCGCTGAATTGCTCGAGCCGCCGCAGATGTACGGCGAGAACGAGGAAGTGGACAGAACGCACGCCGCGTGATCGCGATGATCGGCGGTGATGGGCGACGCACGACGATAGCCGAGATAACCTTCAAAGTTACCCGCGCCATCCGCGAAGTTGTGACCCATGATGAGGGTGAAATCCTTGTTCTCACCGTCCCAGTTGGTTCCGCTGACGGTCGGGAATTTCCGCGCGCTCAACAGCGGATTGATGTAGCCGTTGTGGTTGCTGTGGTTGTAGATGCCCGCGTTCGCATCGAGGCGGACGCCCTCGAAGTGATCGTTCATGACGAAGTTCACGACACCCGCGACCGCATCCGCGCCGTAGGTGGAGGATGCGCCGCCAGTGAGAACATCCACGCGATCAACCAAGGCAACAGGGATCTGGTTCACGTCTGCCGCGGACCCGTAGCCCAGGTTGGTAGTGGCGGGCGCGCCGGCGCCGGGATCGCCGCCCATGAGGCGTCGCCCGTTGATCAACACCAGTGTGCGCTGCGCACCGAGTCCGCGCAGGTTGATGGTCGCGATTCCGGTGGAGCCCATCGACAGCCCCGAGCCTTGGTCGGCGACGACCTGCGGCAGACTGTTGATCAGGTCTTCGACGCGGGTGGTGCCGGTTTGCTTGATTTCCTCGCTCGAGATCGCGGTTACGGGACTAATGGAATCGAGGTTGGGTGAAGCAATGCGCGAACCCGTCACTACGACCTCACTCAACGGAGGTGTGGTGTCGTCGGCCGCAGCGACTCGTGTCGGAGCCGTCTGTGCCTGGGCCGACTGGGCAGCTATGCCTACGGCAAAGGCACCGCCGGCCCATAGGGCCCGACGCACTGCTTGGCGTACGGTCCGGTTAAGTTCCAGGATCATGGATGGTATCTCCCCAATGAATGGTGTTTTGGGCAGCGCGCCGCAACATGCCCCCGTAGCTGCGCTCGTTGCTGTATTTCTGCAACAGTAGTTCGGCCGGATTCTGAGTAATTGTGGCGTTGCCAACAGAAATGTGAATCAGGCTTTGCAAGTGTCCGAGTGTATATCGATTTCTATTTAGACCTCAATATTAGAAACACCTGCTTACAGCCCGACACATGTTGCGGCGCCCCGACGGGCGACTCCGACCCAGGTCTTTGGGATAGTTTGTGGTGTGAGCGATACAGCTGCGGCCGCCCAGACGGTCACCACGCCGCCAGATTTTTTCGCATCCGCTGACACTCGTTCAGGCTTACTGCGAAATCTTCAAATTTCTCTAGTTGTTGTACTTTTACGACGCTGAAATGCCTGCGATGCAGGTGCAGCATATGCTTTACATCTATACATAACCGACCTACAGTCGAGTGAGTTTCGAGCTGGAATTACCGGGTCGAGCGCAATAACTAAATTCAAATGGGAGGTGGCATGAAGGTCCGTGTCTCGACTATTCAGGTCTCATCTGTTGCTGTATCGCTACTAGCTGTCGGAGCCTCTGGAACCGCCTGGTCACAGGCCGCGCCGGACACCAGTCAGACCGCCCCGCAGGAGGTGGTAGTGACCGGCTCCCGCATCTACCAGACCGAGGCGCAGCGCGAGCAGCCGCTGTCGACCATCAGTACTGAAGCGATCGAGAAGACCGGCCTTGCTGACGTCGGCTCGCTATTACAGCAGTTGACCACGGGCGGCCAGGCCCTGAACTCCAAGTTCAACTCCTCCGGCAACTTCGGCTATCCGCCGGATGGCGGCGGCATCGGGGCCGGCTCGGCCCAGGTCAGCTTGCGCAACCTCGATTCCAAGCGCGTGCTCGTGCTGGTGGACGGAATCCGCTGGGTCAACGAATCCTCCGCGTCGGGCGTCAGCGGCAGCGCCGATCTGAATACGATTCCGATGGCAATGATCGATCACATCGAAGTGCTGGAAGACGGCGCTTCCTCGATCTATGGCTCGGATGCCATCGCCGGTGTGGTCAACGTCATCACCAAGAAAAAGTTCGATGGCGTCGAGCTGAACGGTTACACCGGTGATTACGGCAAGGGGGGCCAGACAACGGAAGGCAGCGTGACCATCGGCGGGTCGTCCGACCGGTTCTCCGGCATGGCGACGGCCGAGTACTACAAGCAGAATTCGATCAGCTCGTCGTCGTGGTGGCAGTCGTCCTTTCCGGAGCCCTATGCAGGACTCGCGGCGGGCAGCTCGGCAACGCCTCAGGGCCGCTTCACGTTTTGCGATCCGCGACGGGCAACGACCGGCATCGGCGGCTGCGACGCCGGGCAGGAGAACTACTACAACCTCACCCTGAACAACGGGACCACTACTCCGGTCTGGAATCCCGATAACCCGTCCGCGGGCACGTATCACGACTTCGGCAACTCCGACCGGTTCAACTTCGCCCCCTACAACCTGCTGCTCACGCCGCAGGAGCGCAAGTCCATCTTCACCAACATGACCTATACGGTGAACGATTATGTAGAGGCGTACGTCAAGGCAATGTACAACACCCGCGACTCCACCAATCAGGCAGCACCCGAGCCGATCTTTGTTGGTCCGTATGCCGGCACCGGCGGCCTGGCCGACAGGATCTCCATCTCCGGCGCGAATCCCTATAATCCATTCGGAATCGATCTCAACGCCGCCAGCAACCTCGGGTTCGTGACCCGGCGGCCGCTCGAAGCGGGCCCGCGCATCTTCAACCAGACCGTCGATACCTGGTACTTCGGTGGCGGTTTCCGCGGCAAGTTTGCCATCGCGAACACCGATTATCACTGGGATGTGAACTTCGCTGACAGCGAAAACCGCGCCCAACAGACGTTCACGGGCGGCTACAACCTGGGCGCTCTGCAGGAGGCGCTCGGCGATCCGGCCATCTGCGCCACGATCCCGAACTGCGTGCCGCTCGATCTGTTCGGCGGCCAGGGTCGCCCGATCACCCAACAGCAACTGGCGTTCGTCGAAGCGACGCAGCACGATGCCAGCACGCAGGATCTGAAGGTCGTGTCGGCCAACATCACCGGTAGCCCCTTCAGCATCCAGGACCGGCCGGTCGGCATCGCGATCGGTGGCGAGCACCGTCAGTACGTCGGTAAATTCAACCCGGATCCGTTGCGCACCGAGGGACTGTCGCAGGACTCGTTCGCATCTCCCGTGGATGCTACTTATCACGTGAATGAGGGGTACCTGGAGGCGAGCGCGCCCGTGCTGCCCACGCTGGGCGCCAGCGGCGCCGTGCGCTTTTCCGATTACTCGAACTTCGGCAGCACAACGACCTACAAGCTCGGGTTGCGCTGGCAGCCGATTGAGGACCTGGGTATCCGCGGGACCTACTCCACCGGTTTCCGGGCGCCCAACATCGGCGAGCTGTACGGCCTGACTCAGTATGCCCCGACGCTGGTTGATCCGTGCGGACCCACATCCGGCGCGGTGGTCACTCCCGGCAACAACTCGGCGGTCGCGCAGGCCTGCCGGGCGCAGGGCGTTCCGAACGGCTTCGTGCAGGCAAACACGCAGATCACGACGTTCACGGGCGGCAATCCAAACCTGAAGCCTGAGAAGTCGGACAGCTACACGGCCGGCATCGTGTACAACGCCAGCTGGGCCGAGGACATCCTGTGGACCGGAAAGATGAACCTGGAAGTGACCTACTACCACGACCTGATCAAGGGCGCGATCCAGGCGCAGGACCTGCAGGGACTGCTGAACAACTGCATTGCCACGGGTGGCACCGACCCGACCTTGTGCTCATTGTTCACTCGCCAGGCCAGCGGCAATCTGAATCCTCCACAGAACTTCCTGGCCAACCTGGGACACATCCAGACGGATGGCGAAGACCTGAAGTTCAACTGGTTTTCCAAGCCACTGCCCTTCGGCCACCTGTCGACCAACGTCATGGTCACCCGCGTGAACCATTACAGCGCGATCGACCAGTTGGGCGATGTTGCCCAACGTACAGTCGGTGTCGAGGTCACCAACAGCTCGATTCCCAGATACCGTATGAACGCGACGATCGCCTACGGCTTTGCGGACTTGAATTTCAGCTGGACTGTCCGCTACATTTCCGCCGTAACGGAGGCTTGCAGCAACGCGGCGGTCACGGGCCCGGGCATCGGTGCCTGCACGGGGACCACTTCGGCGGTGGTTGCAACTCAAGTCAACACCCTCAAGGCCACGACTTACAACGATTTGTCGATCGCTTACACCGATGCCTTCCGCCTGAAGGGTCTGTCGGTCATCGGCGGCGTGAACAACCTGTTCGGTGTCAATCCGCCGGTTTGCCTGACTTGCACCCTGAACGGTTATGATGCGGGCACCTATGATCTACCCGGTGCCTTCTGGAACATTCGCCTCAAATACAAGTTCTGACCCCTCGCTGTTTAGTGCCCCTCACGGGGCGCTCCCGCCGCTCAATCGGATTCGTCCGCTTGAGCGGCGTTTTTGTTTTCATTCTCGGTGAGGTCGCCCTGGGCACGACCGCCACAGGCGCGACGCGCACGGCCGACGGCGGCGCGCGCGACTCCGTTCCCACTGAACCCTCGATCCTCGAAATCCAGCAGGCGCTGACCGCAGGCCGGTTTGACGTTCCCGCGCTGGAGCGGCACTACGAAGGTCGAATCAACTCGATCGATCGGGGTGGGCCCCATCTCAACGCAATCATTGAAATCAACCCGCAGGCCGCGAAGATCGCCGCGGCCCTGCAAACCGGTGCTGACCATCGCCAGGCGCTGTTTGGCGTTCCCGTTCTGATCAAGGACAACATCGATACAGCGGATGCGATGCAGACTACTGCCGGGTCACTCGCCCTGACCGGCTCGAAACCGATGCGCGATGCCTTCATCGTCAGCCGACTCAGAAAAGCCGGCGCGCTCATCCTCGGTAAAACCAACCTCAGTGAATGGGCTAATTTCCGCTCCACGCGCTCCTCGAGCGGCTGGAGCGGACGCGGCGGACAGACACACAACCCGTATGCACTGAATCGGAATCCCTGCGGATCGAGCTCCGGATCGGGAGCCGCCATCGCTGCTGATCTCGCCGTGGTCGCGGTGGGAACGGAGACTGATGGTTCCATTGTCTGCCCGAGCAGCGCCAACGGCCTGGTTGGAATCAAACCCACCGTGGGGCTCGTTTCACGCTCCGGAATCATCCCCATCTCAGCCAGCCAGGACACGGCGGGACCCATGGCCCGCACCGTGACCGACGCCGCGATCCTGCTGACTGTGCTTGCGGGCTACGATCCGGACGATCCGGCCACCGAACCCCTGCAATCACGTCCACCGCTGGACTATCGGCAATTTCTGAAACGTGACGGGCTCAAGGGTGTCCGAATCGGAATCATGCGGCAGAACGCCGGATTTCACGACGAAGTTGACGCCCTGTTTGAGCGTGCTATCGAGACGCTACGTTCCCAAGGCGCGATCATCGTCGATCCTGCCAACATACCGACGCAGGGCAAGTTTGATTCGGACGAGCAAACCGTTCTGCTCTACGAATTCAAGGACGGGCTCAATCGCTATCTGGCCCAACGTGCGGCAACTCCTCGGACGCTCGCGGAGCTGATCGCTTACAACACGAACGAAAAAGACCGGGAAATGCCGATTTTTGGCCAGGAACTCTTTGTGAGCGCCCAAGCCAAGGGGCCTCTCAACAGCCCGGAGTACGTAGAGGTCCACGAACGCGCTAAACGTCTAGCCGGCGTTGAAGGAATCGACGCGGCACTCGAGAAGGACCATCTCGATGCGCTCGTGGCGCCCACGATGGGTCCCGCCTGGACGACCGATTGGGTGAATGGCGATCACTTCCTGGGCGGCGGCACCTCCAGCGCACCTGCCGTAGCCGGATATCCGCACATCACGGTCCCGATGGGTCTCGTCCGCGGGTTGCCAGTTGGCTTGTCGCTCGTCTCAACTGCGTGGAGTGAGCCCAAGTTGATCACCTACGCGTATGCCTTCGAACAGGCCGCTCACGCCCGCCAGCCTCCCCACTTCAACACCGTCATTCCCTGAAGGGGGAAAACCGCTCAGTCGTCGGTTCGGGGCCGGTAGGCCTCCATCAGCTCTTCCTGTTTGCGCGAGGGGACCGGGTCGTAATGACTCAGCTCCATCGCGTAGGCCCCCTCACCGCCCGTGAGGGCTTTGAGCCGCGATTGATATTCTGACACCTCCGCCAGCGGCACGAGCGCACTCACCGTTGCGCGCTGACCTGGAAGGGCATTGTTGCCGTTGATACGGGCGCGCTTCGTCGCCAGGTCACCGGTGATGTCGCCAATTGCACTGGAGGGTGCAGTGATTTCAACGTGGACGATGGGCTCGAGGACGATGGGACCTGCCTTGTGAAGCGCATCGAGCAACGCCTTGCGGCCGGCGGACACGAATGCGACTTCCTTCGAATCCACCGGATGGTGCTTGCCGTCGAGCACGGTCACGCGCAGGTCCTGTAGCGGAAATCCGGCAAGCGCACCCTCGGTCAAAACCTGCCGCACACCCTTCTCCACGGCCGGAATGTACTGCCCCGGAATCGCCCCGCCCACCACTTCGTCAACAAACTCAAACCCGCGCCCGCGCTCCAGCGCTTCCACGCGCAACGTCACTTCCCCAAACTGTCCCGCGCCCCCGGTCTGCTTCTTGTGCCGGCAATGCCCTTCAGCCGAGCGGGTAATGGTTTCACGGTAAGGAATACTCGGCGGTCGAGTTTTGACACGCACGCCGTACCGATCGCTCATCCGCTCCAGCAACACGCGCAGGTGAAACT
The DNA here is from genome assembly GCA_034668025.1 of Gammaproteobacteria bacterium. Classification (GTDB taxonomy): domain Bacteria; phylum Pseudomonadota; class Gammaproteobacteria; order Steroidobacterales; family Steroidobacteraceae; genus 13-2-20CM-66-19. The sequence goes on along the minus strand of JAXDQF010000150.1, from coordinate 25,894 downwards.
CACCCATCCCATAGAGGACCGTCTCATTCACGGCCGCATGATGCTCGATCCGGACACACGGATCCTCAGCGAGGAGTTTGTGAAGGGCGTCCGCGAGCCGCTGTTCGTCCCCGCGGCGCTCCGGCTCGATGGCGATACCGAGCATGGGCGGCGGGAACTTCACCGCCTTCAGGTGATATTGATCCTCGTCGTGCGAGTCGTGCAGCACCGCATCCAGATGCAGCTCGTCAATTTTGGCCAAAGCGCACAAATCACCCGGAATCGCCGTGGATATCTCCGTCGTGTCTTTACCCGATATCCGCCACAGATGCGCCACTCTGACCGGTTTGCGCGCGTCACCGACAAACAGCTGACTTCCCTGCCGCAGCGTGCCCTGATGTACTCGCAACAGGCCCAACTTCCCCACGTAGGGATCGATAGCAACCTTGAACACGTGGGCGATGACATGTTTGTCAGGGTCGGGGAAAACCTGTACGCGTTGCATGCCATCGCCCAACGGCCCTTTCAGAAAAGGGGGCGGGTTGCCCTCCGCCGGGTTCGGCATGAGTCGCTCAAAAATGCGCAGCAGCTCCGGCAGCCCGGCCCCGGTCTGGGCGGAGACGAAACACACCGGTATGAGATGGCCCTCGCGCAGGGCCTGCTCAAAAGGGTTGTGGAGTTGCTCCGGCGAAACCTCCGCCCCCTGCTCGAGGTACAGCGCCATCAGGCGCTCATCCAACTCGATGACCTGGTCGACGATCTGGGTGTGCGCCGCCTCCACGGTCGAGAAATCCGTGGCACCGCCGGCGGCCTGGAAGAAACAATCGGCGACCGCGGTTCCGTTGTCTGCGGGCAGGTTGAGGGGCAGGCATTGCGCTCCGAAGGCATCGCGGATTCGTTGCAATACTTCGGCCGGCTTGGCGTCCCTGCAGTCGATCTTGTTGATGATCACCAACCGGCACAGCCCGCGATCCCCCGCGAACTCCATCAGTCGCTCGGTGACGGTGTCGACGCCAGCGGTGGCACTAACCACCACGGCCGCCGTTTCGACCGCCTCCAGCACGGAAAAAGTGCGGCCCAGGAAATCGGGATACCCCGGGGTGTCTATGAGATTGACGTGTGTATCGCCATGGTCGAAACCGAAGATGGCGGTATCGAGGGTATGTTGGAGCTTGGGCTCCTTGCGGGTCGCGGCCCCGGCCTGCAGCAGCAGGGATTCCAGCAGCAATGTCTTACCCACGCCCGCCTGACCGACCAGGCCGACGTTCCGAATCCCTTGAGTCGTATACGCCATGGCGAACGCCCCCGAAGGAACACAGGATGCTGGTGAGACAGTGTACTCCCGGAGACGAACATGCCCAATCCGCAACCGAAACCCGAGCCTGCCCCCGTGCCCATCACCCCCGCCGATGACCCGGAGCCCATTCCGGGCGACCCGCAGCCGTCACCCGACCAGCAGATTCACGATCCGCCCCTCCAACCCGAAAAAGATACGATGATTTGATTGGCGCGGCACTATCCCTAGCCAGGGACTGGCCGCGCGGAGCCCGGGTCCTTTGCCGCCGGCAAAAAAAGCGCGGTTTTTGCGGGGGCGCCCAGCCCGGCTACTCTTGCGGGTGGCGCCTGGGGCGCCCCAGACAACATAGGTCCAGACAACAAAGGTGATGAGCCAATGACACCGGAAGAGGCGGAGCGGCAGCGCCGCAAGGTACAGAAGCAGCTGGACGAGGCTTTGGAAGACTCGTTCCCGGCCAGCGACCCGGTTTCGATTGTCACCTCCGGGGAGGAGGAGGATTGGGGCGGCGGTGACTCTGCGCCCGCCGCGCCCTCGGCGGATAAGGGGCCGGCGCGGTAGGCTCGCTTTATTCGTGAACGGCACTGCCTGTCGGCGGGGACTCGATCGATGAGGCGTTTTCGGGAGCGTGAAAAACAGGGCTCGGCGCGCAGCGACGAGCGGGTTTGCCAGTCAGGCAAACCCCGGGGCTTCTGCGCGATCATGAGAGCGCAGAAGTTTTCCCGCCGTCCCCCATGGACGGGTTAACGGACGGTCCCGGAAACGCCTCATCGATTGAGGCGCCGCCCGCACCAGCGCCTCAATTCACGAATGAGGCGAGGTCTACGCGTACGTTACGGCGCGGTGAGCTCCAGGGTGGAACCCGCTTGGTTCACCGTATTCAGCACGATCGGACGACGCCAGACGCGTTGCACGTAGTCGAGTACGCGACGGCTGCGTTCGAGGTCCAGTCCGCGGCCGTCGACTGAATTGTCGTGAGTCAGCTCTAGCGTCCCGTCGGTGCGAATATGGCTCGCGGAAACGGAGGGCGCGCCGAAGTTGTATTTGGGACTGAGCACCGCCTCGTGCAAAGCGCCGAGGTCATGGTCGAGCACTTTGACGTGGCCATCATTGCGCGCACTGAAGCGGAACAGTTCCAACTCATCAGCCAGGTCGCGGGTCAGGTGATTGCGAATAAAGCCGAAGTCATCGTCCTGCTCCATGATGTGGCGGGCCGCATCCATCCCGTCCCGCTCGACGATTTTTTCCCACATCGCAAACCCGAGGTGGTACGGGTTGATATGCAGCGCAACCTGCTGATCAGCTGCGACGGGTCGCACCACATCTGAGTGACACTTGATGGCGTCGACATAGGCCTGTTGGGGCACGAAGTCAGCTTCACGCAGCAACCGCGCGTGCCAGTACGAGGCCCATCCCTCGTTCATGATCTGGGTCGCAAAGACCGGGTAGAAGTAGAACGACTCCTCGCGCACGGCGAGGAAGATGTCCCGCTCCCAACTCTCCATCTCCGGCGCGTAGTTGGCCACGAACCAGAGGAGATCTCTCTCCGGATGGGGCGGAACGGGTGCACGCTTCTTGATCTCCACTCCCGTGCTCGCGGCAGTGGGATCGAGTTGAGCGAAACGCTTGCGGAAATCGTCGTCGACGAGCGCCTTGGGCTCAGGAGCGTATTCAGGATAGCGCTCGCGTCGCAGCGACTGATCGACGTCGATGTGTTGCTCCAACGCGAGTGCCGCATCCAGGACGGCCTCAACCCGTTGCATCCCATGTTGCTCAATCGCCTGTTGGATCTGGCGCGCGTGGTTGGCCGCGTGCTCGACGATGTGCTCGCTAACCTGCCCCTGGCATCGTCGGAACATCAGATTGTTTCGAGAGAAATCCGCGTGGCCCAGCACGTGGGCCGTGACGAGTATGTTCTCAGCGAGACCGTTGCTTGCAGCCAGATACGCATGGCCCGGGTTACCGGGAAACACCACCTCGAAGAGGCGGGAGTTGCCCATGTGACGCTGGATGAGCTGATAGATGTACCGAACCCCGAACGACCAGTGCGGCATCCGCACGGGCAAGCCGTAGACGGCAATCTCCATCATGAAGGAGTCGGGGACGGCCTCAAACTCGACCGGATGAAAACTGAGCCCCGAACGTGCTGCGAGCTCCTCGATGCGTTGCGTGTAATTCTTCCAGTCGTCGGTCATCGTAGGGAGTCTCGCGGTAATGGGTCGTAACTACGTGGCATCCAGCGCTTTGGCCTCGGCGCTGAAGAAATGACGCACGGCGCCCCAGACATCATCGAAATCATTCAGTGCGTAGCTGCCGGCGGCGCAACCCGCAGTGGACAGCTCGGCAAACAGTCGCCCGGTCTCGGTGGCCAGTTGACGCGACAGCCCGGACGAGACTTCCACATAACCCGTAAAGCACGCATCGCCCGTAATTGACGAGAGGGTCTCGCGGGCCTCGGCGCTGTCGCTCACCGAGTTGTCACCGTCCGAGGCGTAGAACAAGTAGATGTTGCAGCGCCCGGGGTTGTAGCGCGCGTCGATGATTTCGCGCACCTTGTTGAATCCGGTGGACGAGACGGTTCCACCCGTGCCGCTCACCTGGAAGAACTCCGGCTCGCTGAACTCCCAGGCCTCGGTTGTGTGGGCGACGAAGACTGTTTCCAGCGAACGGTATTCGCGGCGCAGCCCTTGCACCACCCAGAAGAAGAAGGTTTTCGCCAACTTGCGGTCGCGGTCCGACATGCTGCCCGAGACATCGAGCATGAAGAACACGACCGCGTGCACAGCGGGCTGGCGCCGGCGCGCGAGCTGCCTGTAGCGCAGATCCTCATCAATGAATGTTGGAGTCGCGCCCGGATTGCCACGCCGCTTCACCATTTCCTTGAACGAGCGGCGGCGATCAAGACGCGAGCGGGCTCCGCGCCGATCGTAACCTTCCCGTACCCAGTCCGAATCCTCGGACGGACCCACGCGGGCCTTCAGGTTGGGAAGCTGCATCTCCTCCCACAACCAATCGACGATGTCGTCGATTTTGAATTCCAGCATGAGTTGGACTTCACCCTCGTCCTGGCCGCCCTGGCCTTTCTCGCCCGGGCCGCGCTGCTTGGAGGGGTCGGAAAATACATCGCCCGGCTTGGCCTTTCCCTGGCCCGCGCCCTGTTGTTCCTCAGGACGGCGGAGCCGGAAGTGATAGTGCTCCAGCATCCGCACAGGGACGCGCACCGTGCGCGCGCCTTCATTGATGACATCAGCGCCGGAGATTATCTGCGGCAGATGCTTACGAACTGACTCGCGGACTTTCTCGTCGTGTCGCAGCCAGTCGCGCGCACCACGCGAAAACAGGTCATACCACTTTGCCGCATCAGAAGCCGGCTTATCGCTGGTCTCGGGCATGGCTCTAGTGATACTCCTGTCGCGCGCCGCGCGCAACTTTAGACTTGAAGGACGCTACTCCTGCGCGAGTAGCGTTGTTACATAGCTCAAAGCTTCCTTGGCGCTGTGTTCGTCGTAGCCGTATTCGCTCACCAGGCGCTGCTGAACGACAGAGATTTTCTGTCGTGCCTCATCATCGGGTCGTGCTGTCGAGGTGACCAGCCGCAGCACATCGCGCCGCTCTTCGAACAGATATTGTTCGATGGCCTCGCGCATGCGCGCGTGGCTCGCGAGCTTGAACTTCTCGCCCGCCTTGAAGGCGACCATGGCCTTGCGCACGACCTCCTGGCGGAACGACATCTTGCCCGAGTCAGACACTTTGATTTTCTCTTCCACCGAGCGCAAAAATCGCTCGTCGGCCGGGCGTGTCTCGCCGGTAATGGGATCCGTCACCTGCCGGTGGTCCAACGAGGCCTCCACTTCATCGAGATACTTCTCGAGCAGTTGCTGCGCCTCTGCCTCGAACGAGGCAAACATCGCGCGGTGCACATCCTCTTTGACCCAGCGGTTGTAGAACTCCTTGCGCGCGGTCACGAGGTGATCGACCCAGGCCTTCTTGTGTTTCGATTCCATGCGCGCGTCGCTCTCGATCGTATCCTTGATCGCGAGCAGCAGCTCCATACTCGTCAGACTATGAGTATTACCGCGCGTTATGGCGTTGGAGATAGCGTTGATGACGAAACGCGGGCTGACACCAGTCAATCCTTCGTCGCCGGCTTCTGCATGCAGGCGCGTGGCTTCTGATTCGGGAACACCTTCGACAGCTTCGCCTGCGTAGAGTCGCAGCTTCTTGGTCACGTCCAGTCCCTCACGCTCGGTCTTCGTGAGGCGAGTGAGAATGGCAAAGACGGCGGCGAGGTTGAGAACGTGCGGATCCAAGTGCACATTGCGGAAGGCGGGCGCACCGGACACGAGCTTCTGATAGATCCGGGACTCGTCGCGATAGGACAGCGCGTACGGGACCTTGATGATGACCATGCGGTCCAGCAGGGCCTCGTTTTCCTTCTCCTGCAGGAACTTGTGAAATTCCGCCAAGTTGGTATGCGCGAGAATGGTCTCGTCGAGGTGGATGAGCGGGAAGCGGGATACCTTGACGTTCTTCTCCTGCGTCATGGTCAGCAGGAGATACAGGAACTCCCTCTTCACCTTGAGAATTTCAATCATCTCTAGCATGCCGCGGCTCGCGGCATACACCGCTCCGGACCACGACCAGGCGCGCGGGTCGCCTTCGTCGCCGATCTGAGCGACCTTCGCGAGGTCGACTGATCCGACCAGGTCGGCAATGTCCGCAGTGGTTGGATCGTGCGGCGCATATGTGCCGATACCGGTTCGCGAGGCCTCTGCAATAAACACTCGCTCCACAGGTACGCGTACGAAGTCACCGTCGAACTCGCGGTCGACGTAATCCCGCGCCCAGGGAGACAGCTCACCCTGAACATCAACGCCATAACGCTCGCGGAATTCCGCCCGCAGTCCCGCAGGTACGAGATTCAACGGGTTCTCGCGCATGGGCGAGCCCTTGATGGCATACATCGCACCTTCGTCAGTGCGGCTGTATTCCTCCAGGCCCCGCTTCATCATGATGGCCAGGGTGGATTTGCCGCCTGAGGGGGGGCCTAGCAGCAGAAGGAGTCGACGGCCAACATCGGAACCGGCCGCGGCTCCTTTGAAGTAGTCGATGACGCGTGACAGCGGCTCATCAATGCCGAACAGCTCGCGCTTGAACAACTCCTTCGCGCGCGTGCCGTCGCCCGTCTCGGCCTGTGACGCGCGGCCGTGCCAGCGCAACATGTCCCAGATGTATTGATGACTGGTGCGTGCCATGGCCGCCGGATCGGGCGGCACAATGGTGGATAGAAACTCGCCAAACGTGCCTTCCCACCGCTGAGCGCGGTGCAGACGGCTGAATGAGCTCAATGACTCAATGAACGCAGAATGGGTCGTGGAGTCCGAATCTTCAGAGAGCGATCGCATCGTCCTTCCCTCCCGTAGAGTTCAAACGTCTCGGCCGGGGTGCTAGCGATGCCAGCGTGGCTCTTAACTTAGATCCAACGCTTGTCACGGTATGTGATGGCCCTCAATACCCAGACCTGCTGTTACGTTAAGACTGTCACAACACTGTATTGTTCAGTCGTGCATGGACTCAAGCAAAAGCCGCGCCGTTCCTGCCAAACAGCCGAAAAAAGCTGCTGTGCCGCGCTGAAGCGGGCACAACGGTGCAAAGCAAAATGCATGCCTGTCACAATTTGGGTCAACGCAGGTGTCGTTGCACTCTAAAGTGGCCTGCGCAAAAGCTGCGCGCTCAATGTCCAAAGAGATCCTTCAGCTTGTCGCCGAGCTTCTTTTTGACCAGATCGCCGGCCTTCTGTTGCACCTCCTGCCCTAGTTTCCCCTTTGCCAGAGCCTCGATGTCGGGCCGCACAGTCGGGCTGGACATCGTGCCAGTGATCGTCAGCGGCACTTCCACCGCGCCCAGCGCGTCGAGACCGCCGCCCGCACCGGCAGGAGCGTTTCCCGCCGGAAGCTTGTTGACCGCGGCGACCAGCTGATAGTTGATCGCCTCGGAGACGGTATCCAGAGTACCCCTGCCGTGGACTTTGAGAAAGTCCGTAGCCATCTGCAGGTCGTCAATCCGAAGCACGCCTTTGTCGAGGCCGCCGTTCATCTGTAAGGCATTGAAATTTGTGCGTGGGGGTCCGTTACCCGCGCGCTGCGACGGCACCTGGCGCTTCAACAAAGCGTTGACACGCTGCAATTCGAAGACGATATCCACACCGACGATCGCGCCTTGTTTGACGTTTACGCCGATCTTGCCGGTGAGAGAGCGCTTAATCGCGTCATCTGTGTTTCCGACGCCAGTGACCGCTACGTCGGCATCAGCGCGTCCAGAAAGCCTCGCACTATCAAACGCTGCTTTCACTAACGCGCCGATATCGGTGCCGTGCAGGTGCTCATTCAGCGACAGTTGCGCCTGAACGGGCCTTGCGTCTAGAACGATGTCGCCGTTATACGTGCCACCATAGAGGCGCGCCTGCGTCGGTCCGAGACGTATGTGTCCGTCCTTCGCAACAAGTGGCATAACCACATCTGTGAAGACGAGATTCGAGAATGTCGCACTCGCCACGTGAAGCGTTCCATTCACGTCGAGCTTTCTCAGTGTCTCGAGCGGCAGCGGGGTCGGCGGCGCAGCCGGCGGAGGACTGGAGGGATGCTTGGCCGCAGGGACCTTCTCAACGGGCGCACGATAGCGATCCACGTTGATTCCATTCACATTCAGATCGAAGCGCAGCGCCGACGTATCGAGGTCGTCGATACCCGCGGTTCCCTGAACCTGCGTATCGTCGAGCGTGAGTTGCAGCGCCGAAAGCTGCAGTTGCTTCTGTGTCACGCGGAAGTTGGTCTGCAAGGCAAGCGCTGACAACACACCGGGATCGCGCGTAATGGGCGGTGCAATGCCGAGCGATTGCAACAACTTACGCGCCGACGTCCGCGGCACTGTAATACTGCCCGTCATTACCCGCTCTGTGGACATCTTCTCGCCAGACACCGAGACGTCAACCGCAAAGTCACCGACCTTCACTTCAATCTTGGTCGGCGCGAGGGTGTGTGCCTGGTTATCGAGCGCCAGCGCGGATGCGTTGAGTGAGAACGCCAGGGGCTTGGCGACATCTGCGGCCCCGGTGCCGCTGCTGCCCGGTTGCCCGTCGGCGGCGGGGGCCGTGTGAGCCAGGTAGGTCCCCTCCAGCTCCACCTTCTCCAGGGCCGTCCGGGCAGGGCCGGTTTCCAGCCGTCCGGTATGCAGCTCGAGGTTCCCGAGCTCCGTCGTACTCTTCTTGACCTCGTCGCTGTACACAACCGACGTCTTGCTGACGTCCACACCTTCTATAGAGACCGCCGTGCCCAGGCCCGATGAGTCAGCAGGCTTTTTCGGGGTGTCCTTGGACTCCTCCCCCAGATCCTGCCAGTTGTTCTGTTCGCCCCGGGTGACCAGATTGATGTTGGCGCCCTCGAGCTTCACGCGGCTGACTTCCAGCCGCTGGCTCAACAGGGGCAACAACTTCACGCCAATACTGGCGTTTTGGACAGTCAGGAAAGGCTGTTTGCCGAAGCCGGGCCGGTTGCTGAGCTCGACGTCGTGGACCGACAGGGCCAGCCACGGAAACACTTTCAGCTCCAGCTTGCCGTGAATGGTCAGCACCCGGGCGCTGTGCTCCTGGGCGGCCTTTTCGATGTCCCCGCGGTAGCGATTGGGGTCGACAAATAAAAGCAGGGCGATGACGCCCAGTAAGACCAGCGCGACGAGCGTTCCCGCAACGATGGCGACTATCCGGAAAATTCGCATGCTCGAGACTTACCCCTGACGCCTCAACCCGACAAGCAGGTCAACCCCGATTCTGTCGAGTTCCGATGCGAGGCGCCAATCCTTGCGGTAATACGCCGCAGCGCACAAAATCAGTCCCGTTGGGGAGAAGGGTCTTACGGACTCGGACCTGAGTCACGGAATGAGCGAGCTGTGTCCGTTAGGTCTGTGGACGTTGGTCTACGCGTCTGCGGTCGCAGACGCCCCACTCTCATTATTGTGAACTGTGGCATTGCGGTGCCGCAGCAGGAAACTATGCTGCGCTGACAATTCTTGTGTGAATGCTCATGCCAACGGTCCCCGGCATGAGGACGTGTTTTTTCGCTTCATGGGCCACTAATCGGATGGAGACACTCTGTGGCAAGTGCATCGAATGCCTCTCGTGCAACTGAGACAAGCAGTTCTGCGGCTAGTTCCGCTGGAACCGGTTCCGGGTCCAACACCCGGCCATCCGTAGATGTTACCGCGATAACAACACGCGATGACTTCCTGCTGGAGCTCGGCGAAGCCCTCGGCGGCCAGGCCTCCGTACGGCCCGTCGACTCGATGGCAGCGGCCATGGAGTATCTGGCCAACGCCAAGCGCGGACAGGTTCTCGTCATGGATACCCGCGACATCAGCGATGTACGCGGCGATATCGAACGCGCCCACACACAGGCAGCACACGCTGTTGTGTTGGTGTTTACTGTCGCCGAGACTGAGAAACAAGTCGGCGCGGCAGTGAAAGGTTCTAACGTGTTTGCGGTGTTGCCGATACCGCTCGACAAGCGCAAGACCGGCGCGGTGCTCGAAGGTGCAATGGCAGACGCTGTTGCCCGAAAGAGCATGCGCGTACCGGACCGCAACATCGGTGTTAGCGTCGAGTCCTTCCAGTCGCAGGGCGACTCGGGTGCACCGACGGGCTCCGGCGGCAAGAGCAAGATGGGCCTCATCATCGGCGCGGGTGTCGCCGTGGCGGCCGTCGCTGCCGGCGCATTCATGTTTTTGGGCAAGAACAACGACGGCGGGCCACCGACTGCCACCGGGGGTACTTCCAAGAAGATGGTCGCTGCTCCGGCGGCGCCTGCTGCCGAGACTGCGGCCGCCGACGACCGTCCTGTGGTCGAAACGTCGCTGGTCAAAGGTAAAGTCGACGACCTGCTGGAAAAGGCCCGTCTCGCCATGCGCGAGCGCCGTTATTCCGAGCCGGTCGGCGATAACGCCCTGCTGTACTACCGTTCCGCCGCGGCTGCTGATCCGAGCAATGGCGAAGCGGTCGACGGCCTTCAGCGAGTCGCAGCCGTCCTGGCTGCCCGTTTTGACGAATCAATGAATGGAGGCCGCCTGGACGAGGCCGGTCTCGCACTGGCGAACTTCAAGGCGGCCGCCCCGAACGACAGCCGGATCCCGGCTCTCGAGGTCCGCCTGATGACGGCGCAGATTTCGAAGGCCATGGCTGACGGCAACATGGACCGCGCCGCTAAATACATTGCCCAGGCGCAGGCCTCACCGGCCTTCTCACCGGACCAGATCAACAAGTGGAAGACCGAGTACAACCGTCGCCAGGAAGATGCGAAGGTTCAGAAGATCGCGGGCCTGATCACGGACCGCATCCGCGATGGACGTCTGGTCGAGCCGGCGGATGATAGCGCCAAGTTTTACATCCAGCAGCTGCATGACCTGGCGCCGACCAACACCACGACTCAACGCCTGACGCGCGACCTGAATGCCGCCTATATGCGCAAGGCGCGCGAGGCTGCGATAGCCAACAAAGCGTCCGAGATTGACCGCTGGCTGAACGAAGCCCGGGGCGGTGGCGTGAGCACCGCCGAGATCAACTCCTTCCAGAAGGAGCTCGCGAATGCCCGTCAGAAAGCCCTCAGCGCGGAATCAGACCGCGTCATTCAGGTCGTACGCGATCGCATCCGCGACGGACGCCTGACCGACCCGGCCCAGGATAGCGCCGCGTTCTACATCAATCAGCTTCAAGGGACAGATCCCAATAACCCGGCGATTGCGCAGTTGAGCCACGACCTTGCGGGCAAGCTCGTCGATCGGGCGCGCGCCTCTGCCCAGACCGGCAAGGGTGGTTCGACGGTGGACGGTGACCTGACGCTCGCGAAGCGCTGGGGTGCTGATCCGAAGGACATCGCTGCCGTTCAACAGATGCAGAACGCGCCGAAGACCCCGCAGTCGGCAGCTGCTCGGTCTGCGCAGAACGCCGGCGTCAATCCCGCTTCGCTGGCTGCCAGCCTGAAGCGCACGCGGTATGTTCCGCCGGAATTTCCCAGCAAGGCGCTGTCACAGCGCTTGAGTGGTGCTGTGACGGTGGAGTACACCGTGGATGCGAGTGGCGATCCGCGTGATGTACGAGTCGTCGAGGCGACGCCACCTGGAGTTTTTGATAAGGCTGCCGTCACGGCAGTCAAACGTTGGCATTACGAGCCGGTGATGGCGAATGGCGCACCGGTTGAAGTGCCGGTACGCACGTCGATCCGTTTCGAGCTACCGAAATAAGACGCGAGCCCCTTAGGAGACGTCAACAATGAATCCGGCAGGCAAAGACCGCAATCGCCAGCTCGTCACGGTCGGTATCGGCACCGTGCTGACACTGGTGATGGGTGCAGTTCTGATCGCAGGCTTCCGCCTCGCGACGCAGATGCGCGCCAACATCACCGCCTTGCAATCGGCGAGCGTGTTGCAGACCTATCCCGCAACCATGACGCAGCAATTCAATGCCTTGCGTGACCGGTTGGAGTCCCGCGCCTATGCGGGCCAGGCACTGGCCGATCTCAAGGCCACCGTGCAGCACTTCAATGGCGAGCTGGGCAAGCTCGGCGAAGGCGGCGACGTTCACTCGTCTGAGCTGGAGCAGGCCCTCCTGCTGTGGCATCAGTACGAGCCGGTGGTGAATCCGGTTGTTGAATTCACGGGTCAGCCGTACGTAGAGTCGGATGACGCCGGAAGCTCCTTCTCAAAGGAAGGACGCACTTACTACGCGGACGTGAAGCGTGGTCAGCTCTTCGCGAACGACAACCAGAAGGGCCTGCAGGCTCAGCTGGCTGCAGTCGCGACCCAGCTGCAGACGTCTGCGTCCGATGCAGCCGCTCGGCTCCGTGAGCTGCTGTCGGCCGGTGTGCTCGCGGCCCTGGTTCTGGCGGCTGCGGCTGCGTACTTCCAGATCACCCGGTCCCGCCACGAGCGCGCTGCCCAGGAAGCGCAGGAACAGACTCGCGACATTCTGAAGACGGTGCGCGAAGGCTTCTTCCTGCTCGACGCGGACTACAAGATCGGTTCGGTGTGGTCGGAAGCCCTGACCCGCATGTTCAGCCGCAATGACTTTGCCGGGCTCAACTTCGAGGACCTGCTCAAGAACCTCGTGCCCTCCTCCACGCTCGCCACAGCCATGAAGTACATCAAGCTGCTGTGGGGCGACCGCGCGCACGAAAACCTGATGAAGAGCATCAACCCCCTGGGCCAGCTCGAAATCACCATGGATAACGGCCACGGTGGCAAGGAAACGCGCTACCTGCAGTTCGACTTCCACCGCGTCATGGGCCCCAAGGGCATCAAGCACGTGCTGTGCGCCGTGGGTGACATCACCTCGAGCGTGTTGCTGGCGAAGGAGCTGCAGGAGTCGCAGGAAAACGCGAACGCGCAGCTCGACATGATGCTCGGCATGATGCACGTCGACCCGCTGCAGCTGACGTCGTTCCTGGACAGCACGGAAACGGGCCTGCAGCTGATCAATGCGATCCTGAAGGAGCCTGCCCGCACCGACGGCGAGTTCCGCAAGAAGCTGAACGGCCTGTTCCGCGAGCTGCACTCCATCAAGGGCGAATCGTCGGCCCTGAACCTCATGAGCATCGCCCACCGTGTGCATGCGCTCGAGGACATGGTCAGCGACCTGAAGAAGAAGGCCGAATTGTCCGGCAACGACTTCCTGCCGATGGTTCTCAAGCTCGACGAGCTGCTCGCCCACTTGCGCGGTGTGCGCGAAATGGCCAGCCGCCTCACGACGCTCAAGGACAGTGTGCCCGCTCCGGCTGCGCCCGAGGCAGCAGCTCCCGCCGCAGCCGCTCCGGCCGCTCGCGGCAAGCACGGTGGCGGTCATGGCAAGTCGGGTGAAGACCTCTCGCCGACTCTTCACGCCCTGGCTGAGCGCCTCGCGAAGGATCATCACAAACGCTTCAAGCTCACGATGACGGGACTGGCCGAGGTACCGACTTCTTACATCACGACGGTCAAAGACTGCGTGATCCAGATGCTCCGTAACTCCGCGGTTCATGGCATCGAGGCCAGCGACATCCGCCGCGCGCAGACCAAAGATGACGTCGGCGTGGTACGAGTGGACTTCCGTAAGTCTGGAGACGGCTACGAACTGGTCTTCGAGGACGACGGTGCAGGTATCTCGCCGGACCAGCTCAAGGCTGCGGCAGTGCGAAAGCAGATCCTGACCGAAGAGGAAGCGTCCGGCATGGATACACGGGCCGCGATGGCCCTGATCTTCCGCCCCGGGTTCTCAACCCAGGAGGAAGTATCGATGGACGCCGGTCGCGGCGTCGGTATGGATGTGGTCGCCCGTAGCGTCTACGCGCTGGGCGGCAAGATCGGCGTGAGCACGAACCCGGGCAAATTCACCCGGTTCAAGATCGTGCTGCCTGCAGCGGAAGCGGCCAATAACGCCGCCGTCGCTGTTTAGTCAACGACCATGAGTCAGAATGGAAGCATAATGAACGGCAGCGCTAGAAGATCGTATAAGCTGATGATCGTCGACGATTCGAATATCATGCGGCGACGCATCGAACGTTCGCAGAATTTCGACGAGCTCGAGCTGATCGGTACGGCCGGCAATGGCCTCGAGGCCCTCGAGCTTTTCAGGAAGGCGGATCCGGACGTGGTTACGATGGATCTCACGATGCCGCAGATGGATGGGATCGAGTGCATCTCGAAGCTGGTCGAATTGAAACCGGCGATCCGGATACTCGTGATCTCGGCCCTCGCGGACAAGGCAACAGCGGTCGAAGCGATGGAAAAAGGAGCGAACGGTTTTCTCAACAAGCCGTTCACTGACCGGCAGCTCAACGAGGCGATTGCGGACCTCATAAGAGAGTAATAAAGATGTTGCAGGAACAGGAGCTGAAGACATTCGTCGAAGGGACGACGAACTATTTCGAGGTCGCGGCCCAACAGCCGGCTTCGATCGGCTCGCCGTACCTAACGGAAGGGTCGCCGGCGGTCCACGACTACACCGGTGTAATCAACATCTCGGGCAAGCGCGAAGGGGTCGTGTACTTCACCGCACCGCGCGCCATGCTTACCGTCCTGCTGATGAAGATGCAGGAGAACGACTTCAGCCACGAGACCATGCGGGATCTCGTCGGTGAGGTTGCGAATACGATCTCGGGAAATGCACGCCGGGACTTCGGGCGCGACTTTGTGATCTCCGTGCCGAATGTGCTCGCGGGCGAGAAGCCGGAGATTCCCATGGTGCCGGGGTCGCGGTCGTTTGTGATTCCCATCAACTGGCGCAGTCATTCAGCGAAGCTGATTGTTTCGTTGAAGTAGATCAGTCCGCGCGGAGTCGATAACCGAGCCCCGCTTCCGTCACGAGGTATCGTGGCCGGCGGGGATCCGGCTCCACCTTGGCGCGCAGGTTTTTCATACACACCCGCAGACTGCCCGAATCGCCCTGCCGTTCGGGACCCCACACTTCGCGAATCAGTTGCGCTTGCCGGACAATCAGGCCGGTGTGACGGGCCAGCGATTCCAACACCCGATATTCGAGCGGTGTCAGGTGCAACTCTCCGCCGGGGCCGTGACTCTCCCTGCGCGTGAGATCTATTTGCACTTCACCCAGTTTTAGAAGCGGTGTCTGCTCTGCGCCTCTGACATTCCGCCGTAGCGCGGCGCGCACCCGGGCAAGCAGCTCCGGGGTGCTGAAGGGTTTGGTCACGTAGTCGTCCGCGCCCGCGTCCAACGCAGCAATTTTCTGCTCCTCCATCGTGCGCGCGGAGAGCACGACGATGGGGACCGGCGACCAGGCACGAATGCGTCGGATCAGATCGATTCCATTGCCGTCCGGCAGTCCGAGGTCTACGAGAAGCAGGTCGGGCTTGTGACTGCGCGCCTCGATCTCGCCGCGCGCGGCGGTCTCCGCTTCGATGAAGCGATAGTGGTCGGTCTCGAGGAGCGCACGCAGGATGTTGCGAATGTCAGGGTCGTCCTCGATCACGAGGACCTGATGCATCGCCTGGGTCATGTTGGTGGCTCGGTCGCCGTGGCCGCCTCGTTCGCCGCGGGTAGCGTGAATTCGAAACGTGCGCCCGTGGGCGAGCGCCGGTGGGCCTCAATCTGGCCCCCGTGGGCCCGGATGATGGCCTGGCAGATCGCCAGCCCCAATCCCACTCCAACAATGGCGCCCTCTTCATCGCCACGCTGAAATTTGTCGAACAGGCGCGCGGGGTCCCCGGGCGGCAGGCCCGGTCCGTCGTCGTCCACCATGACGCGAACGACTTTGCCGTCCGCGGCCGCGGATACGATCAGATGTGTCCCGGCGGGCGTGTACTTGGCGATGTTGTCAAACAGATTGGTGAACACTTGAACAACCAACTTCGCATCGACGAACACGGGCGGCAGGTCCGCGGGCAACCGCAGATCCACACTGTGCCCTTTGAGTACCTGCTCAACTGCATTCAGGGCCGTGCCCACGAGATCATCCAGCGTTTCCCATTCGGTCCGCAGCAGCACCTGCCCCGACTCAAATCGCATCAGGTCCAGGACATTGGACACCAGGTCCGACATTTCGCGCGCTTTGACTTCAATGGAACGGGCCAGTGACACCCGGGTCGCCTCGTCCAGGCTCGCGCCGCGATCGGCGAGCGTGCTGCCGGCCCCCGCCATGACGGCCAGCGGTGTTCGCAAGTCGTGCGATATGGAGGCCAGAAGCGTGTTGCGCAAGCTCTCCCGCTCGGCATCCAGGCTGGCGGCTTCAGCGGCTTCTGCGAGCCTGGCGCGCTCCAGGGCGAGTCCAATCTGGCCTGCAAAAGTCTCCAGCAGATGGCGCTGTTCCGGAAGCAGAACGCGCCGTTGATTCCCGGGCCGCACTGCCAGCACACCGAGCCGCTGACGCTCATCTCCCAAAGGCAGATACAGGCCGGGTGTTGCGGCGAGGGTGTCGGAGCCCAATCCCGCACGCTGACCGTGATCGACAACCCACTGGGCCACAGCGAGATCCGCGCGCCGAAAGGATACATCCAGGCGTGGATCGCGCGGATACCGAAGTTTGCCGGTGGCATCCGGAAGCAGGATCACGGCCTTGCATTGGAACACTTCGGCAACGTGGCTCACGGCCACCTGCGCCAGACTCGATAGTCCGCGAGTAGCCGCGAGCTCACGACTCATGGCGTACAGAAGCGCCGTGCGCCTCTCGCGGGCACCGGCCACTCGGGTTTGCTGGCGGATGCTCGCCATCAGGCTGGCGATCACCAGCGCAATAATCAACATGACGGCGAAAGTGACGATGTACTGGCCATCGGTGATCGCGAAGGTATAGCGCGGCGGTACGAAGAAAAAGTCGAATGCAGCCACATTGAGCAGCGACACGAGCACTGACGGCCCCCGCCCGAACCGCAGGCCCGACAGCGTGACGCCGAGCAGGTACACCATGACGAGATTCGACAGCTCGAAGCGCGGATACAACACGAACGCAACAGCCGTGCAGGCCGCCGTCGTTACTACGCCCCAGGCATATCGGTCCCACTTGATCTGTGTTGGAAGACCACTCACGCCGCCGCTCGAGCCGGCACGACGCCCTGGCTCCCCGGCAGTGGCAATCGTAATGACGTCGAAGCCC
Source organism: Gammaproteobacteria bacterium (assembly GCA_034668025.1). Classification (GTDB taxonomy): domain Bacteria; phylum Pseudomonadota; class Gammaproteobacteria; order Steroidobacterales; family Steroidobacteraceae; genus 13-2-20CM-66-19. The sequence goes on along the minus strand of JAXDQF010000150.1, from coordinate 8,996 downwards.
CGCGCGCTGTTGATGAGTTGGGCCGAAGTCGACGATTGAAACCAGGTCCACCAGCCTTTACGTTTCGCTGAGCCCACAATCACCCGCGTGGCATTGCGGGTTTGTGCATATTCAACCAGGGTAGCGGCAACGGACGGGCCATCGAGCGTTACGGCCTCGGCACCCAGCGACTCCGCGAGCCGCAGCACATCGATTCTTCGATCCCGTTCGGATTCCGACAAACTCAGGAGGGCTGGCGTCTCGACATACACGACAATCCAACCTGCGTCGAGCGCATCGGCCATCCGCTTGCCCGCGCGCACGAGTTGCTCCGCCTGCTCATCCGGACCGACCGCGACGAGGATCCGGTCGCCGGCGAAGCGGCCCCGCCCCCGATTTGAAGGCAACGCCCTCGCGGCCGCTTCAACGCGATCAGCAACGCGACGCAACGCGAGCTCGCGCAGTGCCATGAGGTTGGGCGTCCGAAAGAAACGCTCTACCGCGGTTGCCACCTCTCCAGCTACATAGACCTTACCTGCGTGCAGTCGTGCGAGCAGGTCGTCCGGTGGCAGGTCGATCAATTCAATATCGTCAGCCTCGTCGAAGACGCGGTCGGGAAGGGTCTCGCGTTGACGAATGCCCGTGATTTGGGCAACGAGGTCGTTGAGACTTTCCAGATGTTGGACGTTGACCGTTGTCCAGACAGTGATGCCTGCCTCGAGCAACTCCTCGATGTCCTGCCAGCGCTTGGGGTGACGCGGGGCTGGCTCACCGCCAATGACGTTCGAGTGTGCGAGCTCATCAACCAGCAGGATGCCCGGACGACGCGCGAGAGCGGCATCCAGATCGAACTCCTGCCGTACGATGCCACGATATTTGACTGCCAATGTCGGCAGGAGCTCGAGCCCCTCGAGCAGGCGTTCCGTGTCGGCGCGCCCATGTGGCTCGATGTAGCCGACGACCACATCGGTGGCAGGGTTCGTTGTGCGCACGGTGTGCGCAGCCTCGAGCATCGCGAATGTTTTGCCGACGCCCGCGGATGCGCCGAAAAATATACGCAGACGCCCGCGCTTGGCGCGGGCTTCTTCGGCCTGAACGTGAGCAAGAAGCTGGTCGGGGTCAGGCCGCTGATCGATCATGGGGGCCGCAGCAGGGCGCCATCAGCGAGCCTCGCTCACGGATTTGAGTCGGTCCAGCGCCAGATTCAGCTCCAGGACGTTCACGTGGGGCTCTCCAACGAGGCCGAACAACTTACCGTGCGCATGTGCATCGATCAATGATCGCACGGCTGCGGGATCGAGTCCCCTCGCGCGGGCGACGCGAGCTGCCTGGTAGCGCGCGGCTGCAATGCTGATATCAGGGTCGAGGCCGCTGGCCGATGCCGTCACCAGGTCGACAGGCACGGCGAGCGCATTGGTGGGATCAGCGGCCTTCAACGCCGCGATGCGACTCGCTACCGCGTCCGTCAACGCGGGATTGAGCGGTCCGAGGTTGGAGCCGCTGGAGGCAATCGCGTTGTACGGCTGCGGTGCGGTGGCCGATGGCCGGCTCCAGAAATACTTCGGGTCGCTGAAGCTCTGGCCGATGATGCGAGAGCCCATCGGCTGTCCGTTGACCATGACCAGGCTGCCCGTGGCCTGGTCGTGAAACAGCACCTGGGCCAGGCCGGTGACGGCGAACGGATACACGATCCCGAGCAGCACCGTCATGATGAGGAAAAGAGTCACCGCAGGTCGGACGATTGAATTGACGCGTGTATTCATGGAATCGATGCCTCAGACCAGGTGAGTCAGCACGAGGCCGACGTCGATGAGCTTGATGCCTGCGAAGGGAATGATGATGCCGCCCAACCCGTAGATCAGCAGGTTGCGGCGAAGCAGGACCGCGGCGCCCAGCGGACGGTATTTCACTCCCTTCAGGGCCAGGGGGATCAGGAACACGATGATCAGCGCGTTGAAGATGACGGCCGACAGGATTGCGGAGAACGGGCTCGCCAGGCCCATGACGTTGAGCGCGTTCAGCTGCGGGTAGGTGCTGGCAAACGCGGCCGGGATAATCGCAAAGTACTTGGCGATGTCATTGGCGATGCTGAACGTGGTCAGCGAGCCGCGCGTCATCAACATCTGTTTGCCGGTCTCCACCACTTCGATGAGCTTGGTTGGATTGGAGTCGAGATCCACCATGTTGCCGGCTTCTTTCGCGGCCTGGGTGCCGGTATTCATGGCTACGGCAACGTCTGCCTGGGCTAGTGCGGGTGCATCGTTTGTGCCGTCTCCGGTCATTGCTACGAGACGTCCCTCGGCCTGATGTGAGCGGATCAGCCCGAGTTTGGCTTCCGGTGTTGCCTCGGCCAGGAAGTCGTCCACCCCGGCTTCTGCAGCGATTGCAGCGGCTGTCAGCGGGTTGTCGCCGGTAATCATGATCGTCTTGATTCCCATGCGACGCAGCTCGCCAAACCGCTCCTTGATGCCGCCTTTGACGACGTCCTTCAGCTCGATGACACCCAACACCCGCGGCCCGTCACTGACCAGCAGCGGTGTGCTGCCGCGCCGGGCCACTTCCTGAACGGTGGTGAGAATGGCTTTGGGGAATATCTGCCCGAAGCCTTCCACTTGCTTCTGAATTGCGTCGGCGGCGCCCTTGCGAAGTTGCCGCTCGCCCAGGTTGACTCCGCTCATGCGGGTGTGCGCTGAGAACGGTACAAACGTCGCGGCCAGGCCGGCGAGATCGCGCTCCCGCAGCTTGAATCGCTGCTTGGCCAACACGACGATGCTGCGTCCTTCGGGTGTTTCATCTGACAGCGATGCGAGCTGCGCGGCGTCCGCGAGCTCCTCTTCCGTTACGCCCGGTGCCGGCATGAATGCGGCTGCCTGCCGGTTACCCAAGGTGATCGTACCGGTCTTGTCGAGGAGCAACACATCGACGTCGCCCGCCGCTTCGACGGCGCGGCCTGATGTCGCAATGACGTTTGCCTGCAGCATGCGGCTCATGCCTGCCACACCGATTGCCGAGAGCAATGCACCGATGGTCGTCGGGATCAGGCAGACCAACAGGGCGATCAGCGCCGTGAGGGTGATGGGGGTTCCGAGTTTTGCAACTTCGACACCGTAGAGCGAATACGGCAGCAGGGTCGCCGTGGCGAACAGGAACACCAGGGTGAGGGCAACCAGCAGGATGGTGAGCGCGATCTCGTTCGGCGTCTTCTGGCGCTTGGCATTTTCGACCATGGCAATCATGCGGTCGATGAAGGTTTCGCCGGGATTGACCGTGACACTGACGACGATCCAGTCCGATAGCACGCGTGTACCGCCCGTAACCGCGCAGAAATCGCCTCCAGACTCGCGGATCACCGGCGCGGACTCACCCGTGATGGCGCTTTCGTCCACTGACGCCGCGCCTTCGATGACCTCGCCGTCTGCCGGGATGTAATCGCCGGTCTCGACCAGGACCACGTCGCCTTTGCGAAGCTGGTCTGCCCGCACGGAGGTGTGGCGTGAGCGCTCTTTTACGGAGGACAGCTTCTTCGCGAACACCGTCTGTTTCAAACCCCGCAGCGCCGCGGCCTGCGCCTTGCTGCGGCCTTCGGCCAACGCCTCGGCAAAGTTTGCAAACAGCACCGTGAACCACAACCAGATGGCCACGTTGAGAATGAACCACGCGGGTGCTTCACCTGCTCCGCCAATCGCCTGTACCCACAGCGCCGTGGTCACAATGCTGCCGATGTAGACAACAAACATGACCGGATTGCGCCACTGGACCCGCGGATCGAGCTTCCGGAATGCATCGACGAGTGCAGGACCCAACAGCGCTCGATCAAACATTGAGAGTTTGCGGCGAGGCATCGGGGGGACGCCCCCCCGCGGGGCGCCCGGACGCGTGCCGTCGGTTGTGCCTCGACCAGGTGTTGCACCACGCCCGTCGGCTGGGCTGCGGCCTTCCGCCACTCCTCGCGGATCCGCCGCGGTCGCCAGCGCAGCCGTCGCGGCCCGTAAGTCTGACGCTGTCAGCGCTGCGGCTGCGCGTGCATCTGCTGCAGCTGCTGCGACGGCCTCTGCCGCGCCACGTTTCCCATACATCTCACTCATTTTCAGCTACCCCACAGGGTCAGATGTTCGACGATCGGCCCGAGCGCCAGCGCGGGCACGAAGGTCAGTGCGCCCACGAGCAATACAGTGCCGATCAGCAGAATCACGAAAGTCGGGCCATAGGTCAGCATCGTCCCGGCCGTCACCGGCACCCGCTTCTTGGCCGCCAGCGAGCCGGCGATGGCCAACACCGCCACAATCGGCCAGAACCGGCCCAACCACATCGTCAGGCCCAGCGCGATGTTGTAGAACGGCGTGTTGGCCGACAGGCCGCCGAAGGCGCTGCCGTTGTTGTTGCCCGCCGAGGAGAAGGCATAGAGGATTTCAGAGAATCCGTGCGCGCCGGGGTTCGCAACGCCCGCCTTGCCGGCGGTCACACTGACCGCGATGGCGGTACCCGCCAACACAATGAACGGCATGACCAGGATGGCTATTGAGCTCATCTTGATTTCGAACGCCTCGATCTTTTTGCCGAGGTATTCCGGCGTGCGGCCTATCATCAGGCCCGCGATGAATACGCCGACGATGGCAAAGATGAGCATGGAATACAGGCCCGTGCCGACGCCACCAAACACTACTTCGCCGAGTTGCATCTGAAACAGGGGGACGAAGCCGCCGAGCGGCGTGAACGAGTCATGCATGGCGTTGACGGCGCCACAGGATGTGGCCGTCGTCAACTCGGCAAAGAGTGCCGACGCACCGATGCCGAAGCGCGACTCCTTGCCTTCCATGTTGCCACCCGGTTGGAGGGCACTGGCCGTCTGATCGACACCCAGCTTCGCAATCAAGGGGTTTCCCTGTTGCTCACTGTGAACAGCAATCCCAACGAGCGGCAGCATGAGTATGGCCATCGCTGCAAAAACGGCCCACCCCTGCCGGGTATCACCTGCCAGCCGCCCGAACGTGTAGGTCAAACCCATGGGGATGAGCATGATTGCGAACATCTCCAGGAAGTTCGAGATCGCCGTCGGGTTCTCGTAGGGATGAGCTGAGTTCGCGTTGACGAAGCCGCCGCCGTTGGTTCCGAGCTCTTTGATGCTCTCCTGCGATGCCATGGGACCCATGGGAAGAGTCTGCTTCTGGGTGGTGGCGGTTTCCGTGACGGGATTTCCCGCAGCATCCTTGATGGGGTTACCGTCCGCATCAACCTTTGGGTTTTGGTAAGTCAGCGTTTCGATTGTGCTGACGTCCTCATATCCACTGAAGTTCTGCACGACGCCCTGCCCTACGAGCAGCAGCGCGAGGACCACTGACAGCGGAAGCAGTATGTAGAGTGTCGACCGCGTAAGGTCCGTCCATACGTTACCGATAGTGCTGGCGCTGTGCCGCGCGAAGCCGCGAATGAGCGCAATGGCTACAACGATTCCCGATGCGGCCGACATGAAGTTCTGTACCGCGAGGCCTGCCATCTGCGTCAGATAGCTCATGGTCGATTCGCCGGAATAACCCTGCCAGTTTGTATTGGTGATGAAGCTCACCGCGGTATTGAACGAGGAGTCCGGCGAGACGTTTGTCATCTGCTGTGGGTTGAGTGGCAACCACACTTGCAGCCGTTGAAACGCATACACGGCGAGCGCGCCCAGCGCGTTGAAGAGGAGCAACGCGATTGCGTATTTCTTCCAACCCATCTGTGCTGTTGGATCGATGCCGCACAACCTGTAAATGAGGGCCTCAAAGCGCGCGCCCACGCGCAGCGGCCAGATGGGCTGCCCTTCCATGACATTCGCCATGTAGAGCCCGAATGGCTTCACGGTGACCAACAGCAACAGGAAGAACACCGTGATGAAGGCGATTGATCCGGAAGTCATTAGAATTTCTCCGGTTTGAACAGGGCGTACAACAGGTACACAAAGAGCCCTGCCGTCAGAACGCCACTGATGATGTACGCAACACTCATTCGACACCTCCCAGGCGGGACAACGCCCAGGTCAGCCAGTGCGTGGCGGCGTACAGCGCGACGATGATCAGGATGAAAATGAGGTCCATGGGCCACTCCCCTTTTTGTGGTTAGGGTCCGCCCGCTTGCAACGCCCTGTCTTGGTCATACGTGTTTCGCGCACTCTCGAAAGGAGTAATGCGACCGAGATATAGATGCCCAGGAGCACGGTGATCAGAGCAAAGGCGATGTTCGACTTGTCCATGACGGGGGAATGTATGGGCTGCTGTGTTAGCAAAGCGTGAAAAAACGCCCCGCCCACGCCGGGGCGCCTCCAGGGCAGGCGTCCGGCACGCCCGCCGGCTTAGTCGCAGGCGTAGCCATTGGGAAATGCGCGACGGGTGTCGAGGAATTGAACAAAAGCTGGAAAGTCGCAAAGCAGCGACTCCCGATCAGCCCGCCGCCGCTGTTATGTTCCCCTGGCAGCCAAACGGGGACTTTGTGCAATGGACTTTTTTTCGCTACTAACAGGCGCTTTCGACGACAGCACCCTGAGTGTCATCGCATTACTCGCGGGCATGTTCGGCGGGTACTGGATCAACGGGCGCTTTGAGCAGCTCAAGGCTAAACGGGCCAAAGTGGATAGCCGGTCGATTCAGCGGAAGTAAGAATTCGGATTGGGGTCGCGGTCGTGCCCCTCAGTGACTCCGGCGCCGAGCTAGCCATAACCCACTACGGCGCCAAGCTCGCAAAGGACTCACTCCGGCTCGTCGACCGGCTCGAGCCCCACAAGTAGACATCCGATACCGAGCGCGGCATAGCGAAGGTCATGTGCGCCGTCGGCTTGCGCGTAGACCCTTCGCGCCCGCCGAAGGATGCACACCGGCGCCGGCGCCTGCCCCAACCGCCCACGCCCCGGCACGCGCAGTCCCCCCGCATACTCCCCCTCAAAGACCGGAATGCAACTTGCGAGTCCTGACCCCCATGCGCTATCTCACCCTCTGCACCGACTACGACGGAACCCTGGCCACAGAAGGCACGGTTTTCCCCGAAACGGCCGCCGCCGTTGAGCAATTGATTGCCTCCGGCCGCAGGCCCGTGCTCGTCACCGGCCGCGAGCTCGACGAGCTGAAAACCGTCTGCCCGTATCTGCATCTGTTCGACTACGTCGTCGCCGAAAACGGCGCACTGCTCTACGACCCGAAAACCGAGACAGAAACCCCACTGGCCGAACGCCCGCCGGAGTCGTTCGTCGCTGCGCTGCGCGCACGCGGCGTTGAGCGAATATCCGTTGGCCGCTCGATCATCGCGACGTGGGAGCCTTGGGAAACCGTCGTACTCGAAACCATCAAAGAACACGGCCTGGAGCTGCAGGTCATCTTCAACAAAGGCGCGGTCATGATTCTCCCCGCCGGCGTGAACAAGGCGAGCGGACTGGTCGCGGCACTCAAGAAGCTGGGCCTGTCTCCCCACAACGCCGTCGGCATCGGGGACGCTGAGAACGATCACGCGCTTTTGGCGTTGTGCGAATGCGGCGTAGCCACAGCGAATGCGTTGCCAACGCTGAAGAAAACGGCCGACTTCGTCACCACTGGCGAACGCGGTGCCGGCGTGACCGAGCTGATTCAGAGTCTGCTGAAGGATGACCTCGCCTCACACGAATCTGAGCTCACCCGACGGCACATCCTGCTGGGCACAGATGGCAACGAGCAGGAAGTACGAATTCACCCATACGGCGAGAACATCCTCCTGACTGGCGAGACGGGCAGCGGCAAATCGGCGTTCGCCGCCGCGCTGTTGGAAGGACTATCCGAGGCCAAATACAGTTTCTGCGTCGTGGATTCCGACGGCAACTACGAATCGATACCGGGCGGAGCGGTGTCGCTCGGCGCCAGCGATCGCCCACCCAGCGTCGAGGAAATCCTGAAGTTGTTCAGGAGCCCTGACCAAAGTGGAGTCATCAATCTCTCGGGACTTCCGGCGCCCAAGCGCCAAGCGTTTTTTGCGTCGCTGCTGCCTCATATGGAAAAGCTGCAATCGCGCACCGGCCGGCCGCATTGGTTGGTGATCGACAACGAGACGGCGCCACCCGAAGGCGCGTCGGCGCCGAGCATGCTGCAAATAGCGTCCCGCCCGAAGCTGCTCACGCCTGCTGCGCTAGGCGAAGTGAACCTGCTGCTCGCAACCGGTCACTCACCTCAGCAGATGATCCAGGAGTTTTGTCAGATGACACAGACACCGGCTCCGCGGATCGACCCGGTCAGTCTGCAATTGGGAGAGGTGCTGGCGTGGCGACCCCGGATTCGCAACGCGGCACCGTTCAGGTTGAGGATCAAACGTCGGACGCGGTGAGCCAATGACATCGACATTGCCGGCGCCAACGTCGGCGGAAAGCAGCCGGCGTGTGTCGGGAAAACCGGTTGTCAGGTTCAGATTGAATGTGTTCCATTCGTGGTTCGGCGCACTGAGCGGCGCGAATGTGATGAACGTTCACTCCGCCCAACGGTCCATGTGATAAATCCGGCACATCGATTTTACGGAACAGCCTTTTGTCGCACATCTGTCATGACTGATCGGCATTCTTCGCGCTCACCGGCCCAGTGAGGGGCCCGCATAGGACTGAGAAATGATGCACGCCAGCCCTCTCGCCATCATCACCATGCGCCGTGAGCTCGCGGCCCGTTATGCCACGACAACTCGCCAGTGGCTCGCCGCTCGCAACACGTACCGCCGCCTGCACGATGCGCCCGTGAAAAACATCATTGCGCTGCGTGACGCCGCCCAGCGCCTGGATCAGCTGGATCGCGGTCGCGCGTCCCTGATGCGCGATCTGAAAGCCCTGTCGGACTGATCGGGCCTCGCCTGGCGACGCAGACGATTTTTCATAAAGCGCGCGCACTGCGCCCGGGCGTCTCAGTCGCCGTCATCGCGCCGGCCGGACCCTTTGATCGCGAATCATTTGAAGCAGGCGTCGCCGTCATCGCCGAACGCTACCGCGTTCAGTACGACCCCGGAATCTTTCAAACTCACCGCTACCTGGCCGGCAACGATCAGCG
>JAXDQF010000149.1:0-4982 GCA_034668025.1 Gammaproteobacteria bacterium | reverse complement strand
AAGGCGAGGGTGTTCAGTACGCGGTGCGCAAGATTGAGGCGCTGCGAGGCAAGCGCATAGTGATCGCGGGCGGCGGCGATTCGGCCCTGGATTGGGCGCTGAATCTGCACGAGGTCGCCGCGCGGGTGACTTTGGTCCATCGCCGGGAGGAATTTCGTGCCGCGCCCGATTCGGTGCGCAAGATGAACGAGCTGGCGCGAGCCGGCAAGATCGATTTCGTTCTAGGCGAATGTGTTGGTCTCGATGAGGCTCCGCCGCTCACGGCCATCACCGTCCAGACGAATGGCGGCGCCAGGATTCGCGCGCCGGCCGACATTTTTCTGCCGTTCTTTGGCCTCACGATGAAGCTCGGACCCATTGCCCAATGGGGGCTGAACTTCAATGCAAATCGCATCGAGGTCGATACCGAGAAATTCCAAACCAACGTGCCGGGCATTTTTGCCATCGGCGACATCAACGTGTATCCCGGCAAGCTGAAGCTGATTTTGTCCGGCTTTCACGAAGCGGCACTGATGGCTCAGCAAGCCTTCCGGCACCTGCGTCCCAACCAGCGACTGCTGTTTCAGTACACCACGACCTCGACGAGCCTGAAGAAGAAACTGGAGCACGCATGAACCTCTACGTCACTGATCGCGAGGGAAACGATCACGTGGTTCCTGCTGTGCCCGAATGGCCGTTGATGGAGTGCATCAAGGCCGCAGGCTTGCCCATACCCGCCGAATGCGGCGGCTGCTGTCTGTGTGCTACGTGCCACGTGTACGTCGAAGCTGGGTGGCTCGAGCGTCTGCCCGGCATTGGACAGGATGAAAGCAACACGCTGCTGGAGGCGATCGCGGCTCGGGACAACTCGCGGCTTGCCTGTCAGATCTGCATGACGGGCGCGCTGGATGGTTTGCGGCTGCGGTTGGCGCCGGTTCCCTAGCGGCCGCCTGCAGTTAAAGGAGGGCACTGCATGACTTATGTCGTCACCGAAGATTGCATCAACTGCAAACATATGGATTGCGTGACCGTCTGCCCGGTTAACTGCTTCTACGAAGGGCAGAACATGCTCGTCATCCACCCCGATGAATGCATCGACTGTGGTGTGTGCGAGCCGGAGTGCCCGCCTGGAGCGATCCTGTCCGATGCCCATCCGAGTGCCCTGAAATGGCTCGCCTTGAACGCCGAATACGCGAGCAAGTGGCCGAACATCAGTAGTAAGGGCACAGCGCCGGAGGATGCGGCGGCGTGGGATGGGGTACCTGACAAGTTCGAGAAGCATTTCTCACCGGCGCCCCCGGGCGGCCAATAGGACGCTGAGCGATGGGCCACGCAGCAACGAGAACGCAGGTGGTCATCATTGGTGGTGGGCCGGCAGGGATGCTGCTCAGCGAGCTTTTGCACCGCCGCGGCATCGAAAGCGTCGTACTCGAGCGGCACACGCGCGAGCATGTCCTGGCGCGTATCCGGGCGGGCGTGCTCGAGCCGACCACGGTGGAGGTGTTGCGCGCCAACGGGCTGAGTGGGCGCATGGATCGGGAGGGGCACGCACATGATGGCATGAAGATCGTGTGGGCGGGCCGCGAGAGCTTCTTCATCGACGTACACAAGCACCTGGGCAAACGGTTCATGGCCTACGGCCAGACCAACATCCAGGAGGACCTGTTCGCCGCTGCGGAACGCCGCAGTGCCAGCGTACTGACCGGTGTGCAGGTGGTGCGGCCCGTCGATGTGACCTCTGAGCAGCCCTCGGTTACTTTCGAGATCGACGGCAAAACCCGGAAGCTCGAGTGCGATTTTCTCGCCGGCTGCGATGGATTCCACGGTGTCTCGCGCGCCACCATTCCGGCGAACGCGCGCCGCGAGTTCGAAAAGGTTTATCCGTTCGGCTGGTTGGGAATCCTCTCGCAGACGCCGCCGTTACCCGATATCACCTATTGCAACCACCCCCGGGGTTTTGCACTCGCATCGATGCGCAATCAGAAGCTCAGTCGGTACTACATCCAGGTGCCGCTCGACACCCGTATCGCGGAGTGGCCCGATGAGCGCTTCTGGAACGAGCTCAAATCACGCTTTCCGCCGGAACTGGCCGACGCAATCATCACCGGACCGTCGGTTGAGAAATCACTCGCTCCGCTGCGCAGCTTCGTCACAGAGCCGATGCGCTACGGCCGCCTTTTTCTGGCGGGCGATGCCGCGCACATTGTGCCGCCCACGGGAGCCAAGGGGTTGAACCTCGCTGTTGCAGATGTCTTCTATCTTGCGCGTGCGCTCGGAGCCTTCTACGGCACGGGCACGACGGAACTGTTGGACAGCTACAGCGACACTGCGCTGCGGCGCGTCTGGAGCTCGGTAAGGATCTCCTGGTATCTGACGACCCTGCTGCATCGCTTCCCGGATGCGAGTGAGTTTGATCAACGCGCGCAAGAACATGAGTTGGAATACCTGCGCACCTCGTACCACGCCCAGGTCGCGTTGGCCGAGCAGTACGCGGGATTGCCGCTGGAAGAAACACGTTAGGAGGTCACATGGCAAGCATTGCGGCACAGCCGGCCGTCTCTGCGACGGTTCAGCGCTTTCTGCGACATGAGCCCAAGCTGCTGATAGACGGCAAGTGGGTCGACTCGAGCGGTCGAGCGCGGATTGCTTCGTATGATCCCTCGACCGGCCGGGAAATCACTTCGATTGTCGATGCAACGACGAAGGATGTGGAGCGCGCGGTCGGTGCCGCACGACGGGCATTTGACGATCGGCGCTGGACAGGGCTTGCGCCCGTCAAGCGCGAGCAGCTGCTGCTGCGCCTGGCGCAGTTGATCGAGACCCACGCCGACGAGCTCGCCGAGTTGGAGGCGTTGGACAACGGCAAGACCCGGGCGATGGCGGGCCGTCTCGACATTCCCCACAGCGCCGCCCAGATACGTTACTTCTCCGGGTGGATCACCAAGGTCATCGGGCAGCATGGTGACCTGTCGGGATCGCCGAGCGGTGCGTTTCACGCCTATGTTCGTAGGGAGCCGATCGGTGTCGCCGCGCAAATCGTGCCGTGGAACTTTCCGTTGCTCATGGCGACGATGAAGATAGCGCCGGCGCTCGCGGCTGGCTGTACGTTAGTTCTCAAGCCCGCAGAGCAGACTTCGCTATCGGCTCTGCGGCTCGGCGATTTGGTGCTGGAGGCGGGCATCCCGGGCGGTGTCGTCAACATCCTCACCGGCCTTGGTGAGACGGTGGGCGCAGAACTCGTGCGTCACCCTGGAGTTGACAAGATCGCGTTCACCGGGTCTACGAGTGTCGGTAAAGCGATCGCCAGGGCGGCGGCGGACTCACTCAAGCGCGTCACGCTCGAGTTGGGCGGCAAGTCTCCCGTCATCATGATGCCGGATGTCGATGTTGCCCAGGCGAGCGGTGGCGCGGCCAACGCGATCTTCTTCAATTCAGGGCAGGTGTGCGTGGCCGGCTCGCGGCTCTATGCGCACGCCGATGTTTTCGACCGCGTCATCGAGGGTGTCACCCAGGCAGCCGGTGCGCTCAAGCTGGGCCCCTCGCTCGCGAATGACACCCAGATGGGACCGCTGGTGTCTGCGGAGCAGCGCGAGCGAGTTATGTCATACATCGAAAGTGCCCGTAGCGCGGGGGCGTCAGTCCTGACGGGCGGGCATGCGCCAGGTAGCGGGGGATACTTTGTTGAGCCGACCGTCATCGCAGACGTCAATCCGGGGATGAAAGTGATGCGCGAGGAGATCTTCGGGCCGGTCGTTTGCGCTACGCGGTTTACGGACCTGGAGGAGGTCGCAGCCTGGGCCAATGACACTGAGTTTGGCCTTGCCGCATCGATCTGGACGCGCGATGTGTCAGCCATGCACAAGTTCGCAGCGCGGCTGAAGGCGGGCACCGTGTGGGGCAACTGCCATACGATCATCGATCCCGCTCTGCCGTTCGGTGGTTACAAGCAGTCGGGCTTCGGCCGCGAACAGGGGCTGGAGGGTATGTTGAACTACACGGAGACCAAGACGGTGATTGTCGCATTGTGAACTGCACGGCGGTGTTGACAAACCACAGGCCGTCCCATTGTACGCCTGCCGGACAAATCAATGAGGAGGCTTGCTCCGGCCCCGGGTAGCTCCGAGCATGAGGTTCGCCTCAATGGTTGTTCTGGAGTGGAAACGGTGTCGGTGTGGTGAACTTTGCACTTGCGACTCTGAATACGAAGAGCGGTGAGCGCGCCGCGCTGGCCGTTGACGGCGCGTATTTCCGCCTCGACCAGCTGTCTGCGGGGTGGTCCATGAGCGTCCGTGCGATTCTCGATGAGTGGCAGCACGCGTATCCCAGGCTGCTCGCGGCCGCCGATCAGTGCGCCCGCGAGGGATCCACATCAGCTGCCTTCGTCAGTTCGGCGGACGCGCAGCTGCTCACGCCAGTGAGGTTTCCGAACAAGCTCATCTGTGTCGGCGCCGTGTATCGGGATCATTTACTCGAGTTCAACCTTCCAGCCGTGCGTTGGAAGAAAATGCCGATCTTTCTGCGCGCGCCGACGACGTCGATCGTGGGGCCCGGGCGCACTTTGGTGATTCCCGCCACGACCAATCAGTTCGACTGGGAGATTGAGTTGGCCGTGATTGTGGGCAGTCGACTGAAGAGTGCGGATCTGGATACGGCAGCCGCTGCGATTGCAGGCTACTCGGTGGGACTGGACATGACCTGCCGCGACCTGCTTGATCGTGACTCCCCGACCGGAGTTGATCTGGTACGTGCAAAGGCCCAGGACGGCATGGCACCCGTGGGACCCTTCATCCGGCCGGCGGCCTTCGTCCCCGACGTGCGCAATCTGCGCCTGCGACTCTTCGTGAATGATGAGATCAAGCAGGATGGGTCTACGGCCGATATGTTGTATTCGGTGCCGGAGCAACTCAGCACGATCAGCCGATATATCACGCTGGAACCGGGTGACATTGTGTTCACCGGTTCTCCTGCGGGATCGGGTGCTTCGATCGGGCAGTATCTGCAGC
>JAXDQF010000148.1:0-13649 GCA_034668025.1 Gammaproteobacteria bacterium | reverse complement strand
CGAGAACTCATGTGGGTAGGACTTCAGGCAGCGCAAAGGATCGCTGATGCGGACTCGTTCGAGCATGGCAATCGATTGCCGCCGAATCTCGTCGCTCGGCAGGTTTCGGTGCAGTTGCATGCCTTCGGCCAATTGGCGCTCGAGGGTCATGGCGGGATTCAGGGAGACCATGGGCTCCTGAAAAACCATGCCAATCTGCGCACCCCGGACTTTGCGCATCTCGGGCGCGCTGAGTTGACTCAGGTCACTTCCTTGCAGCTCGATGCGACCGGCAGTTTGCCGCACGCCGGCCGGGAGCAGACTCAGAATCGATCGGGCAGCCAGGGTCTTGCCGCTCCCCGACTCTCCAACGACCGCGACAAACTCGCCGGCAGCGACATCGAACGACAAGCCCTCCAACAGCGTGCGCGCCTCAGAGCCTGCCCGTCCTGAGGTCTCGATGCGCACGCCATCGAATCGCAACAAGGGAGCCGCCACCGACGCAATCACGACTCCCTCCGGGGGTCGAGCCAGTCACGCAGCGCATCGCCCAACAGGTTGATACCGAGAAGAGTCCCCGCGATGCACAGTCCCGGAACGATGCTCAGCCACCCCGCAATATCCATATACGGGCGCGACTCCGACAGCATGTTTCCCCAAGTCGGCGCGGGAGGCGGCACACCCACGCCCAGGAAACTCAATGCGCTCTCCGACAGCATCGCCCAGCCAAACAGGCTCGTTGCGAGCACCACTACCGGTGGCAACACGTTGGGAAGAACGTGGCGCACGATTGTCTCGAGCGCGCTGTCGCCAGCGGATCGCGATGCCTCGATGAATTCGCGCTCGCGGATCGACAGCACAGTACTGCGGACCACCCGCACAACTGACGGGGTGTACGCGGTGCTGAGAGCCAGAATGATGCTGCCGTTGCTGGAGCCCAGAACGGCGATCAATGCCAGCGCCAGCAGAATTCCCGGAAACGCGAGAACAGTATCGGTACCCATCATGAGCACCCGGTCTGTCCAGCCACGCAGGTAGCCAGCCAAAAGACCCAGCGTGGTGCCCAATGTGATCGCCACCGCAACAGTCGCTAGTGCAATCAACACGCTGATTCGTGCTCCCAACATCGAGCGGCTCAGCACATCTCGCCCGAATTCGTCCGTGCCGAACCAGTGGTGCAGCGCCGGCGGAGCGAGTGGATGTGCAAGATCGATTGCGATCGGGTTGTAAGGCATCCAGACGAGGCCGATTGCGATGGTCAACAGCAACGCCCCGACGAGTGAGATACCGAGGATCGCGCCCGAGCCGGCGTGTCGGAGCCAGACTCTCATCGCGCGGTCACACGCGGATCGAAGATGGGATAGCACAGGTCAACGAGCAGATTGACGACGACGTACACAACCGCCGTGAACAACAGACAGCCCTGAACGACCGGGTAATCGCGCGCCAGCACTGAATCCACCATCAATCGCCCGAGTCCGGGCAAGGTGAAAACAGTCTCGATGACCGCGATCCCGCCCAGAAGATGCCCGAGAGTCAAACCAACCAGCGTCAACGTCGGAGCAAACGCGTTGGGAAAGACGTGTCGCATGAGGACAGCGCGCTCGGAAAGACCTTTGGCGCGCGCGTGGGTTACGTAGTCGAGCTGAAGGACGTCGATGGAGCTGGCGCGCATCATGCGCGTCAACACACCGCTCTCCGTGATTGTCAGCGTGACGACCGGCAGCACCAGAAAAAGCACGGCCTGACCGGCGCTCTCCGAGAAGGGCACGTAGCCGACGAATGGCAGCCATCCGAGCTTCAAACCGAACAGCAGCAACAGCACCAGGCCCAACCAGAAGCTGGGGACGGCCAGTACCACGGTCGCAGCCCCGACGACTGCCAGATCAATTGCGGTGTTTCGACGCCAGGCCGCTATCAGTCCGGCCGCGGCCGCAATCAGTGTTGCGAATGTCACAGCAACCAGCACGACCGCCGCAGTAATGCCGAAATGCTGCAGAATCGAGGCTCCAACCGGCTCCCCGGACACGATCGAGCGGCCCAGGTCCCCGCGCAGTGCATGCCTGAACCAGGAAAAGAACTGGACGGGCAGCGGTCGATCCAGGCCCAGATCGGCGCGGACGCCGGCGATCGACGCTGCATCGGCGCCCTCCCCCAGCAGCACGACCGCCGGGTCGCCGGGAATCAGCCGGATGATCAGAAACACCGCGACCGCCACGAGCAGCAGGGTCGGGAGTGTCAGCAGCAGTCGTTTGCAGATGTAGCCGAGCATGGTGTGGAGTCAGCGCAGGCTGACACCCCAGAGTCGTGGCTGCGCTGACATCCAGTTCTGATGACCGATCACCGCTGATCGCACTACCGACAGACGCGATGAGTTGTACAGCACCACAGCGGGAACCTCTTCCAGGAAGTCGCGAGTCAAGGTATCGAAGACTGCCTGCCTCGAGGCCGGATCAGCGGTTTGCAGCGTTTGATTGAACAGCTCGCGCGAGCGTGGTGTGTCCCACACCTTGCGAGGCTCCTCGCGCTTGTCGCCAATGAAGACGCCGAAGCTCAGCGCAGGATCGAGCCGGGCGGAGAATGACTGCACCATGAGCTGATAGGTGCCGGCGATGTAGCGAGACAGGTGTGCTGGCCAATCAACCGTGTCGATTTGCAATTGGAGGCCCGCTTCGGCTGCCATTGCCTGGATGACCACCGCGGCATCGAACATCTGCGGGTCTCTCCGGCTCGTGACAAGCTTGATGGCGCGTCCGTCATAACCGCCTGCTTTGAGCAATTCACGGGCCTTCGCCACATTGACCTGTCGCAGTTGCGCTTCCACGGAGTGGTGGAAGGGGCTCGCCACTGGAATCGGTGAGTTGTTCGCGGAGCCGGTGCCCCGAGTGATGGCCTTGGTGAGGCCCACCGCATCGATCGTGAGGGCTATTGCGGTTCGCACCCTGACATCCTGGAGTGCAGGATCCTGCGTCTGAATCAGCACGGTATAACAGTCGAGAATGGGGACCGATTGGAACTGCAGATCCGTTCTACCGCGAATGCCCATGAGCTCCGAAGGAGCGAGATTATCGATGATGTCGAGGCTTCCGCGAACGAGCGCGGCTCGCGCAGCCGAACTGTCCGGGATGATCAGAAATCGAAGCTCATCGACCAACGCGTGCTTGCCGCCGGTGTTGCCATCACGAGGCCCTGGAAGAGCGGCGTACAGCGGGAAGCGTTTGAGCTGCACGAACTGGTTGTGTCGCCACTCCCCCAATTGGAAAGGCCCGGTGCCAATCGGCGCAATCCAACTTCCGTCCGCTCCCACCGACGCCGGATGCATGATCCCGGTGCCGCCACAATCCGCCCGGGCCAGCGTGGTGAGGAACATTGGCGCCGCGCGATCGAGCGTGACCACCACGGTGTGGGGATCCGGGGCAGAGATTGATTCCACGCGTGCGATGCCCGCCGGGCCAAACACCTCCAGGCATCGCCAACGGGTCTCGGGCTTCAGGTATCGCTTCAGCGACCAGACGACCTCTGCCGAAGTCAGCGGTGCACCATTGTGGAACATCACCTCCGGGCGCAGTGCGAAGGTGTAAACCCGGCCATCGGCTGATATCGACCATCGGCTCGCCAACATCGGACCGACCGACCCGTCCTCGCGTGACGCGACCAGCCCTTCGACGATGTGGAGCAACACGCCGTCAGTGTTTTCGTCGCGCCGTGTTCCAGGATTGGTGGAAACGATGTCGGAATTCAAGCGGGCGCGCAGCAACGGGGCGCGCGGGGCTTCGCCGGCACGCGCCCACGGGATCGCACAGCCCAGCAGGAGCACCCCGCAGACAGCCAAGGTTTTCAGCGTGTGCGCTACAGCCACAACGATTGCAATAATCCTGAGGAAATCCCCCCTTGTGGAGTATTGTCGAGATCGAGATGTTTTTTCAAGCTTAAAAAGACAAATTGAGCCTAGCGCGGCTGCAACGCTTCGGCAATGGTATTTTCGCTCTCGGTGCGGATGGATTGCTTGATGTCACTGAATTGTTTCCACTCGGGATTGCCGACGAGCGTCGTGCGGACCTTGGACACCACCTCCTCCCGCCGGCCGAACGCTTCCAGGTTCCGGTAGCGGTACACGAAGAGCGAATCCCAGGGGCGCCCGACCTGAAAGCGGTTCATGAAGATCTCGTACCCGGCCAGAACACCCTCATGCATCCAACCAGCCACCTGCGGAATCACGTACGCATCCACGTACTTTCGGTACTGATCGGCCGAGGAGTATTCGTAAGGGATTACGTAGAAAACGCTGTCGCCCTGGCTCCCGGGATCGTCCGCCTGCCCTTGCCAGGTCAGATCCGCCGAATAGGTATCCACCGGCTTGGCCAGGCGCAGACCCGCTGCGTCGAGCCCGCCCGGCTGGGTTCGCTCGATCTGCCTCCAGCGCTGCGTCTGCGCAAAGCTGGTAAAGCGCATGACCGCCATCGCATCCCAGGTGGCCGGCTGCGTGAAGGGATTGAACAGGATCTGATAACTGCTCAGCACTCCCTCCTGTTTCAGTTTCGCCAGCCTCGCGAGCATGTCGTGTTGCAAGTAGGTTCGAAACGCGGGACGGTTTGCGGGCTCGCAGCGGTAGTTGATGAGAATGCTGGTGGGGCCGCCCTCGGCATGGGCGGTAGTCACGGCGGCAGTGGCGGCCAACACGAGGGCCAGGAGAAGTTCGCGAAGTTTGGTTATCATGGACACCTCAAATGCAGACACAACACTCCATTTTCGCGCCCATCATCCATGCCATCGGCGAGCGGGAATTTCCCGCTGTCATGGCCGAGTCGGTCCGCGAATGGGTCGCGTTCGACCTGGTCGCGATCATTTCGCATGGCCGAAACGACAAACCAACGCTGCTGTTCGACAACTTTGACACGGTGGGTGGGCGCGGCGGGATGGAGAATTACATCCACGTCACCCACGCCGTCAACCCCATCGTGTGCCGGGCGATGCGTCGTGCGGGCGTTTTCCGGGCGCGCGACTTTGCCGTCGCAGCGCCTGAATCCAACGCTAACCTACGGTCATACATGGTGAAATCGGCGGACGAGGAGCTCGGCTTCCGCACGCTCGGATGGCCCGAGCGGCTGGAGGAAGTCGCGCTGTATTTCGAATCAGCAGGCCGGCTCATCGAGTTGAGTCTGTACCGGCGGCACGCCCGGCGGGCGGATGACTGGAACACGCTGCGGCAATTGGAGGCGCTGCGCCTGCCATTGGCCGCCGCTTTCAACAAGCATGCAGCCCTGTTGCCCCGAATGCCGCCGCGCGTTGCGTCGCTGACGCCGCGCGAAACTGAAGTTACACGACTGCTTTTGCGGGGCCTTGGCTCTGCACAGATTGCGCTGAGCCTCGGCATCAGTCGCCACACCGTCAAGGACCACCGCAAGCAGATATTCAGGAAACTCGAGGTCAGCTCGCTCGCGCAGTTGTTCGCCGAATTGGGCGGACTCGTCCGGTAACCCCCCACCCGGGAGGGATGGTGACAACGGGCGGTCCGCGGCACGCTTGGGTTGTATGACTAGCCACGGACTCCTGATTGCAGGCGACGCCAGACACTCTTGGCAATCTCGAAGTCCTGAATCGCAACGCCAGTCAGGTCGGCAACCACAATCTCGTCGGGCGCGAACGCAATCGGCGCCTCGAGGAGCGAGCCCAGCTCGAGCAGCGATGTCGGATCAATCAGTCCGGCGCGGACTGCCCAGCCTGCCTCACCGTGGTCGACACACTGCGCGATTGAATCAACCACGGTGCGACCGCGGGACAGAATCCGTGGATCCAACTCTCGCTTGCCGGGACTGTCCGCTCCTACTGCAACGATCCGAGTCCCGGGTCTGATCATGTCCACGCTCAACAGAGGCTCCGTGGACGGCGTCGTCGTAACAATCACGTCAGCCCGTGCGCACATCTGTTCGAGAGAAACAGCCTCACCGCGTACTTCGCTCGCGAGCGCCGACGCGCGCTTGCTATTGCGTGCCCACACCAACACCGAAGCCAGTCCGAGACGGCGTTGGAGCAACTTGGCCTGCAGTCGCGCCTGTGTGCCCGCGCCAACGATTCCCAGCGTGCGCGACCCGGCCCGGAGAATCGCACGAGCCGCAATCGCACCCGCCATGGCGGTGCGCTGGTCAGTCAGATGACCCTGGTCATGCAACAAAGCCAGGATCTCACCGGTCCGGGCGCTGATCACGGCCATGAATCCATTGCTGGAGGGCAGATTCAACTCGGGATTGCGGTAGAAGCTCGTGGCCAACTTGACTACGAACACTTCGTCGCCGGTCACCGCCGCTGCCTTCACGTGGCAATCCCCAGGCGGCTCCGCAAATCCCAGGTGCAGCACCGTCGACACTTGCGTCTGGCCCGCCGAGTAGCGCTTGAACCCTGTCTCCACCGCAGTGATGGCGGCCTCTTCGTCCAGGGCGGCCAGGATTTCGGCGACGTTCACGACTTTCATGTAATCAATCTACGCGGGAATCCGTTCCATGACCACACCATCGTTGTTTGATCGAATTCTCCTGGCCCACGGCGCGATCCGGCCGCAAGTCGCGGTGACTCCGCTGGAACGTAGCAACGCGCTGTCGGCTGCAATCGGTTGCGACGTGATGCTGAAGGCGGAGCATATGCAACCGACGGGGTCGTTCAAGATCCGGGGCGCCACCAACAAAATCCGCGTTCTGGGGGAGGCTGCACGGGACACCGGTGTGATTACGGCCTCGACCGGTAATCACGGACAGGCGGTTGCACGGGCGGGCGCGCTAGCGGGGGTTCCCGTCACTGTCTATGTTGCTGCCTCTACGGCCGCTTCCAAAATGGAGGCCATTCGCGGCTGGGGAGCCGAGCTCGTTGTACTCGACGGAAATCCGCTCCACGCGGAATTGGAGGCGCGACGCCGAGCCGCTCAGGACAACAAGCCCTACATCTCCCCGTACAACGACCTCGATGTCGTCGCCGGACAGGGAACGCTCGGCGTCGAGTTGGCGGAACAGGCGGCGCAGTTGGATGCAGTATTCATCTCCGTCGGCTGCGGAGGACTCATCGGTGGAACGGGCAGCGCGCTCAAACACCTTCGGCCCGAGACTCGCATCGTGGGCGTGTGGCCCGAAAACTCGCCGTGTCTGCTTCGAGCCCTGGAGGCTGGGAGCATCATCGACGTTCCGGAGAGCGCCACGCTGTCGGACGGCACGGCCGGTGCTGTGGAGCCCGGGTCGATCACCTTTCCGATCTGTCAGTCGGTCATTGATCAAACAGTCACCGTCACTGAATCGCAGATAGCCGCGGCGATGCGTCACATCGCCTCAGCCGAGCGTTGGATCGTCGAGGGTGCCGCCGGAGTCGCCCTGGCCGGCCTCGTGAAGCTCGCTCACGAATACCAGGGCCGCAAAGTTGCGGTGGTTTTGTGCGGGCGCAACATCGCACTCGAGACGTTTCTCAACGCTGTTGGGTAACTCGTGGGGAGCTAACCGGTCACGCCTTGCTCCCCAGCGCGGCGAATACGATGCAGACCGGGCTGCCGCTGTGAACGGCAATGCCCGTGGGCGCAAGAGCGCCGCTTTGCGCATCGGTCCTGAAGGGAACGATGCTGTCACTGTCCTCATTCGCAGCAAGCAGAAAGCGCTCGGCAGGATCGAGCGCAAAGAATCGCGGCGTCTTGCCCTGCGACTGCGTCCAACTGCGGGGAGTCAGCCGACCGTTTCCAGGATCGACTGAGAACCCAACGATGCTGTCGTGGCCGCGATTCGAGGCGTACAGAAACCGGCCATCGCGGGTACAGGCCACTTCGGAGGCACGACTGTTGCCGACAAAGGTGTCCGGCAGTGTGGACAGGTCCTGGAACGGAGTCAGTTTGCCGGTGGCCTGATCGAAGTGATACGCCGTAATTGTCGAGTCGAGCTCGCCCACGACATAGGCGAAGGCACCGCTGGGGTGAAATGCAACATGCCGTGGGCCCGAGCCCTCACGTGACTTGGGAGTTCCCGCGTCGAGCAGCGACAGCTTCCCCGCCTCCGCGTCGATCCGAAAGGTAAACACCTGGTCCAGGCCTTTATCCGGCACGATGACGAAGCGTTGCGAGGGATCGAGCTCAACCTGGTGGGGCTTGGAGAACGGCTGTTCGATTCGGTGCGGCCCGATCTGCCCTGTGAGTGTCACCTGATCCGCTAAAGACCCGACCGAGCCGTCCGCATTGCGCGCGAGCAGCACGACCGTCGAGGAAATATGATTTGCGACGACAATGAAGCGGTTGGTCGGATCGATTGACAGGTGCACCGGGTTCTTACCGGCAGTGCTGGCGCTGTTGATGAACGTCAGCTTTCCCGTGTCGTGATCAATACGGAATGCGCTGATATCACTCAGGTCGCCGTGGACCGCATAGAGAAACTGCCTGGTTCGGTCGAAGGCAAGATAGGAGGGGTTCGCGAGCCCGGAGATGAGTTGCAGATGGGTCCAGCGACCGGATTCGACGACGTGCTGATAGACGTTGATTCCGTCACCGCGGGCGTTTCGCTCCCGGGTGGTCCTCGAGCCTACATAGGCAAAGCAACGGTTGGAGTCGTGCATGTCAGTCACGCGCCTTTTTGCTGCGGGTTCGAACGCTTCGGCGGACTCGGTTGCCCTTAAAAACGCACCACCGGCAACCGCTGAAGCGGCTCTGAGGAACCAACGTCGTGTGCCCCGCTCATATTGCATTTTGTGATAACATACGGCAGTACCTGGGCGCATTGCAATTGAATATTATCGTCGGATGGTCACGCAGGCCCTTGCGGGGGCACAATCGCGCGGGAACAAAGGATAATTCATGACGAGAAGCAGTCTCACCGCACAGCTCGCGTCGCAAATTCTCGATCACATTCGAACCAACCGTTTGCCGCGCGGCCAACATCTGCCCAGCCAGCTCCTGGCGGACGCTTTTCGCGTCTCGCGCGCGCCCATCACCTCTGCTTTCAAGCTCCTGGAAAGCATGGGAGTCGTGCGCTTCGAGGCGAATCGCGGCTATTTCCTCGCCCGTGATGCGCACGACCTGCGAGCCCTCAAGCTGCTGGTCAACGAAGACGGCGACGAGGATGACTCGTACTTCGAAATTGCCGAAGATCGATTGTCCGGCAAGCTGCCGGCCCAGGTGAGCGAGAACGAGCTCATGCGGATCTACAATCTGCCGCGCGGCCGGGTGCTGAAGATTCTCAACCGGGTGGCGCAGGAGGGCTGGATCGAGCGCCTGCCGGGGCACGGCTGGGAATTTCGGCCCACGCTGACCTCACGGGACAGCTATGAAGCGGCCTATCGTTTCCGCGCCACGATCGAATCGGCAGCGGTGCTCGAACCCACCTTCCAGGTCGATCCGGCCGCCTTCCGGTTGGCGCGCGAGCAGCAGCAGATGTTGCTGGAAAACAGCCTCCAGCGCTTCTCGCGGGCGGACCTGTTCAAAATCAACTCCGAGCTGCATGAGACCATCGTAGCCTGCAGCCGCAATGAGTTCTTTCTCGATTCCATCAAACGCATCAACCGGCTGCGGCGTTTGATCGAGTACCGCGTCCTCGACCGGCAACGCCTGACCCGTCAATGCCAGGAGCATCTGCAGATCCTGGACTACCTCGAGGCAGGGGAGCTCGTGAAGGCATCGGAATCCCTCCGCGAGCACGTCGAAGGCGCCAGCACGCGCAAATCCCCGGGCGTGGACCGCCAAGCGCCCGCGACCAAGCGCCGCAACAACTCGTAAACGCTCGTCCCGCGCCGGACCGGCCTCAAAACTCGCGTCGACCTCGATTGTCGTTTATAGTGTCATTATGCAATCCGCCGATCCCAATTCCCTGGAGAAGCGCACCACCCGCAAGGTGTTGTGGCGGATCATGCCGCTCATTTTCTCGCTATATGTCATTTCATACATCGACCGCGCGAACATCGGCTATGCCGCCCTGCAGATGAACCAGGAGCTGGCGCTCTCGAGCCGCGCGTTCGGGTTTGCCGCCGGCGTGTTCTTCATCGGCTATTTTCTCTTCGAAGTCCCCAGCAACCTGGCACTGGCGCGTTTCGGGGCCCGCACCTGGATCGCCCGGATCCTGATCACCTGGGGAATGGTCGCAGCCGCAAATGCCTTTGTGCATTCCGCAATCCAACTCTACGTGTGCCGATTCCTGCTCGGGGTCGCCGAAGCGGGGTTCTTTCCGGGCATCATCATCTACCTGACCTACTGGTTCCGCGCGAAGGATCAGGCTGTTTCCGTCGCGCTGTTCACCGCGGCCATTCCAGTGTCATACCTCATCGGCGCTCCGTTGAGCACGTGGATCATGGATAACGTCACCGGGCTCGGCTTGAGTGGCTGGCGGTGGATGCTCTTGCTGGAAGGAATTCCCGCCATCCTGGGCGGCATTGCCTGCTATCTCCTGCTCACGAACAAACCTGAGGATGCCGCATGGCTCACGGACGAGGAGAAGAGTTGGCTCACCGCGGAAATAGCCGCAGAACGCCAGCAGAATCCTCATGTCAGAACGCTGAGTACCTGGCACGCGATCAGCGATCCGAAGGTCCTGGTGCTGTCATTGATCTATTTCGTGTACCAGGCCGGTAGCCTGGGGGTTGGCTATTGGATGCCGCAGATCATTGCGGGCTCGGGGGAACATCTCAGCAACTTTCAGGTCGGGCTGATCTCGATTGCTCCCTACGCCATCGCGACAGTTGCAATGGTGGTGTGGTCCATTCATTCAGATCGCACCGGCGAACGTCAGCTTCACTCCGCGTTGCCGTTGTTGGCAGCCGCAGTGGCACTCGCGACAACGGGACTGACTCATAGCACGGTGCCGGCGCTGCTTTTGATCTCTGTTGCCCTCGCCGGGCTCTATGCCTTCAAGTCGCCGTTCTGGTCGTTGCCCGGCTTGTTTTTGAGCCGCGCAACTGCGGCGGTCTCCATTGCCGCAATCAACTCATTGGGCAATCTGGGTGGGTTTGTCGGCCCATATCTCGTTGGCGTGGTGAAACAGTCTACGGGGAATGCGCTGGGCGGACTCCTGTTCCTCAGTGCCCTGCTGTTCTGCGCCTTTCTGTTGACCCGATACGTGCGCTTCGCCCCGAAGCCGCACGCGATTGTTGCCGGTGCAAATTGACCAGCGTGGAGCTCGCGGGACGGCAACACCAGATTGCCGACATTGTTGCCTTCGGCGGCGCGACCTTACGCCGGTTGCCTGTCGTGCTGCGTATCCTTCTGGAGAATTCGCTCCGTCATTCGGCAGGTGATCTGTCGAGCTCTCACGCCATCCTGGACTGGGCGAGGACGGCCACGAGCAATGCGGAGATTCCTTTTCATCCAGGCCGGCTGTTGATGCATGACACGACCTGCGTTCCCGCGCTCGTCGACATTGCGGCCATGCGATCGGCGGTCGCCGAATCCGGACGGGATCCGTCAGTGCTCAACCCCGTCCTACCCATTGATGTCTCGGTCGATCACTCTATTGCCGTCGACTACTACGGAACACCAGACGCTCTGCGCCTCAACATGACGCGGGAGATTGAGCGCAACAGTGAGCGGTACCGCCTGCTGAAGTGGGCTACACGCTCTTTGCGCAATGTCCGCGTGCATCCTCCGGGTACGGGAATCATGCATACGATGAACCTGGAACATCTCGCAACGGTGGTGTCACTAGACGACGCCAATGGCGGCTGGGCCTTCCCGGATACGCTGATCGGGACGGACAGCCATACACCTATGATCAACGGAATCGGCGTGTTGGCATGGGGCGTCGGCGGGCTCGAAGCCGAAAGTGTCATGTTCGGCATGCCCGTGATGTTGAAGATTCCGGAGGTGGTCGGTGTCAGGATGACGGGGCACCTACCCGAAGGAACACTGGCCACCGACCTGGCGCTCGAGGTTACTCAACGATTACGCGCCCTGCCCCTCGCGGGGAAGTTTGTGGAGTTCTTTGGGCCGGGGGTGACCACTCTGTCCTGTGGTGAGCGCGCGGTCGTGGCGAACATGGCGCCGGAATACGGCGCTTCCTGTGGGTTTTTCGCGGTTGACCAGCAGACGCTGGAGTATCTGCGCGCGACTGGACGACCCGACTCGTTGATTCGTGCGGTTGAGGCGTACTGCAAGCGGCAGCAGCTTTGGTTCGAGGGTGACGCGGAGCCGCGGTACAGTGAGGTTGTTGAGGTTGACCTGGCGGCTGTTGAGGTTTCGCTCGCGGGACCTCGGCGGCCGCAGGATCGGTTGACCCCTCGGGGCACCCGGGCGGCGCTGGCCCGCGACGGCGGAAGCGGCCGCAGCGGGGCCACTGCGATCCCTGGCGTCGGTGCTGTCGCCATTGCGGCGATTACCAGCTGTACCAACACGTCAGACCCGCGCCTCGTGGTGGCTGCCGCCCTGCTTGCTCGAAAGGCGCGCACGCTGGGGCTCCAGCCCCAACCGTGGGTGAAAACCTCCCTGGCACCCGGCTCCCCGGCGGCCGAGCTGTACCTGCGGCGCGCGAACCTACTCGAGGACCTCGAGTCTCTCGGCTTCGGCATTGTTGGCTATGGCTGCACCACCTGCATTGGCAACTCCGGCCCGCTCGCCCCCGACATGATGGCGGCAATGGAGGAGCGCGCCATGACGCCGGTCGCCGTCCTATCAGGTAATCGTAACTTCCCCGGCCGAGTGCATCCGCTCATTGAGGCAAGCTTTCTCGCTTCACCTCCCCTCGTGGTGGCTTATGCACTAGCGGGCGACGTCGATCGTGACATTACGACTGACCCGATCGGCCAGTCTGGTGACGGTCGAATGATCTACCTCCGGGATCTTTGGCCCACCGGCGCGGAGATTGATGCAGCCGTCGCCGCTTCTGTTACGCCGGCAGATTTCTCCAAGGCCTATCAGGAAGCAGAAGACAACGAGATCTGGCGCGACCTGGACGCGCCCTCTGCGCCGCTCTTCCCATGGGACGATAAGTCGACCTATATCCGACGGCCGCCGTTTGCTTCGGCGGAAAGTGCGACCCGACTTGGTTCGTATGTCGCGCATCCGTTGCTCGTGCTGGGTGACGACATCACAACAGATCACATCTCCCCTGCGGGGCAAGTTCCTACGGGCAGTGACGCGGCGGAGTATCTCGTCGCCCGCGGTGAAAATGCGAAGGACCTGAATGTCTTCGCGGCGCGCCGTGGGAATTGGGAAGCCATGCTACGCGGCCTCTTCATCAACAGTTCCGTACGCAATCTCCTGGCCCCGAACATTCCCCCTGGATCAACAATCCACGCAGGCAGCGGAGCTGTATTACCTCTTCGACTCGCCGCCGAGTGCTATCAGGCCGATCGGGAATCCGTGGTTGTTATCGCGGGCGAACGTTACGGCACCGGCTCATCGCGCGACTGGGCTGCCAAGGGACTGTGGCTGCTGGGAGTCCGTGCGGTCCTGGCGCTGAGCTTCGAACGCATCCATCGCTCCAACCTGATCGGCATGGGCATTCTGCCGATAGTGCTCCCGGGACCCCTCGTCCTGACTGCGGGCGACACAATAGCGATAGAAGCGGAGCCCGCCAGTATTACCCCTCGCGCCAACGTATCAATGTTGATTCAACGAAGCTCCGGCAAGACTGAATCACTCACGGCAGCGGTTGCGGTGGAAACGGCGCTGGAAGTGGCGCTGCTGAAGGATGGCGGCATCCTGCCACACATCCTGCGGCGCATCTCGAAAG
>JAXDQF010000147.1:0-19497 GCA_034668025.1 Gammaproteobacteria bacterium | reverse complement strand
TTCTATATCGGCCTCAGCCACTTTGCCGATGCGAGCGGTGACGCTCATTACGCGGATGCCCTGCTGGCTCACGGAGCGACCGAAGCCTGGGGATTCGACAATCGACCCCGCCACGCCGACGCCGATGCAACGGGTGCGGTCTGGATCTGGGCGGCCGAGCGCACCCACGATCCTGCGAAGCTGATTCCAATCCGGTCGCGCTTTGATGCGGTACTGGTTGAGCCGTCCACCGTTTCACTGGACTTCGAGTTCGCACCCCCCGAGGGCGGGGCACCGTATTGCCAGGCTCGCTGGTGTTGGAGTGACGCACTGTTCATGGCGCCACCGGCGTGGATTGCCCTGTCGAAAGCTACTGCAGACAAACGCTACCTGGCACACGCGGACTCGGAGTTCTGGGCCACGACCGACTATCTGTACGATCGTACCGAGCGCTTGTATTACCGAGACAGTCGTTTTATCGCCCAACGTGACGCCAAAGGTCGCAAGATTTTCTGGGGCCGCGGCAACGGCTGGGTGTTTGCGGGCTTGGCTCGCATCCTCACTGACCTGCCCGCCGATCATCCGAGCCGCCCGCGCTACGAAGCCTTGTTCAAACAGATGGCCGAGCGGATAACGAGCTTGCAGGGAGCCAATGGATGTTGGCCTGTGTCGTTGCTCGAGCCCCAACGCACGCCCGAGACCAGCGGCACAGGTTTCTTTGTGTACGGTCTGGCGTGGGGCATCAATCACGGGCTGTTGCATGACAAACGTCATAGGCGTGCCGTTGATCGCGGCTGGCGCGCGCTGACGGCCGCGGTGCAACAGGACGGAAGGCTCGGCTGGGTACAACGCATAGGGGCGGGACCTGATCAGGTCAGCGCCGACGATACCCAACTCTACGGCGTTGGCGCATTCCTGCTGGCTGCCAGCGAGGTATCCTCGTTGCCATGAACGTCGGCCCCCAAGACACACAGCAAAAGCTGTATCAACAGATTGCCAGGACGATCGCGGCCGCCATCGAGGACGGCCGCTATGCACCCGGCGACCGGCTGCCATCCGAGCGAGAGCTCGCAGATGATTTCGGTGTCAGCCGTCCAACCATCCGGGACGCAATGATCGCGCTCGAATTCCAGGGCCTGGTCGAAGCACGCCAGGGTTCCGGCGTGTACGTCAAAGCCGCTCGACAGATCGCGGGGGACGCAGCCGAGCGGGATGTCAGTGCGCTGGAATTGGCCGAAGCGCGGCGGTTGTTCGAGGGCGAGGCCTGTGCTCTGGCGGCCGCCATCATTACCGACGAGCAGGTGGCGCTGCTGGAGGGGTTGGTTGCGGATATGACGCGCGACATTGCGGCGGAAGAATTTGAGAAGCACGAGTTGGAATTTCATCTGACCATTGCACGAGCAACCGGCAATGCTGCGATTACCGCTACGGTGGAGGATCTTTGGACCCTGCGGCAACAATCCTCAGGCTGCGCGGCCGCCTTGCGGCGTGCCCGAACGAATAGCCGTGGCGACTTCGTGGGCGAGCATCGCAAGATTGCGGGGGCCTTGCGCACGCGTGATCCAAAGGCAGCCCGGCAGGCCATGCATGGTCACCTTGCGCAAGTGATCGATGACCTCCTCGGGCTGGCGGAGTCCGACGCGCTCGAGCAGACGCGCGAGAAGATGGCCGAACAGCGTCGCATGTTGGGTCTGCGAACTGAAATCTGATCAGCGGGAAACCATCGTGCTCAAACGAATTCTACCAATTGTTCTCGGCGCCGCCGCAGCCACCGTGTCGGCGCAAATGCCACCGCTCGAGGCGCCGTTACCGCGCCCCGATGCCGAGGGGCAGAAGCCACGTGCCGTGGCCATGCTCGCGCCGTACCGCTATGACGACATCCTCTGGGAGAATGACCGGACCGCGCATCGGATCTACGGCAAGGCTCTCGAGGCAGCCGAGCCACCTTCGAGCTCCGGTATCGATGCCTGGGGCAAGAATGTTCGCTGGCCCTACATGGATCGGCAGCTGAAGACCGGCAGTCAACATGGCTACCACGGTGAAGGTCTCGACTTCTACGACGTCAACACCACTCGCGGCGCTGGCGGCTTAGGGATCTGGCAGGACAACAAGCTGTGGGTCTCGCGTAACTGGAAGAGCCACGAGATCCTGAAGAACGGCCCCGACGTTGCCGCTTTTAAAGTGGACTATGCTCCTTGGCCGGTGGATGTGGATCGCAAGGTCTGGGAGACGCGGACGTTTACCCTGCCGCTGGGTACCAACTTTACGCGCATGGTGTCCACCATCAGCTCGGACAAGCCGGACCCGTTGATTGTCGGCATCGGCATCAGCAAGCGCAAAGGGCCCAACGGCTCCGGCGTATTTACCAAGGACCTGGGGGCAGGCCGGGTATCCTATTGGGAGCCGACGGATCCAGTGAAGGGCACCATCGGCATCGCGCTGATGGTCGATCCGAAATCACTGCTGGAGGTGCGCCAGGACGCGGAGAATTATCTCGTCATGGTGAAGGTGGAACCGGGCAAGCCGTTCGTTTATTACATGGGTGCCGCGTGGGACAAGGGCCTGGACTTCCACGACCGTGCGAGTTGGGAAAAGTATGTACGTGAGCAGAAGCCGGATTTTGACCCGCGCAGGCAATGAACTTGCAGATGAGTGACGTGCCGCCGGCGCGCGTCGGCCGCTACCGTTGGATGATCTGCGGGTTGCTGTTCGCGGCAACCGCCATCAACTATATCGATCGGCAGACGATCGGGGTGCTCAAGCCCACCCTGCAGGCCGAGTTCAAGTGGACCGAATCCTCCTACGCGGACATCGTTTTCTGGTTCCAGTGCGCCTATGCCATCGGCTACCTGGGGTTCGGGCCGGTCATCGACCGGATTGGCGCGCGGCTCGGCTACGCGGTGGCGTTTTCAGTCTGGACGCTGTCTCACATAGCGCACGGCTTTGTTCACTCCATAACCCAGTTCGCGTTGGTGCGCTTCACGTTGGGACTGGGCGAGTCCGGGGGCTTTCCCTCCAGCCTGAAGGCCGTGTCGGAGTGGTTTCCGCAGAAGGAGAGGGCGCTCGCGGTTGGCGTTTTCAACGCGGGCTCCAACATCGGAGCCATCATAACGCCGCTCGTCGTTCCCGCGATTACCCTGGCGTGGGGCTGGCGCGCCGCGTTTATTGCGACGGGTGTTGCCACCTTCGTATGGTTGATTGCATGGCTCGCGATGTATCGCAGCCCGTCAGCCCACAAAAAGGTGTCGGCAACCGAGCTGGCCTACATTCATTCCGGCGAGGATTCCGTCGCGCCCATGACCGCGGCGCCGGTATCCTGGTTCAAGCTGTTGCGGCTGCGGGAAACCTGGGCCTACGCGCTGGGCAAATTCTGCACCGACCCGATCTGGTGGCTGTACCTGTTCTGGCTGCCGGATTTTCTCGCCAAACGCTACAACCTCGACCTGAAGTCGTTCGGTCCGCCCCTGGTCGCGATCTACCTGCTGTCCGACATTGGCTCCGTGGTGGGCGGCTGGGGCTCGTCGAAGCTGATGCAGTCCGGGCGGACCGCCAATGTGGCCCGCAAAACCACCATGTTGATCTGTGCGTTGGCGGTTATACCCATCGTGTTTGCCCAATTTGTCAGTCATTTGTGGGCCGCGGTGGCGATTATCGGTTTGGCAACAGCGGCGCACCAGGCCTGGTCAGCTAACTTGATGACGCTGCCCTCGGACATGTTTCCACGCGTGGCGGTTGGCTCGGTTGTGGGTATCGGCGGCATGGCGGGCGCTGTCGGTGGCATGCTGATGTCGAAGTACAACGGTTACATACTGGATGTTTTCGGCAGCTACCAGCCTATCTTCGCTCTGGCTTGCGGGGCGTATATCGTGGGAATTGCCGTGATTCACTTTCTGAGCCCGCGACTCACGCGGGTGTCGGAGTCAGCAGTTACTTAACCCTCGACCCGAACCCGCTCCGTCAGGAAATCGACAAAGGCGCGTACCCTGGCCGGCAGCGGGCCGCCCCGGCCCAGAAAAACGGCGTGAATGTCTTCGCGGTCGCCCGGGTTGAATTTCTCCAGCAGGGGCACGAGGTGGCCCGCTGCGAGATCCGCCCGAACATGAAAGCGCGACAGGCGCGCTATGCCTGCACCACCCAAGGCGAGTTGCCGGGCGGCCTCCCCATCGCTGGCGCGAACGACCGAGGGCGGTGTAATAACAACAGTCCCGGTGCCGGATCGAAACGGCCAACCGCTGAGCGTGCGGGAGAACGTCCAGCCGATGCCACGATGTGCGGTGAGCTCGGTTGGTGCGGATGGCGTGCCTCGGCTTGCCAAGTACGCCGGTGAAGCAACAACAGACATCCGAGTCGAGCCCAGCTTGCGGGCCACGAGCCGCGAATCCCGCAACGGCCCAAACCGAATCGCCACGTCGGCACGCTCCTGCATCAGGTCGACGACGGTGTCCGTCAATACAACATCCAGTGTCACATCCGGGTTTTGCTCGAGAAAGGCGGGTAGCAGCGGCACGATCAACCGCATGCCCACCGGGATGTTTGTATTGATCCGCAGATGCCCGCGGGGCGCTGCGCCGCCGGCGGCTTCCCGTTCCGCTTCCTCAATGTCGGACAGGATTCGCGTGGCCCGCTGGTAGAACGCCTCGCCCTCGGCAGTGAGTTGCAGCTTCCGCGTGGATCGATTCACGAGCCGGGAACCCAACCGGGATTCGAGGCGCGAGACGAGCTTGCTGACCCCTGAGGGCGTCAGCCTGCATTCCCGCGCTGCAGCACTGAATCCCCCGAGGCTGACGACCCGGACGAACACCTCCATTTCAGCGGCTCGATTGGTATCCAGGCGAGGCATGGTGAATTCATCTCACAACTGAATTGATACCATAGCGTCTAATTCAAAGGCGGACAACGCGGTAAGTTGCGTCATGGAATATCGAAGACTGGGCAATTCGGGGCTGAAGGTGCCGACATTGAGCTTTGGCACGGGTACTTTCGGCGGGCAGGGTCCGCTCTTTTCGGCTTGGGGCACCAGCGGCGCTGCCGAAGCACGGCGGCTGATTGATATTTGCCTCGAGGCGGGCGTGCACCTCTTCGATACCGCGGACGTGTATTCGAACGGTGCCTCCGAGGAAGTGCTGGGCTCGGCCATCAAGGGACGACGCGACCGGGTACTGATCTCCACGAAGACGAGTCTGCCGCTGGGCGACGGGCCAGGCGATGCCGGATCGTCGCGGCACCGTCTGATTGGCGCCGTGGAGGCGTCATTGACGCGGCTCGGGACTGACTACATCGACCTGTTGCAGTTGCATGCGTTCGACGCCGGTACGCCGATCGAGGAGGTGCTGTATACCCTCGATACGTTGGTGCGGGCCGGGAAACTGCGCTATGTCGGCGTATCGAACTTCGCCGGTTGGCAACTGTTGAAGTCGCTGGGAATTGCCGACAAACACGGGTGGCCGCGCTATTGCGCGCACCAGGTGTACTACTCGCTCGTGGGTCGGGACTATGAGTGGGAACTACTGCCGGCGGGAATCGACCAGGGCGTGGGCGCGTTGGTCTGGAGTCCCCTCGGTTGGGGTCGACTCACCGGCAAAATCCGCCGGGGCCAGCCGCTCCCCCAATCCAGCCGCCTGCATGAAACGGCGCAATGGGGCCCACCCGTTGACGACGAGCGCCTCTACCGTGTCATCGACGCCCTGGACGAAGTCGCCGCCGAGACCGGCCGGACGATTCCGCAGATCGCAATCAACTGGTTGTTGACCCGTCCGACGGTGTCATCGGTCATCCTGGGCGCCCGCAATGAAGCACAACTGCGCGATAACCTGGGCGCCGTCGGTTGGACGATGAGCCCGGAGCAACTGTTGAAGTTGGACAAAGCGAGCGAGGTGATGCCCGCTTATCCGTACTACCCCTATCGCACACAGGCAGGGTTCGCACGGATCAATCCGCCGCTGGTTTAGCTGGGAATCGAGGACCGGACTGAGTGTTTGCGGTACGCGCGGTAGCCTTCAGCTCCGACGATGCCCGCTACAAAGGCAGCGCACAGGCACCCGAACAGCAGCGGGTGCCCGGACTCAACAATGGCGGCAACCACCGATGCGCAGGCCAGCAAAAAAGTACCGATAATCTTGAAGGCAGCAAACACGACTCAACCCTCCATTGACTTATTCTCCGAGCGGCCAACCGTAATTGACATAGTTATTTCGGGCCGTGACCCGCGTCACGATTGAGTGAGACGAAGGTCTCAGTTTCAGCCCGTCCCGAACTGGCAGCGCTGATTTGCTACCCTGCGCGCATGTCTGTGCTCGTCCTCGCATTACTTGTAGTTCTAGGCTTGGTACTCGCAGTACGCAAGCGTCGGCTCAGCTCGGCAGTTGTGTTCGTGCTCGGCGGGATCCTGTTCTTTGCAGTCGGTTGTGGGCCCCTGCCTGATGAGTTGTTGAAGCGACTGCAGGCGGGCTTTGTAGCCGAGCCATTGCAGGCGTGGCAGCCGCGAACGGCCATCATCGTCCTGGGCGGGGGCACTCAGCGCGTTGCGGATACGGGCGCTGTGGAGATCCTGCTCCCGGCCTACAGCAGAGTGCTCAAGGGGCTCGAGCTGTATCTGCAATGTAAACATGCCGGCAAGGCGTGCGTGCTGATTACCTCGGGCGGCGATCCGATCGAGGCGGGTGTTTCGGAGGCCAAGGTGTACGGTGACGCCCTGCTCAGGGCCGGGGTCGATCCAAGCGACCTGGTGCTCGAGGGGCGCAGCTTGAATACGTGGCAGAACGCCCAATATTGTGCAACCTGGTTGGATGAGCATCCCCAGGATCAGGTCGTCCTGGTCACTTCGGGATTTCATCTGCGCCGCGGGCTTCTGTATTTCGCACATTTTGGAATCCGCGCGCTGCCGGTACGCTCGGACTTTCTGAGCGCACAGGTGGGTCCCCTGCCGCAGGCTTACAACTTCCTGGCGATGGACCTGGCCCTGCACGAGTATGCGGGGCTGTGGCGCTACCGGATTTACAACATGTTGGGTTGGAACGTCACGGCGAAGGTTCCACGCGCGATTTAAACCCGCGCATTTATATGAGGACGAGCCCATGAGCGCCCGGATCAAGATCGATTTCGTCTCGGATGTGTCCTGCCCCTGGTGTGTGATTGGCCTCAAGTCGCTGCAGACAGCCCTGGGCCGTCTCGGCGCTACCGCCAGCGCCGACATCCACTTCCAACCCTTTGAGCTCAATCCGCAGATGCCGCCCCAGGGGCAGGATCTCCTGGAGCACATCACGGAAAAATATGGCTCCTCCGCGGAGCAGGTGACGCGCAATCAGGAAGCAATCAAGGCACGCGGTGCGCAGCTCGGTTTTGTCTTCGACATGAACAAGCGCGGCCGGATCTACAACACCTTCAATGCACACCGGCTGTTGCATTGGGCCGAGCTCGAAGGCGCCGGCAAGCAGGCAGCACTGAAGGAATCCCTGTTTGCCGCGTATTTTACGGACGGCCGCAATCCCAGTGACCCCGAGGTGCTGGTTGAGTTGGCCGCCAGTGTCGGGCTGGATGCGGCTCGTGCCCGCAGCATTCTGGCGTCGGACGAATATGCCGCGGAGGTGAGGGCGCGCGAGCAGCTCTATCTGCGGAACGGGATCAATGCCGTCCCGGCTGTTATTCTGAACGACGAGTACCTGATCCAGGGCGGCCAGCCGGTGGAGGCTTTTGAGCGCGCCCTGGCCCAGGTGGTTGCCGGAAAGTAGCTCAACTGGCCCTCCTGGGGGCGCGGTCTCCGGCCGTAAAGTGCACTTTTATCGTCCGGAAGCCCGCTATGACGTTCAGATCTGTCCTCTTCGGGTCGTTGGTCGCGATTCTCGGTACGGCGTCTGCTGTGCCGACCCTGGCTGCCGGGGGGCTGACGGGCCAGGAGCGCGCGGAAGCGGCGGGAAAGGGACTCATCGGCTCACCCGCGCCACGCATGGTCCTGAAAACCATTGACGGGCAACAGATCGATCTCGGCAGCCTGTACGGCAAGCAGGCTGTTTATCTGAAGTTCTGGGCGACCTGGTGTGTCCCTTGCCGGGAGCAGATGCCGCACTTCGAGCGGACCTTTGAGTCTGCGGGGCCGGATCTGGCCGTCATTGCCATCAACGCGGGTTTCAACGATTCCCTCGCGGACGTGCAAACGTATCGAACCAAGCTCGGAATCAAGATGCCGATCGTGATCGACGACGGCAAGCTGGGTGAAGCCTTCAACCTTCGGGTCACTCCCCAACACATCATCATCGGCCGCGATGGACGCATCCAGTATGTTGGCCACCTCGCCAATGACCAGCTCGACGCCGCTCTCGTTGCGACGCGTACCGCGAGCCCATCCGGGGTTGCCACAGGAAACGCGGCGGTCGCGGCGGACGCACATGAATACAAAGTCGGCGATCGGTTGCCGCAACTGGCTGTCACCACCCTGGACGGCCAACAGTTTCAATTTCGGTCGCCGCAGGTAAAACAGCGAACCGTGCTGGTGTTTCTGTCCCCCTGGTGCGAGTCCTATCTTGCCACCAGCCGTCCGGGCTTGGCTGCCGACTGCCGGGAGATGCGCGAGAAGGCGGATGCGCTGGCGGGCAAGTTGAATGCCCGCTGGTTGGGTGTTGCCTCGGGTCTGTGGGCCAGCCGCAGCGAGTTGGCCGCCTATCGGGATCAGCACAAGGTGACCATCCCTTTGACCCTGGATGATTCCGGGGAGCTGTTCCGCCGGTTTCGGGTCATGACGGTGCCCACCGTCCTGGTTGCCGACGAACACGGTAAGATCATTCGTCGGCTGGAAGGCCATGCCGCCGATGCCCCTAGTGCCTTGGAGGGAGCGGTCGGCGCAACCAAGAAGTTGTAGTCAATGTTGTGAATGCAGACGTCGCGATCGTTGGCGGGGGAATCATGGGGTCAGCGTTGGCCTACTGGCTGACGCGACTCGATCCGAATGCGTCGGTCGTGGTGATTGAGCGGGATCCCAGCTACTCGACAGCGTCGTCCGCCCTGTCAGCCGCTTCGATCCGCCAGCAGTTTACGACCCCGGTCAATATTCGAATTTCCCAGGCGAGTATCGGCTTCATGCGGCAGGCCGACGAGTTGCTCGAAGTGCCCGGGTCCTGTGTGGATATCGGCTTGAAAGAGCAGGGCTACCTCTATCTGGCCCGCACGTCCGGACTGGCCTCCTTGCGGCGTGCCAATACGATTCAGCGGGAGCTCGGTTCCGATGTTGCATTGCTCAGCACGAATGAGCTGGCGGTGCGGTTTCCCTGGCTGCAGACGGGTGATCTGCTGGCTGGCTCGCTCGGGCTGAGCGGGGAGGGTTGGTTTGACGGCTATGCGTTGCTCATGGCCTTTACGGCCAAGGCGCGCAGCCAGGGTGTAAAGTACCTGCGGGGTGAGGTCGCCGGAATGGCTGCCAGGAGCGGCCGGATCGAGTCGCTTCGTCTGGCGGACGGCACTCAGGTCGCCAGCCGGTTCGTGGTGAATGCGGCCGGTCCCTGGGCGCGCTCAGTCGCGAAACTGGCCGGCTTCGATCTACCCGTGGTAGCGCGCAGGCGTACGGTATATGTCATCGCATGCCGCACGAAGTTGGAACCCTTTCCGCTGCTGATCGACCCTTCGGGTTTCTGGATCCGGCCGGAAGGGTTGGGCTTCATCGCCGGTATCACACCCAACATCGATCCGGACGACGCGCCCCTCGAGCCCGACTACGATGCATTTGACTCGGTGCTGTGGCCGGCATTGGCGCAGCGCATTCCGGCGTTCGAGGCGGCGAAGCTGGAGCGCGCCTGGGCCGGCTACTACGAAATGAACCTCTTCGATCACAATGGCATCGTGGGATTTCATCCCGCGATCGCGAACCTGCTGCTGTTGAACGGGTTCTCGGGGCATGGGATTCAACAAGCGCCCGTAGTGAGCCGCGGCGTTGCCGAGTTGATCTGTCACGGAAGGTTTGTGACGTTGGATCTGTCGGACCTGGCGTATAACCGGATTGCCGAGAACCGGCCGCTTCACGAGCTGAACGTGATCTGACGCGGAGCCCGCGCGGTGCTCACTTTGCCGTCCCAAAGGCTCTGCCTCTGATGACAGATGGCGGATCGATCCCCATGACGGGTTCAATAGCCGGCATCAAAGGCTTCCCCGCCTTGGGTTTTGCGGAGTTTTCCATGTCACTTTCAATGTACGACATTACCGTCCCGGTCCTCATCCGTGGCTTGAGCATCCTCGATGAGTATCTCGACCGGGCAGCCGCCTTCGCGGCAGACAACAAGATTGACCCGAAGGTGCTGGTCAACTCCCGGCTGGCACCTGACATGTTGCCGCTGGCAGGCCAGATACAACGGGCCAGCGACACGGCCAAGGGCGCGATTCCCCGGCTCACCGACCTGCAGGCGCCGAGCTTTGCCGACGCGGAAGTCACCCTGGAGGATCTGAAAAAGCGTATTGCCGACACGGTGGCGTTTTTGAAGACGGTGACGCCCGCCAACCTGGAGGCGGCGCAGACGCGCAAGATCGAGCTCAAATTCCTCAATGCCGTCATGAACGGGGATACGTTCGTGTTGCAGTTTCTGCTGCCGAACTTCTTCTTTCACGTGGCAACCGCGCATGACATCCTGCGCCACAACGGCGTCAAGATCGGCAAGCGCGATTACCTGGGGCAGATCAGCTGATCCCGCGCTGTTAGAAGGTCTCCACCCACGGCCGCACCTCGACCTCAAACGACCAGCTATCGCGAGGCTGGCGCAGGACATCGAGGTAGGTTTGAGCAATGGAATCCGGGTTGAGTGTGCTGTCGGGGCGCTCGGTTGGATCCGGGCGCTGCGCACTGCGGACAGCACCGTCGATGATGAAATGCGCCACGTGGATCCCTTTGGGGCCGAGCTCTCGTGCTGCGCTTTGTGCCAGGCCGCGTAGTGCGAACTTGCCCATTGCGAACGCGGCGGAGAGCGCGAAACCCTTGGTGCTGGCCGTGGCCCCGGTCAACAGGATTGCGCCCCGCTTGCGAGGGATCATGCGCTTGGCCGCTTCCTGTACGGCCAGGAATCCACCAAACGCAGTGACTGCCAGCGCATCGCGTACCGCCAGCGGATCGATCTGCGCTACAGAGCCATGTGCCCGCTTGCTGGGGTTGTAGACCACCACGTCAATCTCGCCCAGGCGCGAATCAACATCCTGGAACAGCTGGCTGACCGCTGCCGGATCCGAGGCGTCTGCCGCGAAGACAGACGCGCCCGTTTCCGCTGCCAGGTCCTGAAGTTTGCCCGGGTTGCGCCCGACCAAACCTACTTTGAGCCCTTCCTGCGACAGAGCCCGGGCCAGCGAAGCGCTGATGCCGACACCCGCCCCGATAATCAGAGCGGTTTTGTATTCAGCTGGCACTTTGACCTCCGTCTACCACTTATGACTTTGTCATCCAACAGTCCCATTGCCCGACTCCTGTTAACGTGAAGCTGCCGTTAGAACCCCATTGGCAGTGGAGTTGAGGTCCCGCAGGCTGGCGATGCGATCGCCCTGCATTTCCACCAACGCCAGGTGCTCGGTGTCCGTGGTGTAGCTCACGAAGACCGAATTCGCATCCCCGGTGGCAAAAATCCACACGTTCGAGAGTCCCGCAACGGAGTTACGCAGCGCCTGGTCCGCTTTCGCGATGACCGCCGCGTTAGCCTTCGACTGCGAGGTTGCGGGAACGTGCGAAGGCTCGTCTGCCAGTGCCGTCAGTGAGGTCGCCAGCAAAACTGCTGAAGCGACCAGAGTCTTGGATAAACGCATGATTATTTCCTCTCCTGAGCTGTAAAAGGGGCATATACCCATATATGGACGAAGTGCTGGAACACAAGCTTGCGTCCTTCGATTAATCTTTGAGTTTCCCGAACCGGTCGTTGTACGCGAGGCCCAGCAGGGTCTGCCGCAGTTCCCGGGCATCCGTTCGACCGAAAATCTCTTCAAAGCGCTCCTGTGCGATCCGCCAGGCGTTGGCGCCTTCCTTGAACTTCGCTTTGCCCTTGGTGGTGAGCACCACATACCGTTGGCGTCGATCTTCGCCTTCCTGCAGCGTGATCAACCCGTCGCGCTCCAGTGGCCGCAGGGTGTGGCCGAGCGCTGAGCGCTCAATCACCAGTGATTCCGCGAGCTCTGCCATGGTGGGCGGTTTGTCCGCCCGGTTGGTGAGCTCCAGCAGAATCGCCAGCTGCGTGGATCTGAGGCCCGTTTCCGCCAGTGCGCCTTCGTACATCTGCGTCACCCGGCGCGCCGCTTTTCGCAACGCGGTGGCGTGGCAGGGCATGTGCTCGAAGGCGGATTTAGGAGTGACGGCCATGGTGGGGATATTAGGGTATATACCCGTATTTATCAAGAGGGCACATACCCCTAGTTCCGGCGCCTGAGGTGGCCATTGCTGCGGGGCCGGTTTGAAGACGGCGGGCAGGCGTAGCTGCAGGCTGCCGATTCGCCGCGCGGTTTTGTTGCGGCAGCGGCTGCGATCCAGGCGCCAATGGTCGAAGCCAAATCCGTGTCCGCTGCCGCGCGGTCGACAGGCGCCCACTTTGCAACCGACCGGTGTCGGAGATTCCGCACTTGGTGTGCAATCCTTTCGACAGCGTACGCCAACGTCCGGATTTCCACGTCAGAGTGACCCGTCCGATACGACCAACGGTTTGCATGTTTGCGAACGTGTGACGCGCAACTGAAGCGGACACCGCTGTGACAGTTCTCGGGCGAGCTTCAACGCCTTTTCGGCAGGACTTTGGGAAGTTGATCGGCGACGCAGATTGTGCCCCGCGACGCTTTATTTTTAGCTAAAAAAGCAACCATGAGCCGTTGTCGATACGCAATCAACTCAGGTATCTTGTTTGCTTGATCTCGTCACCTGTTGGGCATATCGCGGCATGGAAGAAAATAGATGAGCCATCAAAAAGCCAACAAAGCCGACCGCGTTCGCGCGTCGCATAAATTCAGCGAGCCTCCCGACCAAGGCACGGTCAGGACGGTCAACTTCGTTATATCGGCGCTTTCGGCGGGTGCTGTGATTGGGTCAATTTTCCTTCCGGGGGTCGGTACCTTGGTCGGTTCGATGATAGGCGGAGTTTTGGGTGGCGCAATGCGAGGGCACCTCGCAAAAGCACGACGCGATTCCACCAAATAAGAATGAGGCCGCGCCCTGCGACGAGACTAACAAGAGATGAATCGCCTTCTCTTCGCGGGGCTGGTCATTGCCATTATCTCCGTCTGCGCCTACGTAGTCGCAGCGTTAAGATACCGACAGAAACCTGAGCTCGCTGACGGGATCGCCGTGTTTGTGGCCGTCGTCAGCGTGCTCGGCGCAATTCGTATAATCGGGTTTGCTCTGACCGAGCAGTTCGAAAAAATTGTGTTGGAGACTCAGGGTAATAGTTGGTGGAGCCTCTCTTCGGAGGACTCCGTTTTTATTGTGATTGGGGGAATAGCGCTCGCATGGGCGTCGATTCAGGCAATTTGGGAAAGCTTCGCACGAGTTTGCGCGATCACGCCGGGTGTGGCATCTGAGTGAATGTGCACCAGTTACTGAGGTACTGCGCTACTTGCGAGCTGGGCAGTGATCCTTTCCAGCCGCAGGGTGTCGACACTCTGCAGGTCGCGAGCACTGTCCATCGCACGGTCCTCGGTGCCCGCCAACGGTTCAATGATCGCTAGCGCGTCCCGGAGTTTCAGCTCGGCGGATTGAAGTTGGCCCAGCGATGCGAGTGTCGCGCTGACTTCGCTGAGCGCAAAGGCTGCGTTGTAACGGGCCTCCGTGTCCTTCGCATCGGCGTCAAATAGCGCCCGTAATGTGTTTGAGGCCTCTGTCTGTTTCGCCAGGGCGTCCCGCGCTGCCCCCCGCTTTGTCAGCACCGTAGCCATTCCAAGCAACGCGTAGGCCTCGAGTGTCCGCAGCTCAGCGTTTGTTGGATCTGAAACGGAGAGCGCATGCGCGAACTGCTGCTGCTTGGTATGCAAAGCCAACGCGGCGTCGAAGCGTTTCGCTTCGATGAGTGTCTCGCCCAATCTTCCATAGGCAACGGCTGCGTGATGGCGACTACGCGTATCTCCTGGATCCGAGTCGACGAGGCTTTCAAACACTGCGGTGCCCTGATTCATCAGCAGCAGGCCGCGCTCTGTCTGGCCGGACTTGGCGATTTGCCAGCCCAGTGACAAATAGACGCTGCCCAGGTTGCGCCGATCCTGAAGGGTTGCGCCCGGCCGGCTCGTGAGGTCTTCGGCGAGCGCGAGTGCGCGACGGGAGCTCGCGATCGCGGCTGCGGTATCTCCCGAGCCCGACAGCACTTCGCCGAGCTTGCCGTAGGTTTTCAACAACTCGCGGCGCAGATCCAGGTCGGATGGTTGTTTCGGCAGCAGCGCGAGCCGGATATCCAGGGCCTTACGGTAACTCTGGATTGCACCGCTCGCGTCACCGAGATTCGCTTGCCGATAGCCTCCTTGTACATCCGCGACCTTCTCATAGGCCGTTGCCAGCTCCCGTTGCAACGTCGCGTCGCCCGCTGACTCGGCGGCCAGGCCGTCGAGATACTTCAACGAGTTGAGAACGAGCAGGTGACGGGCCGCAGTAGAGCCGGCCAGGTTTTGAATGGACTCGTGCAGATCGAACATGAAGGTGCTCGCCAGCTTGCGAACATCGGCGAAATGCCGCTCGGCGCGTGCCCGTTCCTGCCGTGCAACATGCGCTTCCCAACTGGCGGCGACGACACCTGCCATCAGGCACAGCACGAATGCACTGAGGGCAGCGATGCCGGCCCTGTGCCGGCCACAGAACTTCAGCACCGTGTGGGGCAGGGTCGAGGGACGGGTCGCGACGGGAAATCCCCGCAGGTAGCGACTGAGATCCAGGTTGAATTGCTCGACCGAGGCGTATCGTTGGGCCGGATCCTTTTGCAGCGCTCGCAATACCACCGCATCCAGATCGCCCGCGAGTTGTCTGCGGGCCGCGGCCTGAGTGACTAATCGCGATGGCGCAACGGCAGCGCGCTCATTGATTTCCTGACAGAGCTCGTGGGGCAGGGCGCCGGGCTCGCCAAACGGCAGCTCACCGGTCAGCAGCAGGTACAACACGACGCCGAGGGAATACACATCGCTCGCCGTTGAAACCATCTCACCGCGCAACTGCTCGGGGCTCGCAAATTCGGGAGTCAGTGCCATCGGGCCCTGTTCATCGTGCGAACCGTGGACCAACCTGGCCACGCCGAAGTCGAGCAGCCTGACGGACCCGTCGTCCGTCACCAGGACGTTGTTGCACTTCAGATCGGCGTGGACCATCAGGTGTTGGTGAACGTACTGAACTGCGCAACAGAGTGTCTGAAACAATTCCAGGCGCTGGCGCACGGACAGCGTGCGCTCGCGGCAATACTCGTCGATCGGCCGGCCCTTGATGAAATCCATGACCAGGTAGGGCAGGCCCTCGTCGGTGCTGCCGCCGTCGAGGATCCGGGCGATGTTGGGATGATCCAGTGTGGCGAGCATCCGCTTTTCCGACTTGAAGCGCTCGAGCAGGAACTGCGTGTCGTAACCGGCGCGCAGCACCTTGACGGCGACTTCCTTGTGATACTCGTCATCGGCACGCACGGCCCGAAACACGTCGCTCATCCCGCCGCTGCCGAGCACCCCGACGATGCGATAGGCGCCTACGCGGCGGCCGATCCAACAGGGTGGGGGCTCGAAATCCAATCCGAACGCCTGCTGTGCAGCGGGCTGCTCGATGAAATCACCTGTCGTATCGTGAGCATCCAACAGGGACTCGACCTCAGCCCGCAACTCCGGGTCATCCGCAAACGCCTGCGCCAGGTACGCGCTCCGCGCCACTCCGTCCTGTTCCAACGCAACAGCAAACACTTCTTTGACGCGCTGCCAGAGATCGGTCTGCACTTCTAAAGGCCCTTCGACAGCTCGCGTTTGAGCCACGCCCGCGCGAGCGTCCACTCACGTTTGACCGTCGCGTCGGAAATCTCGAGGGCCTGGGCCGTTTCCTCGATTGTCAGGCCGCCGAAGTACCGCATTTGGACGATCTGGACCTGGCGGCCGTCGATGGCCGCCAGTCGCGTCAGCGCCGCATCGATTGCGGCGATGGCTTCGTCGGATTCAGTGCCCGTTGAGTCGGCAGCAATCTGCACCGGTTCGGCCACACCTGACTCATCGGGCGGTCCGCTGATTTCTTCGAGGCTCACCACGGGCTGACCCCCGCCGCGTTTGGAAGTCAGCCGCGAGCGCGCGTGATCCACGAGGATGCGCCGCATGAGAGTGGAGGCCAGGGCAAAAAAATGCCCCCGGCTGCGCCAGTCCACCGATTGCTGATTGACCAGTCGGACGAACGCTTCATG
Organism: Gammaproteobacteria bacterium; assembly: GCA_034668025.1. Taxonomy (GTDB): domain Bacteria; phylum Pseudomonadota; class Gammaproteobacteria; order Steroidobacterales; family Steroidobacteraceae; genus 13-2-20CM-66-19. Next base: position 3,184 of record JAXDQF010000147.1, on the reverse strand, counting down.
CACCAGCGCAGTCCGTTGAATGGTGTGATTCGGTCGCTCGCGACGCAGATGCCGCTGAGCCAGGGAACGCAGCTCCCGGTAAAGGAGGGAGGTGAGCTCTCCCAGTGCGGCCTCGTTGCCACCGCTCCACTGCACGAGCAGTCGCGTGACCGGACGATCCTGCTGATCTCCCATGAGCTAAATCTTAGCGCATTTGCGCGTCTAGTCGGGGAAGGCCCTTTTTTGACCCAACCACCTCAGGAGCGTCCGATGAAGATCCCGTCTGCTACCACCGCGGCTGTTATCACATTGGCAGCGATTGCCGCCGCTGCGGTCACAGTGTCTATTGCGGGGCCCGCCGGCCCGGCCGGCTCGCGGCCCGTACAGGACGGATCGATCTCACACGGGCGTTATCTGGTCACGATTACCGGATGTCACGATTGCCACACGCCGGGACATGCGCAGAGCGGGGGGCACGCGCCCGCGGCCAAGTGGCTCACCGGATCGGCCGTGGGATATCAGGGTCCCTGGGGCGTCTCGTATCCGGCCAATCTGCGCCTGACGGTCCAATCGATGACCGAGACTCAATGGTTGATCTTTGCACGCGCCCAGAAGCGGCCGCCCATGCCCTGGTTCAGTCTGCGGGACATGAGCGATCAGGACCTGATCGACATTTACCGATACATCCGCTCTCTGGGCCCGGCGGGCGTGCCGGCGCCGGATGCCGTTTCTCCGGGCGGCAAGGCCAGCACCCCCTACATTGTTCTCGAGCCGCGAACCTGACACATGGCACAATAGTGCCCCATGGGAGGGAGGTACTCGGTCGCGGGGCTGTTGACGAGCCTCGCAGGGATCGCTGTAGCCTGGGGAATCATTGCATCCCCGGCCACGGCGGCTGACGCCTGGCGATTGCGGGTTTCCGCCAAGCTCCTTTCCGTCTATGACGCGTCCGCGAGTGGCCGATCGGCCGTCACGGCAGCGCGGTTCAACGAAAAGGGCTGGGTTCAGGCGGACGTTCACTACGACTGCGCAGCAGAGTCGCCGGCGAAAGCGCTCGGCTCGGCAGGCCTCTCCATCAGCGCATCGGCCAAGCTAGCCTCGTTCTGCGTGATTGAAGGTTGGGTGGCGCCGCAGTTGCTGTCGCAAATTGCAGCGGTCACCGGGGTCAAACACGTCTCGCTGCCTTCGTACGCGGTCGTTCCACACCTCAAAGCGACTACCTCAGCGCCGACAGCCAGTGCCGCCGGCGCCATCAATCTCAATGGCGTGCAGATCATGCGCGCCGACCAGTTTGTCACTCAGACGGGTACCAGCGGTGCCAGTGCGAAGGTCGGAGTGCAATCGGGAGGCATCTCCAACATCAAAACCATCCAGTCGCGTGGCGAGTTGCCGGCGGTGCAGGTCGTGAAGCCGGCGGATGGCTCGAGCTCTCCGGCGGGCGATGAAGGGACGGCGTTGCTCGAGGAAATTCACGCCGTTGCACCCGGTGCGGACCTCACATACTGCGGACCGGGTACCTACGTCGAATACACATCCTGCCTGAGTCAGATGGTCGCGGCCGGCGCGACAATCCTCGTCGACGACATCATTTTTCCACAACAGGACCTGTTGTCTTCCGACAGCTCCGAGGTCCAGGCGGTGGAACAACTGCTGACGCAAAACCCGTCCGTAGCGCTATTCACAGCCGCTGGTAACTACAACGGTAGCTACTGGGAGGGAAGCTACACTCCGGTCGCACTCGCCTCACTGGGCATGCAGCCACTGACCTGTACATCCGGCGGAAGTACACAAACGGACAACTACATAGCGCAGTTCGGCAGCGACACGAGTCAAGTTCTGACGATGACACAACCCTCGAGCGCGCCTGTGGCGTTTGCATGGGCTGATCCACCCAATCAGAACGCCAGCAAATTCGATGTGTACTGGGTGAATACGGCCAATGGTACCCAAGGTTGCCTTGCGGCCGGGGCCGCTACCGACAACCTGATCTCGCAGACCGTGACTTTCAACGGCGCGTCCTTCAACCTGTATATCGGGACTCCCGACGCAACGGCGGCCGGAAAATTTGTGAAGCTGTGGATCGGCGGAGACGGACTCACCTCCTTGTCCAAATCAAGCACCGGCAGTGTCGTCACTCCGCAGGCGTTTGCCAGTGGGGCGGTGACTGTCGGCGCGGTCAATGGGTCAGATGGCGTTGGCAACTCGATCGAGTCATTCAGCAGCCTCGGTCCGGCAACGCTCACTTTCCCGCAACAAACCCACATCCAGGCGCCGGTGCTGGTGGCCCCGGATGGCGTGAACGTCGATGCGGCGGGCACATACTTCGCCGGCAGTTTGTTTCCCGACGGCAATTTCTATGGCACGTCTGCCGCGGCTCCCAACGCCGCTGGCGTTGCGGCGCTGATCCGGGGTGCATTTCCCGCGTTGAACGCAACTCAACTCGTCGCTGCATTGACGGCAGGTGCGACTCAACTCGGAAGCGTCGCTCCAGACGGGACGTTCGGCTACGGTCGGATCGACGCAATGGGCGCTTTGGGGACGTTTCCGGCGCCCACCATGACTGCGCTGCCTACCGATGCCTCGCTTGCGGCGGGCACCAGCTCAGCTTCATATCCATTCACAGTCAGTGGCTTTGGCGCTTTGCATTTCTCTGTGACCAGCAGCAACACGGCCGCAATTCCTGCGTCCGTTGTGGCTGCCGGATCGCCGGGTGTGACTATCACGCCTGCAGACTGCGGCGTGTCGATCCTGACATGCGCTCTGACTGTCATGCCGGCCAATGGTCCCAGCGTAACAGTCAATTTGACCGTAGCTGCTCTCGATGGAGCTAACCGGCCCGCCTCATCCACCATCGCCGTGTCGATTGCGGGCAATCAATCGGCGCCCACCAATGCTGCTCCAACTCCGCCCACCAGCTCGGGTGGCGGCGGAGCGTTGAATGGATGGGCGCTCGCGATGTTGCTGCTCGTGACTGGCCGGGCGATCAGGGCCCGCCGGCGTTTATTTGCACGGCCCGTCTACAGCGGCATACCCGAGGCTCTCGCTCACTAAATCAAACCCGCCCGCTTCACAGCGTGGTATCGATTTACGAGCTGCACGCCTAACTGGTCTGGCTCCGCGTCAATCGTCAACGGCCCCCGATCCGCGAGCCGATTGAACGCGTCCCGCCGCGATTGCTCGTACAGATGTGTGCTCGCTATGTCGA
>JAXDQF010000146.1:0-5000 GCA_034668025.1 Gammaproteobacteria bacterium | reverse complement strand
CAACGAACACGTTTCCAAGCGTGCCGTCCGGATTGACGTCCTCGGCATAGACAACTGCAGTGCCACCGAAAGTGCGGAACTTCCCTGGCGCAATTGCCGCAAAACGACCCGCGCGCGCGGCCGCGCTCCTGAGGCTGAGAGTGCGAGCTGTAGCGTCGGGTGAGAGCGAAAGCGTCAGCCACGCCAACCCGGCCGCCACGACGATCGCCAACAGAGCAACGGGCGTGTAGACGGTACCCGGGCCCACGCCACAGGCGAGTGCAGCCGCCATTTCACTGTCGTGGTACATACGGCCAAACGCCAATACCACGCCCAGGAGCAGGCCCACCGGGATCAGAATGCTCAGGTTCTGCAATGCGCCCAGCCAGATCAGCTGCAGCACGACGCCCTGCGGAAACTGGTTGACGGCGGCTCGCTCCAGCACAACGGCGACCTGGTTGGCCAGCAGAATGACCAGCAGGACCGCGGTCACGACCACGAAGGCCACCACCACTTCCCGCAAAATGTAGCGCCCGAGGATTTTCCCCAACCGTAGGCTCGCTTAGTTACACTGGCGCAAAATTTTAAGGGGAGATCGAATGCAGTTCGAGGTCTGGGCCAAAGGATTGGCCACACTCAGCGTTGATTGTATCGTTCTTGGTGTCTTCGAGGAGGGTGAGCTGCCCGAAGAGACACACAGTATCGACTCGGCATCCAACGGCTACCTGAAGAAACTGCTGGCCCGCGGGGACTTTTCCGGACGCACGGGGGAAACCCTGCTGCTCACCGAGTTGCCCGGAATCGAAGCCTCCCGTGCACTTCTGACGGGCCTCGGGGCCCGGAAGAGCTTTGGGCGCAAGAGTTGGCGCCGCTCCCTCGGCGCGGCCATCACCGCAATTTCCAAGACCCGGATCGCCAGCATTGCCTTGGGCGTCGAGCGGCCGCCGGTCAAGGAGCTCGACGACTATTATTTCGGGCGCGCAATCGCTGAAATCGTCGGCTCGACCCTGTATCGCGTCAACGATCTGAAGACGACCAAGAAGCCGAAGGCGGCGCCCTTGCAAAAAGTCCTGGCGGGACCGGTACGCAAAGCGGGCGTGGAAGCCGCCGAGCGCGGGCTGGAACATGGACAAGCCGTGTCGTCGGCAGTGAGCCTGCAGCGCGATCTGGCCAATCTGCCTGCCAATGTGTGCACGCCGGTTTATCTTGCCGACCAGGCACGCGCGCTTGCGAAGCAGCACACCTCGCTGCGCGTCCAGGTTCTTGATGAAGCGGCGATCAAGAAGGAAAAGATGGGATGCCTGCTCGCGGTCTCACAGGGCAGTGACGAGCCGCCGCGCTTCATCGTGCTCGAGCACCGCACTGGCCATCGCACAGACAAGGCAGACAGCCCCGCTCCCGTGGTGCTCGTCGGCAAGGGAGTGACGTTCGATACGGGTGGTATCTCGCTCAAAGACCCTGGCGGCATGGACGAGATGAAGTTCGATATGAGCGGGGCCGCTGCAGTGCTGGGATGCATGTCGCTCGTCGCGAAGCTGCGGCTGCCGATGCGCGTCATCGGACTCATTGCCGCGGTCGAGAACATGCCCAGCGGGCGGGCCGTGAAGCCGGGCGACATCGCCACGAGCGCTGCCGGCCTGACGGTCGAGATTCTCAACACGGATGCGGAAGGCCGGCTCATTCTGAGTGACGCGCTTCATTACTCACGGCGCTTCAACCCCGCCGCGGTCGTAGATATTGCGACATTGACTGGTGCGTGCGTCGTTGCACTGGGGCATCATCACTCGGGCGCGATGGGCAATGACGAAGATCTCGTCCATGAGCTCGTGGACGCCGGCGTACGCGCGGATGACAGGGCGTGGCACTTGCCCCTGACCGACGAGTACGGCGATCAGTTGAAGAGCAACTTTGCGGATTTCGCAAATGTCGGTGGGCGCGAGGGTGGAGCCATTACGGCTGCGGCATTCCTGAGCAAGTTCACCAAGGGGCTCAAATGGGCGCATCTCGACGTCGCAGGGACCGCTTATCAGGGCGGTGCGCAGAAAGGCAGTACGGGCCGGCCAACGCCGTTGCTCGCAGACTTTCTTATCCGTCGCGCAGGCCTCTGACGAGGAACGGCGTCAGTCATGCACGACACCGCCGGCACGTCCGATTCTGCCGCCTCGAACGACGGAAGTTCATCGCCGCTCGCCTTATCCGACGATAGGCAGGCGCGCGACGCACAAGAGCCGCAAGGGTTGCGCGTCGACTTCTACATTCTGGATGAGTCCTCTGCCGCCGCGCGGTTGAAACTTGCCTGCAGATTGGCTGAGAAAGCCTATCTCGCGGCACAGACTGCGCTTGTGTGGCACACGGATGCCGAAGAGCTCAAGGCGTTCGATGATTTGCTGTGGACGTTCATGGACGGCAGTTTCGTGCCGCATGAGATGCTCACAGCGGGCGCATCGAGCGAGGACACCCCTGTACTGCTGAGTGCCGGGACGGCGCCCCCTGCGGACATCGACATCATCATCAATCTCGCCCCGGAAGTGCCCACCTGCCTGTCGCGCACGCGGCGCATTGCCGAAATCATCGATGGCGACGATTCACGTCGCCGCGCCGGCCGGGCACGTTTCAAGGCCTATCGGGACCTGGGCATTCAGCCAGCATCCCACAACGTTCGCGCCTGACGCCGCAGCCGGGGGCTGCACGTCACGGGCTATAATTTATACTCGGGCGGGTGGCGCCCTCTTCGCGCCTGCACAGGTCCCGAGCCATTATTGATGGATAAAGTCTACGCGCCGCAAGAAATCGAGCGGCGGATTTACGAGCGCTGGGAATCGAACGGATGGTTTGCGCCTCGCGGCGACGGACCCCCGTATTCCATCGTGATTCCCCCACCGAACGTGACGGGCACGCTCCACCTCGGGCATGCGTTTCAGCAGACGCTGATGGACGCGCTCACTCGCTATCACCGCATGCGAGGCGATACCACGCTCTGGCAACCGGGTACTGATCATGCCGGCATCGCAACTCAGATGGTCGTCGAGCGCCAGCTCATCGCGCAGGGATTGAAGGGAAGCGATCTCGGCCGCGAAAAATTCGTCGAGCGAGTCTGGGAGTGGAAGGAGCAATCCGGCGGCACCATGGCATCGCAGATGCGCCGCCTGGGCGACTCGGTTGACTGGTCTCGCGATGCCTTCACCATGGATCCCCAGCGCGCGGCGGCTGTGGTCGAGGTGTTCGTGCGTCTGCACGAAGAAGGCCTGATTTATCGCGGTAAGCGGCTGGTCAACTGGGACCCGGTGCTGCTCAGCGCCTTGTCCGATCTCGAAGTGCAGAGCGAGCCGGAAGACGGTCAACTGTGGCACCTGCGCTACCCGCTCGAGGATGGATCGGGCAACCTCGTCGTGGCCACGACTCGTCCCGAAACGATGTTCGGCGACACGGCAGTGGCCGTGAATCCCGACGACGAGCGCTACAAACACCTGGTCGGCAAGAAAATCCGGCTGCCGCTGGCGGACCGGCTGATTCCCATCATCGCGGACACCTATGTTGATTCCGCATTTGGGTCCGGCGCCGTCAAGATCACCCCTGCCCACGATTTCAACGACTACGAGATCGGCGCACGCCACGGCCTCGAGCAGATCAACATCCTCACACCGCGCGCGGCGCTGAATGACAACGTGCCGGAGCGCTTCCGGGGCCTCGATCGTTTCGAAGCGCGCAAGCGTGTCGTCGCGGAACTGGGAGCCGCGGGACTCATCGAGCGGATCGAAAAGCACCAGTTGGTCGTCCCGCGGGGAGAACGCACCAACGCCGTGCTGGAGCCGTATCTCACGGACCAGTGGTACGTGAAGATTGCACCCCTGGCGGCGCCCGCCGTGGCTGCGGTCGAAGACGGCCGGACGCGATTCATCCCGGAAAACTGGGCCAAAACGTATTTCGAATGGATGCGCAACATCAAGGACTGGTGTGTGAGCCGCCAGATCTGGTGGGGACACCGCATACCCGCTTGGTACGACCCGCAGGGCAACGTCTACGTCGGGCGAAACGAAGCCGAGATCCGGGCCAAACACAAGATCGCCGCGGGCGTGAAGTTGACGCAAGACACTGACGTGCTCGACACGTGGTTCTCAGCTGCGCTGTGGCCGTTCTCCACGCTCGGCTGGCCGGATAAAACACCGGAGCTGGCGAAGTTCTATCCGACGAGTGTGCTCATCACAGGCTTCGACATCATCTTCTTCTGGGTCGCGCGCATGATGATGATGGGCGTGAAGTTCATGGGCGACGTGCCGTTCCGTGATATCTACATCACCGGACTCATCCGCGACGAGCACGGCGACAAGATGTCGAAGTCCAAGGGCAACGTCATCGATCCGCTCGACATCGTTGACGGCATAGAGCTGGAAGCGTTGGTGGCAAAGCGCACGAGCGACATGATGCAGCCGCAGCTCGCCGCCAGCATCGAAAAATCCACGCGCAAACAATATCCGGAAGGCATCGCCCCGCACGGCACGGATGCACTGCGGTTCACCCTCGCAGCGCTTGCCGCACCGAGCCGCGATATCCGCTTCGACCTCGGACGCGTAGCGGGCTATCGCAACTTCTGCAACAAGTTGTGGAATGCTGCGCGGTTCGTCGAGATGTCAGTTGGCGACGCTGCCCTGACCGACAGTGGGCCGGTCGAGCTGTCCATGGCGGATCAATGGATCCGCTCGCGTTTCGGACGCATGATCGCCGATGTGGAAGCGGCTTTCCGCGACTACCGGTTCGACTTCGCGGCCACCGCGCTGTATGAGTTCACTTGGTATGCCTTCTGCGACTGGTACCTCGAGCTGACGAAGCCCGTGTTGCAGTCGGACAGCGTCTCGGCGGCCATGAAACGTGGCACTCGCAAGACGCTCGTCGAAATTCTCGAAGCGCTGCAGCGGGCACTGCATCCTCTAATGCCATTCATCACGGAGGAGATCTGGCAGGGTGTTGCGGGATTGGCCGGACGCGCGGGTCCAACTGTGATGCTCGCGAGCTATCCGCAAGCA
>JAXDQF010000145.1:0-3114 GCA_034668025.1 Gammaproteobacteria bacterium | reverse complement strand
TGTCCGACAACGGAACGATAGGGATGAGATCGCGAGCCGGATCATAGGGCAGCCGTTCGTTGATCAATGGATTGATCGTGATAATGCCCGCGAACGAGACCAGCAGCTGGTGGGTGTCGCGCGCGCTAAGGTAGGTCGTGACAGCGGGAATGCCGTCGCCGCCCTGGCGGTTCTCAACCACCACGGGTTGGCCCCAGCGCTCGGCAAGACGCTCGGCGAGCAGCCGACCGGCTATGTCCGTGCCGGTGCCCGGGGGCAGCGGGATGATCAGCCGCACGGTGCGCTGCGGCCAAGTTTGAGTGCCTGAGCTCGGCGCGCCCAAATCCTGAGCGAGCACGGGGAGTGTTGCAGGCGTAACAGCAAATAGCTGACCGAGAGCGAGGGCAGCAAAGCGACTGAAGGCGCGCATGGGATCCTCACTTCTTGCTGGGTTGTGACTGCAGGGAGCCCCGCTTGCGACGGCCCGCGCCGGGGCGAGCGTGAGCACGGTTTCCTTCGATGACCCGGATCAACAGATCGAGAAAAACTTCCCGCTCTGCGGCGACGAGGGGCGCGAGCACGCGTTCGTTCGCGATGCTGGCCTTGACGTGCAGCCGTCGCCAGAGGGCTTTGCCCTTGGTCGTGAGATAGAGTTCACGTGCCCGCCGATCGGCTTCGTTGATGCGCCGCTCGATAAAGCCCATTGAATGTAGCCGTTCGACAATGAGGCATGCGTTGCTTGGATCGATGCCCATGGCGTCGGCGAGACGGCGCTGGTCGATTCCCGGCTCTAGCTCGATCGCGATGAGTGATCCGTACTCCAACTGTACGATGCCTTCGCCTGCGATGGCTTGCGCAACCATAGTGGCACAGACCTGCTGAAATCGCCGTGCCAGAGGAGCCGGCCTCCGCGGCAGGGGCGGGCCCCCTGCCGCCGACGAGGTCGTCGGTGGCAGGGGAATAAAGCCCTTCGAGGGTCTCATCGGCATCGGTCCAACGTTAAATCATCAAATATTCAATCATTGATTATTGCAGCGCTTGTCGTCTGTCAAGCGCCCTTTTCGAACGGGCTGCCGTTGCGGGAATTAGCCACGCGTTCAACACCGGAAATGGCTGCTTTTGAAGCAGGCTCCGACGAGCCGATCAGCCTGGCGAATTTGGCAGCGACCGGTTTGTATTCTGCCTGCTTGGTTAAAGTGCAGCCGTGGCGGAAAGTTAGTGTGGTCGCAGCCCGAACGCGAAAAGCCTCTGCTCACTATATGTTCCGAAAACAGGCGGAATTCGTCAGACATTTCAAAGGGCATTTTGCAAAGCAACATTTCCAAGTTCGAATCCTCTGGGGGCCCAGCCAACGGTTCGAGGTCACTGAGACCGGCTCGATATAGATGAAAGTGCGGACTCACTTCTGTTTATTGCAATTATGTCTGCCGTATGCGAAGCGGACGTTCAGAAGAGTGGTTGCAGTTCGCCTTCTGACCCGAGCGAAATTACAGTGCACCATTATACGCCGTTTCCGCTCGCTCTTGCTCGGGCGATTTCTTCTCCGCTGTATCGGTACGCTCGGAATATCCGATTGTTTTGCTTAGTCGGTGGGCCTCCAAAATACGGGTTGACGTATTCCCAGACGAGCTCTCCGCCCATCGTAACCTCAAACAGGCGTCCGAAATCTCCCTCGCAGATCAGCGTATTCCCGTTCGGTAACCGCTGCGCGTTGGAGATCCTGGGACTGAAGAAGTCGCTTTCCCGTTTTTCCCGATATTCCCAAACGATCCTCTTCGTCGCCAGCTCGACCTCGATGACGCGCGAGAATGGAATCGGGTGATCGAGGCGGTGTGGCCCGTTATCGAAGATGAGCAGGTTGCCATTGGCAAGCGGCGAGGGAGCGTGTTGACCGCACAGCGGGGGCGCGCCGAGCTTCCAGATAATGCTGCCGGTTTTCCGCTCGATAATGACGATCGTTGAGATGGTTCGAAAGCTTACAACGATGTCGCCATTTGGCAGTTCGGCCAGTCCATTTCCATTGGTCCACGCATCGCGCGGCTCCTGGATCGCGGTGATCCGATCTGCTTCCGGATCGAGATGCTCCCAGACGCGATACTCCCAGACTGGTCGCCCAGCAGGGGTCATCTCAAGGAGATAGTCTCCATAGATGTCGCCGTTGTGCTCGGTACCCGCTCTTCCACCTTTGATCTTCGAAGCCAAGTCACGCCCGAGCGGGGCGAGGCAGAGAAGCAGCACGTTGCCGTTTCGGAGCCGGATGCCATCGTGATGGTGTTCCGGGTGCTGCACCTCCCACATAACGCGCCCGTTCCAATCCACCTCCATCACGGCGCCGATCTTGTATGGCTTGTCCGAGATGAAGCTGTCTGAAGCGGCCGGGGTCTTGCCGTTGTAGAAGAGGGTGCCCCGCTCCGTCAGGCAGCCGTACTGGGCGGGATAAGGCATCTGCCACGTATGAACGACCGTGCCGTCGAGGTCGATCAGATAAACAGTCGTGGTTTCGCTCTGATAGAGCGCGAAGAGCGTAAACCCCGGCGAGGCGCGTTCGCGGTCTAAGGCGCGCAGGCCGGTGCCAGCGCGCTTAAGCTTCGTTTGCTGAACTTGCATATCCCGGTTCGTCACGAGTGAGTGGAATTGCGCGCGGCATCCGGATCACTCCGGCTTGAGGCCGGCGAATTTGGCCACCTTGCCCCACTTCTCAGTTTCCTCGCCGATGAGTCGGCCAAACTCGGCAGGCGATCCGGTCAATGGTGTGCCGCCAAGATCGGCGAGGCGCGCGTTCATGGCGGGATCAGTGAGGCCTGCGTTGATTTCCTTGTTGAGCTTGCCGACGATTTCAGCCGGCGTTTTCGCGGGTGCGCCGACGCCCCACCATGCGCTGGATTCATAGCCCGGCACGAATTCGCCCACTGTCGGGATGTCCGGCAGCACCTCCAGGCGCGTTGCCGCCGTCGTAGCCAGCGCGCGCAGCGTACCGGCTCGGATGTGCTCGAGTGCCGTGGGCACGGTCGAGAACATGACCTGTATGCGTCCGGCAATCATGTCGGCAAACGCAGGTGGCGTGCCACGATAGGGCACATGCACCATGTCGAGACCGGTCATCATCTTGAACAGTTCGCCGGACAGGTGAGATGA
>JAXDQF010000144.1:0-5866 GCA_034668025.1 Gammaproteobacteria bacterium | reverse complement strand
CTGATGGGCACCATCGGCGTGCTGGAGGCAGCGCGCGTCTACGTGGTTGCCCGCTCGGTTGCCCGCAACGTTGCAGTCCAGGACTTCGTCGCGGTTGCCAGGTTGCGCGGCGAGGGTCCTGCCTGGGAAGTGTTCCGCGAGATCCTGCCCAACGTACTGCCGCCCCTGATGGCCGAGACCGGCCTGCGCTTTTGTTTCATTCTGCTGTTCATTGCGTCGCTGGGATTTCTGGGCCTCGGCATTCAACCGCCGGCCGCGGATTGGGGCTCGATGGTCAGGGAGAACGCCCAGGCCATCTACTTTGCGCGCTACGCGCCGCTGTATCCTGCCGCGGCCATCGCCATGCTGACAGTCGGCATCAACCTGTCCGTTGATTGGCTGTTAGGGCACTCGAATGGACGCTGATGTGCTGTGCATCCGGGGTTTGCGTGTTGAGAGCACGGCGGGTGCCGTGTTGGTGGATGACATAGATCTCACGCTCGCGCGCGGCGAGGTGTTGGGTCTCATTGGCGAGTCGGGTGCCGGCAAGTCGACCGTCGGACTCGCGGCGTTGACGTTCGGGCGCCCCGGTTGCCGGATCGTGGCGGGACAGATTCTCATTCATGGCCAGGATGCCCTGGCCCTGCCCGACCGGGCCCGGCGCCAGTTGCGCGGTGTGCGGGTGGCCTACATCGCGCAGAGTGCCGCGGCGGCATTCAATCCGGCCATGACTTTGTTGGATCAGATCTGTGAGGGTCCCGTCCGCCATGGGCTGTTGAGCCGCCATGAGGCGCGCGCTCGCGCAATCGAGACCTTTCGAGTGCTCGAGCTGCCGGATCCGGAGCACTTCGGCGAACGCTACCCGCACCAGGTTTCAGGAGGGCAGCTGCAGCGCGCCATGACGGCAATGGCGTTGTCGTGCCGCCCCGATGTGTTGGTATTGGATGAGCCTACCACCGCCCTGGATGTGACCACGCAGATTGAAGTGTTGGCGCACTTGAAGGAGCTCATTGCGCTGCAAGGGACCGCCGCCTTGTACATCAGCCACGACCTGGCCGTCGTGGCCCAGATTGCCGACCGGATCATGGTGCTGCGGCACGGCAAGGCGGTGGAGAGCGGGCCCGCCCGGCAGCTTCTCGAGGCGCCCCGGACTGACTATGCGCGCGCGCTCGTTGCCGAGCGCAGCGTCGCGTCCGTACAGAGCCGCCTTCCGCCGGACACAGGGTCGGAGCCTCTGCTCGTGGTCGACAATATTTCGGTACGGTTTGGCCGCCACGAGGCCGTGTGTGCGGCACGATTTGCGGTGGGCCGGGGCGAGACAGTTGCGGTCGTTGGCGAGTCCGGTTCGGGCAAAACAACCCTCGCGATGGCCATCTGCGGAAAGGTTGGCCTGCACGGTGGCCGGGTGCGTTTCCAGGGTGCGGATCTCGCGCCGGGATATCCCGGTCGCAGTCGCGAGGAGTTGCGCCGGATTCAACTCATTTTCCAGCTGCCGGAGATGGCGCTCAATCCGCGGCAGACGGTGGCCCGGATCGTGGCTCGTCCGGTGGAGTTTTACTTTGGGCTGCGGGGAACGGCGGCGCGCGACCGTGCCTTGGAACTGCTCGAGGCTGTCGGCCTCGACGGCTCGCTTGCCCAGCGGCTTCCGGGTCAGTTGTCCGGGGGGCAGCGGCAGAGGGTGTGTATCGCCCGGGCGCTGGCAGCGCGACCGGATCTCATCATCTGTGACGAGGTGACGGCCGCGCTCGATCCCCTGGTGGCGGAAGAGATCCTGAAGCTTTTGCAGCGGCTGCAGCAGCAGCTCGCGCTCTCTTTTCTGTTCATCACCCACGATCTGGTCACGGTCCGCCGGATCGCGCATCGCGTGATCGTCATGTTGCGGGGGGAAATCGTCGCATCGGGCGAGTCCGGCGACGTTTTCGCAAGCAATCATCCCTACGTCGAGCGTCTCGTCGCGGCCACACCTGAGCCGCGTATCGGATGGTTGGATGAGGTGTTGCACGAACGCTCCTTGATACAGTCGCCACATCCATGAACTCAGCAACACGCCGCAAGGCCGAACCGAAGACTTCCGGCGCCGCTGGAACGCAGGGCCTTTTCAGGGCCATTCTGGCCGGCGCGGGCCATACGCTTGCGGACGCCTTCGCCAATCTGGAGCAGGCGCCACAGGTCGAGCGGGTGTGGCGGCACGCGCGACGTGACCTGCTAGGTGCGAGAATCACGCTGCCTCCAGAGGAGGGTGAGGGCTACTGGGAATTCACCCGTATCCGTCAGGATTTATACGTCGTCATCGCCAACTTCGCCTATACCGACCCGCGCGTGGAGATCGTGCCGGGCGACGGCATGATCCAGTTCAACTTCAAAATATCAGGAGACATGTCGCTCGCCGTGAGCCGCACGGAACCGCTGCGTTGGAATCAACCATCTTTGTTGTTGTGGGCGCAACCAACCGGGGTTGATATCAGCGAGTGGACTGCCGCCAGCTCCCGAGAGCAGTTCATCATCATCAGCATGCGCCCGGAGTTTCTGGCCGAGCATCTCCTGGCCCCCGGCGCCGAGGTACCTGAGCCCCTGCGGCCGTTTGTCGCCAGCCGGGGTGATGGAATCCACTATCACCAGCACCCCCTGTCTGCTCAGACGCTGGAGATCGCAGCCCGGTTGATCGACAACCCCTATGCCGGTCCCCTTGCGCTCGTCTACACGGAGGCCCTGGCCCTCGAGCTGCTTTGTGGCGCAGTGGGCGCTTTCTCACAGGTGTCCAGTACACCCGGCGCGGACTACTCGGAGCGCGAGCTGCGATGTTTGCATCAGGCGCGCAATCTGCTCATGCGTCAGTTCGCTCCCGCACCCACCATCGCAAAGCTGGCGCGCGGTGTCGGCATGTCGAAATCGACACTGACCCAGGGTTTCAAAGCCGTGTTCGGCGAGACGATCTTCGATTTCAGCCTGCGTTGCCGGATGCAGCATGCCCTGACGCTCATGCGCGGTCACGACTGGTCGGTGGCCAAGGTCAGCGAGGCGGTGGGTTATGCTCACTCGACCTCGTTTACCACGGCTTTCCGCCGGCATTTTGGTATGCGCCCCATCGACGTCCGGCGTACAAAGTCCCGTTAGCCGGCGGGCGTGGCGCGGTCAATCTCCTAGTAATCGCATGCGGCAGCGAAGGATTTCGCCGGCCCCTGCGAGGTATCGTCAAACGCAAGGGTGGGTATGAAGTCCGTATCAACAATCGCGTCCTGGGCGCTGGCATTGATCGTGTGTTCCTCGACGTGCACTTCTGCGGTGACGGCGGTGGATTACGCGCGCGCCGAGCGTTTTCTGCCATTCAACACCGCCCCGCTGGTGCTGAATGTTCCGCGGGACGTGACTTGGATGACGGATGGCACAGCGCGCTATTCGATCCTCACGGCGCGAGGCGAACAGGCGGTGTCGATCAACCCGGCCCGGCGCTCCCGGACGATCAGCGGCCCTGCAGTCAAAGCGGCGGCTGCGGATCCGATCTTCGCTCCGTCGCCGGACGGGCGGTACCTGGCTTTCATCCGCGATGATAACCTGTGGGTGCGGGAGTCGACTTCTGGAGCGCAGACCTCTCTCACCACGGACGGAGTAAAGGACTTCGGCTACGGCACCGACAGCACCGGATGGAAGCACACAACGCATCCCATTCTGCTGTGGTCGCCGGACTCCCGTCGCATAGCAACGTTTCAACAGGATCAGCGCGAGGTTGGCGAAGCCTACGTTCTGCGCACCAAACCAGGGCGTCCGCAGTTGGAGCGTTGGAAGTATGCAGTGGCTGGAGACCCTGTCGTAGCGATCATCCACCGCGTGATCATCGATGTGCCGCAGCGCAAGGTTATCCGTCTGCAGGTAGCCCCGGATCCGCATCGATCTTCGGCCTGTTACGACGTGGAGTGCGGAGACGGCACGCTGGCCGATGCGCAGTGGAGCGCCGACAGTTCAAAACTTGCGTTCATATCCACCAGCCGCGATCACAAGATCGCCCGGCTACGCGTGGCCGACGCAGAAACGGGTGCCGTACGCGAGGTGTTGGAAGAGACCGCAGCGACCTATTACGAGTCGGATATCTCGCAGACCAATCTGGCGGCGGTCAACTGGCGCTATCTGCCCGCCAGCAATGAGATCATCTGGTACTCGGCACGCGACGACTGGGCGCATCTGTATCTGTATGACCTGCACCGTGGCAAACTGAAGCTGCAGATTACCCACGGCGCCTGGAACGTGGTGCAGGTCCTTCGTGTCGATGAAAAGACCCGTTCCGTCTATTTCCTGGGCGTTGGTCGCGAGCCGCAGCGAAGTCCCTATTTCGTCCATCTGTACAAAGTTGGGATGGACGGGGGGCACCTGCAACTGCTGACACCTGAGAATGCCACCCACGAGGTGTCGTTGGCGCCTTCCGGGCGCTATTTCATCGACAGTTATTCGACGCCCGACACCCCGCAGGTTACAGTGCTTCGTGACGCCGATGGCCGCTTGCTCGAGTCGTTGGAGAAGGCCGACATCACGGCTCTTGCGGCCACCGGCTGGCAGCCGCCGGTACTCATCAGCGTGACGGCGCGCGATGGGGTCACTGACTTGCACGGGTTGATGTTCAAACCCACGAACTTTGATCCCACGCAGCGCTATCCCATCGTCAACTGGATCTACCCGGGTCCCATGGTCGGCAGTGTCAACCTGTGGACCGACAAACAACAGTGGAAATTCGTGCCCGCACGCGCCGATGCGCAATCGCTGGCGGAGCTGGGTTTCGTGGTGGTGGCGATCGATGGCATGGGGACGGCCATGCGCTCGCGAAAGTTTCACGACACCTATTACGGCAATATGGGCGACAACACGCTGCCCGACCAGGTTGCCGCCATGAAGGAGTTGGCGCAACGCTATCCCTGGATCGATCTGCAGCGGGCCGGAATCTATGGCCACTCGGGTGGCGGATATGCGGCGGCGGCGGCGATGTTGCGCTATCCGGACTTCTTCCAGGTGGGTATTGCCGAATCCGGCAATCATGACCAGGCGGGCTACACGGATGACTGGGGCGAGAAATTCCAGGGATTACTGCAACGCCACGGGGACGGCAGCAGCAGCTACGATGCCCAGGCCAACCAGAATTTTGCTGCCGGGTTGAAGGGCCATCTGCTGCTCGTACACGGCACGGCCGATGACAACGTGCCGTCCAACCTGACTTTGCTGCTGGCCGATGCTCTCATCAAGGTCAACAAGGACTTCGACCTGATTCTGCTACCCAACCAACGTCATACCTACACCGGTGAGTCGGGTGCCTACATGACCCGCCGCCGCTGGGACTATTTCGTCCGCAATCTGCAGGGCGTCACGCCACCGGCAGGCTATCGGATCGTGCCCCCCGCCGATCCGAACGCGCCCGTACCTTGAAAGGCTCGAAGGACCATGCCTCAATCGACTGACCCGTTGCTGCAGCCGTTTCAGCTCAAGCACCTGACGCTGCGCAACCGCATCATGACCACCGCACATGAGCCGGCCTACGCCCAGGACGGCCTGCCAAAAGAGCGGTATCGCGCCTATCACGTGGAGCGCGCGAAAGGCGGCATTGCGCTGACGATGACCGCCGGCTCCGCTGCAGTATCGCGGGACAGCCCACCCGTCTTCAACAATATCCTCTGCTACAAGGACGAGGTGGTGGCGTGGATGAAAGACCTCGTGGACGCCTGCCACGAGCATGGCGCGGCTGTCATGATCCAACTCACCCATCTCGGGCGCCGCACGCGGTGGGACAAGGGCGACTGGTTGCCGGTCGTGTCGCCTTCGCATCGCCGGGAGCCGGCCCACCGGGCTTTTCCAAAGAAGCTGGAGCAGTGGGACATCGATCGCATCGTGGCGGATTTTGCCGACGCGG
>JAXDQF010000143.1:0-8835 GCA_034668025.1 Gammaproteobacteria bacterium | reverse complement strand
ATTAGTACCAACGCGCAATCGACTGCGCCGGGCGCGGCGTCCGGCGATTCGCTCGCGGAGGTCGTGGTGACAGCTCAGCGCCGCGCCGAGAACGCGCAGACCGTGCCGATCGCGATCTCCGCCATTTCCGGCGACACACTCGGGCAAACCTTTGGCGTGAACAACGTCGTCACGCTGCAGGAGGCAGTGCCCGGACTCGCCATCTCGATGGACACCGGCAATACCAAGATCTTCCTGCGAGGCGTGGGCACCACTGCGGTCGCCACCGACAATTCGGTGGGCGTCTACGTCGACAGCGTGTACATAGCGGCGCAGGGATCCTCGTTCATGAACCTCGCGAACATAGATCGAGTCGAGGTTGACAAGGGTCCGCAGGGAACCCTGTTCGGCCGCAATACAACCGGCGGCGTAATTCAAATCGTCACCAAGACTCCCTCATCCATCCCGTTCGCCGACGTGACTTTCGGTTACGGCAACTACAATACGTTCACGCTGAACTTCTACGGAACGAGCGGCATCGCTCCGAATCTCGCCGCGGACTTCGCCTACTACTACAACAATCAGCTGGACAGCCCGGGCATGAACGTGACCACTGGCACGAAGAACATCTTCCGGCAAAACGCCGAAGTGATTCGCAGCAAATGGCTATGGACGCCGACCGACGCCACAACGGTGACGCTCGCGCTTGATTACACCCAGGATCGTCAAGCCACCGGCATCGTGTGGAGCTTTCTGCCGGGCGCGGTAGGCGTCGACGATAAGACGACGGACGTCGGCTTCTACAATACCGCCTCGGATCTCGACAATCACTGGACTGACCGCAACTACGGCGCGTCGCTCAGCGTGGAGCATGATTTGGGCTGGTCACGCCTAGTGAGCATCACCGGCGCCCGCGACTCCCTCAATATTCACACTCTCGATCAGGATGCGACCCCGCAGCACCTCATCGATGCGAACCCGCTTCCCGAACTCGACAAGACCCTCACCCAGGAGCTGCAGCTGCAATCGCTCGTGAGCAACAAAAAGCTCGAGTGGATGGTCGGCCTGTACTACATGGACGATCGCTTCGCCTCGCTCCCGCTGGTAATCAACGAAGGACACTACAGCCCCAGCGGCCTGACCTACAGCAGGGTCGATGTCTACGTGCGCGAGCCCACGCGTTCCTATGCCGAATTCGGACAGGCCACCTGGGAATTCCTGCCGGACACTCACTTCACGCTCGGCGTGCGCAACACAGACGACACAAAGAGCATCGGCGGCAACACGCTCGTCGATGGATTCGACGCTGTGCACGGCCGGCAGACGGCCGATTTCTCCAAGGTCACCTATCGGGCGGTCCTCGACCGGCAGTTCACCCCGGATATCCTGGGCTACGTATCCTGGAATACGGGCTTCAAGAGCGGCCAATACAGCCTGGTGAACTTCACCCAGCCGCCGGTGAAGCCCGAGGTGTTGACCGCCTACGAGACGGGATTCAAGACGGAGTTCCTCGACCGGCGGCTGCGCGTCAACGCCTCCGCCTTCGACTACAAGTACCAGGACATCCAGGTGCAGGAGGTGGTCGTCGGCGGCACCCAGCTCGTCAATGCCGCCGAGGCGACCATTTACGGTCTGGATCTCGATATCAACGCGAAACTCACGCGCTCCCTGTCGCTGCATGCCTCGCTCGAGTGGCTACACGCGCGCTACACCAATTTTCTGAACGATCCCTCGCACGTTCCCGCACCATCAGGCGGCAACGATCTGATCACCATCAACGGTGCGGGCTTCCACATGGCCAACGCGCCCGATTTCTCGGCTTACGGCGCGGTCGATTACACCATGGCAGTCGCCGGCGGTATGCTGGATGTCAACGTGAACGGGTCGTACAACTCCGGCTACTATTGGAATCCGGACGATCGGCTGCGACAGCCTGCTTTCGCGCTGCTCGGCGGCTACGTGAAGTGGACCGACGGCGAAGGCAAGTGGAGCTATCGCCTTTGCGGCAACAACGTGACCAGCCGGCACTACTACACCTACGAGGACGCCCTCGCCTTCGGGGATATCTACTCACCCGCCATGCCCGCTACTTACGGCGTTGCGGTCGAACGAAAATTCTGACGGGCGCGGGAGAGATGGACGATATGCCCGCCGCTTGACTCCGCCCGCGCCCATGTGGGGCACTACGCCCAGCAGGGAGAAGGACTCGTGGCCGATCTTTCGAGTTACGCATTCTCAGCGTTGCGCAAGGGCGACTTGACTCTGTATCGGTGCTCCGGCAATGGACTGCCGCCGATCCTGTTAGTTACGGCAGAAAATGCCTCGGCCACCAGCCTCAATCGACTCCAACACGAATACTCGGTCAGGGCCGACCTTGATGCCGCTTGGGCGGCGCGCCCAATCGAACTTTCCCGCCACCGCAACCGCTCGGCGCTGGTGCTCGAGGATCCTGGGGGTGCCATCCTCGATCGACTGCTCGGCCAGCCGCTGGGAATAACGGAGTTTCTGCGCACCGGGATTTCCCTCGCCTGGGTGCTGCACCAAGTGCATGGGCGCGGACTCATCCATAAGGACATCAAGCCGGCGAACATCCTGGTGGATCTGGCAAGCGGCGGTGTCTGGCTCACGGGATTCGGCATTGCCTCCCGGCTGCCGCGCGAGCGCCCCAACCCCGAGCGGCCCAACGCGATCGCCGGCACCCTCGCCTACATGGCACCGGAGCAGACCGGTCGGATGAACCGCTCGATCGATGCGCGCAGCGATCTCTACTCTCTTGGCGTTACCTTTTACGAGATGCTGACGGGGACGCTGCCCTTCACCGCTGCCGATCCGATGGAATGGGTGCATTGCCATATTGCCAGGCAGACTGTTCCGCCTGATGAGAGGACAGTGGGAATCCCCAGGGCACTGTCGCTCATCACCATGAAGCTCCTCGCAAAGACGGCCGAAGAGCGCTACCAGACCGCCGCCGGTTTGGAGGCCGATCTTCGGCGCTGCCTGGCGGAATGGGAGTGCGACGGCCGCATCAATCCGTTTCCGCTGGGCACACGCGACGTATCAAACCGTCTGCTCGCTCCGGAGCGTCTGTACGGCCGCGAGCACGAGATCGAATCGCTGCTCGCATGTTTCGACCGCGTAGTGGCCCACGGCACACCGGAGCTCGTGCTCGTGTCTGGATTTTCCGGGATCGGAAAGTCTTCCTTGGTGCACGAGCTGCACAAGGTGCTCGTTCAGCCGCACGGGCTCTATGCGTCCGGCAAATTCGACCAACACAAACGCGACATTCCTTACGTCACGTTGGCCCAGGCCTTCCAGAGCCTGGTGCGCTCGCTTCTGAGTCAGGGCGAGGTTGAATTGGGTCGGTGGCGGAAGTCCTTGAGCGAAGCGCTCGGCTCGAGTGGTCAGCTCATCGTGGACCTCGTTCCCGAGCTCGAGCTCATCATCGGGGAACAGCCGGCCGTTCCGGAATTGCCACCGCAAGAGGCCAAGAGTCGCTTCCAGATGGTTTTCCGGCGATACCTTGGCGTGTTCGCGCGTAAGGAGCACCCGCTCGCGTTGTTCCTCGATGATCTGCAATGGCTGGATAACGCGACGCTCGAACTGCTCGAACACTTGGTCACACACTCGGACGTGCGTCACCTGTTGCTGGTTGGGGCCTATCGGGACAACGAGGTCGGACCGTCACATCCACTCATTCGTACGCTCGAGGCAATCCGCGAAACCGGTATGAAGGTGAGTGAGATCGTGTTGGCGCCGCTCGGGCTCGGCGATGTCGGTCGGCTCACCGCTGACGCCCTGCACTGCGCGCCGGAGCGCGCACGAACTTTGGCCCAACTCGTAAGCAACAAAACCGGCGGCAATCCGTTCTTCGCGATTCAGTTCTTGCTCGCATTGGCCGATGAGGGTTTGCTCGCGTTCGACTCCGTCGGGGCCGTCTGGGCCTGGGACATTAGTCGTATCAACGCCAAGAACTACACCGACAACGTGGTGGACCTCATGGTCCAGAAACTGAAGCGGCTGCCGAGCAGCACCCAGGATGCCCTGAAGCACTTCGGCTGCCTAGGTAACATGGCCGATGTCGGCACGCTTGGCATGGTGTACCAGCAAACACAGGAAGCGATGCATGCGGCACTCTGGGAAGCTGTCCGCGCTGGTCTCATTGTCCATCAGGGTAATAACTACAAATTCCTGCACGACCGGATCCAGCAGGCAGCGTATTCACTATTTCCTGAGGAGCATCGCGCCGCGGTTCATCTGCGTATCGGCCGTAAGCTGCTAGCCAGCATGACGCCTAATGAGCTCACCGAGCATCTGTTCGAGGTCGCGAACCAGTTAAATCGGGGTACCGAGCTTTTGACCGAGCGCACCGAGAAGGCGGGCGTCGCGACACTCAACCTGCGCGCCGGACGAAAAGCGAAGGCGTCGGCGGCCTACGCATCGGCGCGCGCGTATTTCGCGGCCGGCATGGCGTTGTTAGATGAGCGGGACTGGGGAAGTCAGCACGAGTTGAAATTCACCCTGTCACTCGAATGTGCGGAGTGCGAGCTTCTCTGCGGTAGCCACAACAAGGCCGCGCAACAGATTGTAGAGCTGCTGCAGCGCGCGGCTTCAAACGTCGAGTTCGCGGACGCCTCCTGCCTGAAGATCAATTTGCATGTACTGACGGGCGACCACCCGCAAGCCATCGACAGCGCGCTCGCGTGCCTGCGTCTGTTCGGCATCGACCTGCCGGCACACCCCACCCTCGAGCAGGTCCGGGCCGAATACGAGACGGTGTGGCGAACCCTCGGCGGGCACTCGATCGAAAGTCTGATCGATCTGCCGCTGATGACCGATCCGAAAATAAAGGCAACCCTGCAGGTGCTCTCAGCCCTTGCCGGCCCCGCCACATTTACCGACTTTCAGCTGTTTTGCCTGCTCGCCTGCCGCATGGTGGGCGTCAGCATACAGCACGGGATGAGCGGCGCTGCCGCCTACGCCTATGCTTGCCTCGGGTCAGTCCTTGGAGCGAATTATCACTGTTACCGCGAAGGCTACCGCCTGGCCAGGCTTGCCTGCGACCTGGTCGAAAAGCACGCCTTCACCGCCTACGACACGAAGGTCAAACATGCGATAGGACTAGCCGCCTTCTGGACGGAGCCGATCACGAGCGTGATCGAGCTGCGTCGGGCGACAACTCGCACCGCCACTGAGAGAGGCGATCTGACTTTCGCCTGCTACGGCATGCACCAATCCATCACATATTTGCTTACGCGCAACGATCCGCTCGATGTGGTGTGGCGCGAGTCGGAGATGGCGCTGGACTTCGCTCGGAGAGCCAAGTTCCGCGATGTTGTGGACCTCATCGTGAGCCAGCAACGCTTCATCGCGAGCATGCAGGGTCGCGATGCAGCCTTCTCTACCCTCGGCGACGAGCGATTCGACGAAGCGAGTCTAGAAGCGCAACTGACTGACGCACGGACGCCGACCGTGATTTGCTTGCACTGGATTCGCGAACTCAAGGCGCGGTACCTCTCAGGTGACTTCTGCGGGGCCCGGGCGGCAGCCGACAAGGCGAAGGCGCTGCTTCGGATCTCAGCCGTACAGTTACAGCTGCTCGACTACTTTTACTACACCGCCCTGACGGTAGCCGCGCTCTACGAGAAGGGTACTGTTGAGGAACAGAACAAGTGGCACGACCTCCTCGCGACGCATCGGGAGCAACTGCGCGAGTGGGCCGAAACCTATCCACCCACGTTCTCCGACAAGCACGCTCTGGCGTCGGCAGAGTTCGCGCGCATCGAAGGTCGGGACACCGATGCCTTGCGTCTGTACGAGCAAGCCGTTCACTCCGCTCGCGAACACGGCTTCGTCCAGAATGAGGGCGTGGCCCATGAAGTCGCCGCGCGATTCTATGCCGCACGCGGTGTCGAGAGTATCGCCCACGAGTATCTGCACAACGCTCGGCGTTGCTATCTGCGTTGGGGGGCGCTCGGCAAGGTACGGCAACTCGAGCGACTCAACCCATGGCTCACCGAGGACTCCGTTTCCTCTGTGCTGAGTGCGACGATCAATGCGCCCGTTGA
The DNA here is from genome assembly GCA_034668025.1 of Gammaproteobacteria bacterium. Taxonomy (GTDB): domain Bacteria; phylum Pseudomonadota; class Gammaproteobacteria; order Steroidobacterales; family Steroidobacteraceae; genus 13-2-20CM-66-19. The sequence goes on along the minus strand of JAXDQF010000143.1, from coordinate 2,791 downwards.
GCAGTTGGACGTCGCGACAGTGGTCAAGGCTTCACAGGCGGTGTCGAGCGAGATCGAACTGGGCAAGCTCATCGAGACGCTGATGAGAATCGCCGTCGAGCACGCGGGAGCCGAGCGCGGCGTGCTCATCCTTTTCCGCGGCAACGAGCTGCAGATCGAAGCTGAGGCGACGACCGGCCGCGGCAAGATTGAGGTGATTCTGCGGCAAACTGCGGTCGTGCCCACCGAGCTTCCCGAGTCGGTGCTCCACACTGCGGTGCGGAAGCGGGAGAGTGTAATCCTGGATGACGCAGCCTCCTCCCCCCTGTTCTCTGCGGACGTGTACGTGCAACAACGACGGCCCCGGTCCGTGCTCTGCCTCCCCCTGGTCAAGCAAGCCAAGCTCGTTGGCGCGCTGTATCTCGAGAACAACCTGACTCCGCGCGCCTTCACGCCGGGCCGCATCGCGGTGTTGGAATTGCTGGCCTCGCAAGCAGCTATCTCGCTGGAGAATGCCGTGCTCTACTCCGATCTGCAGCGAGCCGAAGAGGGGTTGCGGCGCAGCAAGTCCTATCTGAGTGAGGCCCAGCGAATCAGTCAAACGGGCAGTTTTGGTTGGCGGCCGTCCAGCGGAGAGATTTACTGGTCAGAGGAAACCTTCCGGATCTTCGAGCTCGAACCGGCGACTACGCCTACCGTGGAACTGATCGACCAACGGGTTCACCCGGAAGATGTGGCCCCCTGGCGGCAGGTGATCGAGCGGGCGACGCACGAGGGACAGGATTTTGCTCATGAGTATCGATTACGAATGCCCGATGGCAGGGTCAAACATCTCCACGTCGTAGCCCATGCCCTCCGAACTGGAACGGGCGACGTCGACTTCGTTGGAGCGGTGAAGGACGTCACCGAGGAGGAGTGGGCGCAGGCCGAACGTGAGCGGCTCGAACAGCGTCTGCGCCAGGCGGCGAAGATGGAAGCGGTCGGGCGGTTCGCTGGAGGCATCGCGCACGATTTCAACAACATTCTCGGCGCGATTCTCGGCTACGGCGAACGCGCTCAGGACAGCTCGGACGAAGGTAGCGCCGTGCGCAACCAGATCGATCAGATAATGCACGCTGGCGCAGTTGGGAAGGCACTCGTCGACCGCATTCTCGCTTTCAGCCGCAGCGGGATGGGCGAGCGCGTACCGCTGCGGGTACAGTCGGTCGTCGAAGAGACACTCGAGCTGCTCGCAGCATCACTGCCCGCTGGCGTGCGCCTCGAGAAGCAACTTGATGCGGGCATCACTGCGGTTATGGGCGACTCTACCCAGCTCCACCAAGTCGTCATGAATCTCTGCACGAATGCGGTGCAAGCGATGGACGCGGCCGGCGTGCTCACGGTGGTGCTCGAGCACGTAGTAGTCGACGAGAGTCGCTTACTGACCCACGGGACGTTGAGCGCCGGCGGCTACTTACGCCTAGTCGTCAGCGACACCGGCAACGGTATCCCGCCCGCAATACTCGAGCGTATGTTCGATCCATTCTTCACAACCAAGCGTACGGGCGAAGGCACCGGCCTTGGCCTTGCGTTGGTGCACGGCATTGTCGCCGAACTTGGTGGCGTAATTGACGTCGTGACGCAGATAGATGTGGGTACCGCCTTCACGATTTGGATGCCGGTTACCACCCAAAAGCCAAGGCCGCTGGCCGGGCTCGTCGGCGATGTGCCGCGAGGCAAAGGCGAGACCGTAATGTTCGTAGACGACGAGCGCGCGCTGGTCGCGCTCGCGGAAGAGACGCTTGCCGAGCTTGGCTACGAGCCGGTTGGTTTTGAATCGAGCCTCGCCGCCTTGGAGGCGTTTCGAGCGGAACCGGAGCGCTTCGATCTCGTGCTGACCGACGAGACGATGCCCGAGCTCACGGGGACTGAGCTTGCGCGTGAGATCCTTCAGTTGCGACCAGAGATCCCAATCATACTGATGAGCGGTTACGATGGTATGCAATTGAGCGAACGCGCGCAGGCCGCTGGGGTCATCGATGTGCTCCGCAAACCGCTCGTGCGCCGCGACATCGCTGAACCGCTCGCGCGTGCGTTACATGCGCAGAATTAGCGCCCGGCGCGGAAAAACTATCAACTGCCCGATAGGCTCGAACCCTCTAGAACAAATACAAAGACATAACATTCCCGTCACCGTCAGGCGCGCCGGGGACGCAGCGGACCGGCGTGTTGAGTCTGCAACGGGTGTTTGGAACAAGGAGTCAGGCGTTGCTTGGTGCCGTGCGAGCCAGACATGACGTGTCGAGCAGACTGCAGGCGCTCAGAGAGCTAAGCATGTATCAGGTTCCTTACGGCACGCAACGAAATGCGCCGGTAGCCGAGAAACCAACATCCTGCGGACCGCTAGCCCTTCAGATCAGGCATCTTTGCGAGAAGCTTATCGAGCGTAACCGGATAGTCGCGCACTCGGACACCGGTCGCGTTATAGATCGCGTTCGCGACGGCCGCCGCCACGCCACAGATGCCGAGCTCCCCGATTCCCTTGGCCTTCATCGGGTTCGCCACCGGATCGGTCTCGTCGAGGAAGATCACCTCTTGGTGCGGTACGTCGGCATGAACGGGCACTTCGTAGCCAGCCAGATCGTGATTGACGAAGAAACCCAGCCGCTTGTCGACCGCGAGCGCTTCCATGAGCGCCCCGCCAACCCCCATGGTCATCGCGCCGATCACCTGGCTGCGCGCCGTCTTCGGATTCAGGATGCGGCCCGCCGCGCAGACGGCAAGCATGCGCCGCACGCGAATCTCCGCCGTCAAGGCATCGACGCCGACTTCG
>JAXDQF010000142.1:0-2866 GCA_034668025.1 Gammaproteobacteria bacterium | reverse complement strand
GCCATCGCGCCGGTGTCGCCGCTCTCGCTGATACTGGAGGCTGCCCGCACCAAACGGTCGCGGATGGCATCCCACTTCTCGCCTTCAGGGACATCCTGGACGAGAATCTGTTGGCATCCAGCCTTATCCAGCGTACGCAGATTCGCGTACAGATCGTGTCCATACTGCTCAGGCCGACGGCCGGCATTGATCCACGTTACGTACTTGTGTGATTTGAGAGGCAACCGCTGAGCAAGGACGGCGACTCTGCGCCCCCCTTCGGAAAGCGAAGCCGCATGAGCATCAATCTCACCAGCGGGCACAACCGTCATCGAGGTTGTTGGAGCATAGTGCGACGAAGTACTGCCCGGCACGCGGGGAGACTCCACGTTCGCACCAATCAGCAGCTCACCAATCACGGTACGAATCTGCCCCGCCGTGACGGCTCCCGGCCGCAGCAGCCGCACATTCGATCCCTCGAACGTGACAATCGTGGACTCCAGACCAATTTGCGTCTCGCCCCCATCCAGAATCGTGTTCACGGCATCACCCAACTCGTCGCGCACGTGCTCCGCACGTGTCGGCGACAACCGTCCGTAGCGATTCGCTGAGGGCGCCGCAATACCGCCACCAAATGCGGTCAACAACTGCTGAGCCATCGGATGTGACGGCACGCGGATAGCGACCGTATCCTGGCCACCGGTCACAACATCGTGGACGTTGGCCGCACGCGGCAGAACCATGGTGAGCGGACCCGGCCAGAACCTTTCAGCCAGCTTGTTCGCAGGCTCCGGGACCTCGCGCACCCAACGATGCAGGAAGCGCGGGCTGTCCAGGTGAACGATGACGGGATGGTCGACCGGCCGCCCCTTGGCCGCAAAAATCTTGCGCACCGCCGCCGGGTTCTGCGCATTGGCGCCGAGGCCGTACACGGTTTCGGTGGGAAATGCCACGAGCTCACCGTCGCGCAGAGCCTGCACGGCAGTCTCGATCTCAACCTGGGTAGCTCTGACAACTCGAACCATGGTCGCGAATTCTACCAGCCGCACGTGCGGGGGTATGGTTAGTTGGGGCTAGGAGCCTGTCTGGGTCGCGACGGCCATCGCAAGTTCTTGCAAAGTCAGTGGCGCCGACCCTTCCGCATTGTTGGCCGCCATCACGTAAACGTCGCGTCCGGCCGACAGGCCCCGTTTGACGAGGCCGGTAATACGGCTGCGGCTGAGCTTATCCGGCTCTACGATGCGATTGAAAGGAGCGAACCTCGCGCCCGCACTCTCATAATCATCCCCGGGCTGCAGCATCCAGCGGATAATCAAAGGCCCCGTCCCACCGCCGAGCACCTGACTGTCGACGGGCGGCATGCGCGAATGGACTGTCGAGCAATGCACGGCGCCACTTGCAGTGAGCGCGTCCTCATACTGTGCACCGAGGATTTCCGGGTCGCGCAGCTCAACCGCATACACCGGTCCCCGCGGCAACGCCGATAGAAACTCACCCAGGCGGGCGACAAACGTCTCAGGGTGGCGGGTATACCGATGTCCCAGCGGCGAGAACTGAAACAGGACCGCGCCGAGCTTGGATCCCAGCGACTTGACCAGGGGCACAACGACCATCGCTTCCGCAAACTGGGGGTCCAGAAATACAGGATCGATCCCCCGCTGCTGCGCCCGTGGAGTATCGGGTGCCGTGGTCAGACCCGTGTAAGCCTTGACGACGAACCGGAAATTCTCCGGCACTTCGGCAGCCTGTTGGGTCAGCAGCTCGACGCTGGGTGGCCGGTAAAAGGTGCTGTCGACATTCAGCGCGTTGAGCAGGGGATGTTGCGCGTAAGCGCGCAGGCCGTAGCGCGCGAGCACGGCGACCCGGTACTGCTCCGCATAGACGATTCCTGCCCAGCCCGGGAACGACAGGCTCGAGGTTCCCAGGTGCAGGTTCTTCGGCAACCGCTTCGCAACCTGCAACAACTCGGGCGCAGGCACCGCCGGACGCACGGCCTGTGCATCGGGCGGCGGTCCACCAAACATGTCCGGCGTTTTTTTGGAATCGAGCGTCGTGCTCTTCACTCCAGTGCTTTTCGCTCCCATCCGGAAGCGGTATGCGTCAACTCGTACGCCGGAAAGTAGTGCTTGTCCAGCTTCAAAGTGATCACTTCAGGCGCGTTGTTCCAGGTGATCGTCTTCAGGCGAACCGAAGCCCGATCCGGGCGACCTGTGACAGCCTTCAGGAAAGCATCCAGGTCGGGCGTCGGCGTCCCATCCACTTCCACGATGCGGCGGCCGGGGTACAGACCATAACGGGTGGCAGGAGATCCATATGAGAAGTAACCCACATACACACCGACAGGGGGGATTCCACGCTGCGCGCTCATCGCACGATGGGGTGCCTGTAAAGTGGCGCCACCCCACTCAACCAACCTTTCGATGTCAGCTCCAGGCAATTGCACTGTGTCGACGTCCAGTGTCTGCTCGCTGTTGCCGCGCCATACAGTGACTTTCACTGTGTCCTTGTCAGCGGCAGCCCGCTCAACTTCCCTGAATCGCGTCACCACCTTCCCGTCAATCGCCAGGACCAGATCGCCCTGTTGGAGCAATTTTGATGCCGGTGTACCGCCCACCATGCGCACCACCGTCAGCGCCTGGCGCTGGGTGGGGTTCTGCTGGGACAGCTTTTGCGCCCACTCATCCGACAGGCCGATCTCGCGCGCGCTGGCCAGTGCCTGCACACCAAACTCGGCCTCCAGTGAATGCAGCGGCTTGTCGTTTCTGACACGGTCGAGCATGTCGGCCACGAGGTCGATGGGCACGCCGCGATTGTCCTGCGCAATCTCACGCCCGCTCTCATAGGCGAAGCTCGACCACAGACCGAGCACGTTGCCCGCCTTGTCGGT
>JAXDQF010000141.1:0-11596 GCA_034668025.1 Gammaproteobacteria bacterium | reverse complement strand
TACTTTGAAGTGCTGGTCGACTGGCCGTCTAAACCCGTGAGCGATGATTCGGAGAGCTCCCAACTCGCGCCGATGTGTCGTGCGACACTCGCTGAGTGCGTGTCGAGTAGCCAGGCGATCACTCCCGCGTCGGGACGTAGTTTTGGGTATTTGGCGTATTGATCAATCGTCACGCGAAACACGACGATGCCCGCCAGTCCCATGACCAGGCTCAACAGCTCGGCCACGGCGGGGTCGGATTTCTCAACGAGGAAGTTATACGGCACGGATGCGTTCGCCGCGCGGAAGGTGTGTTCCCACGCGACTTCGGGAAAGCGCGGAAAGTCTGCACCACCGATGCGGAATATCGGCTGCATCAACGCTGCTGTGACGAGTGACCGGATGCCATCCGTGCCCAACAGCACCACGGCGCGATCGACGCTCTCCACCGGTTCGGGTGTTACGCGGTAGAACGAACTGTTGGCGATCTTCAGCAGATTACCAACCAACGACGGGTCGCGTGCAATCAGCGCCGCCAGGTCCCGTCGCGAGAAGCTTTCGTCATTTGACGCGCTGAGTACCCGCGGCAACATGTTTGGCCGGCGAGGTGCGTAGCGTTGTTGAGTGGCGGCGTCCTGGAGCGCCGCGGCCGTTGCGTCCGCAACGTCCTGATGACCTGCCGTCACCTCCGACGCCGGACGCGCCTTGCCCAGCATGAGCTCGAAAAGTTTGCCGAAGACGACAGAGGGGTCAAGGATTTCCGGGGCGTCCGGTGGTGGCTCGCCGGCCAGCTGGGCCGCGCGCGCGTCTGGGCTGGCGGCGAGCGCACGCATCGTTTGGGTGGTGCTGTTGGAGGCCAATGCACGCATTGTTTGGGTGGTGCTGTTGGCGGTCGCGGATTCTGTTGACTTGGCGACGCCGGCGGCTGCTGCAAGGGGTGGCGCGGCGGCGGGGGCCACGCCTGTTGTTGGCGCGACGTCTTGCGCAGGCGGCATGAGCGCAAAATCTAAGTCCGACGCGTCGAATGACATAGTTGCTGACGTCGGGTCCGCGGCCGAGTTGGGGGATGTCGTCGCGCCTACTGGACCGGCGGCCGACGATGCCGTGGCCGGCAATGTTGCGGCAGATGATGCGCCGCCTGGAATCGTCCCGGCAGGTGACGCACCAGCTGTCGGCGCACCGGCAGCTGATGCGCCAACTGGTAATGTCCCGGGAGAGACATTGGCCGCCGCCGGCCCACGAACCGAGGTTGGCTCACCGTTGGCTGGTGCGTCCAATACGCGCTCGCCGACGCCGTCTTTGGTCGGATTTCCCGACCGCGACATTTTCCCCGCCCGCAGGGATATCACCGCGGCGAGCACAATTCCCGCGGCGACGACAACAATGACCAACACCAGCTGACTCATGGGTGCCATAAGTTACCGCTAAGTCGGCGCCGTGGCGCACTTTTGTTCACAGAACGGCTAGAATCCGGACGATCATGATGTGGAAGGCGAAGTTACCGGCCCTCATTCTCGCCTTCGCGCTGTTGGGCCCATGGCCCGCCGGTGCTGCCGGACCCCCGAGCCAGTTCGGGGTCGATGCGCCGGAGCTCGCACGACTCGGGGATTTCGCGGTCGGAGTCCGAACTCTCGCTCTGGTGCAGCGTAAGCAGGAGGAGGTGCTGTCCTTCAATCCTGCGAACGGCTCCTTCCAGAAAAGCGATCGCGGGCTGACGGTCGATCTTTGGTATCCCGCGCTCGTCCCTGCGGGGGCACAGCGTGAGGTCTACACCGCGAGCCTCCCATCCGAGCCTCCAGCGCCCCCGGCAAATTTCACTGTGCCCGGTATCGCAGTGAGAGATGCGCCCCCAGCAGGGAAAGCCTATCCACTGGTGGTGGTATCTCACGGCTACAGCAACTCGCCGACGGCAATGACATGGCTGACTGAGAATCTGGCGTCAAAGGGATATGTCGTCGCAGCGATTCGGCACGACGATCCTCCCATTACAGACAAGGCCAAGTTTGCCCAGGTGCTCACGCGTCGCCCCATCGACGTGGCATTTGTGACTCAAACTCTGAAGGGTGTCCTGGGCCGTGAGCACCTCATCGACCCATCACGAGTTGCTCTAGTTGGTTACTCCATGGGTGGCTACGGCGTGCTGACCGCCGCCGGGGCTACCCTGGATCCAACAGCGCCAGTGATGAAGATGGTGCCTGGAGGATTACTGTCCCAGTACGCACGCGGGGGTTCGAAGCGCGACGCAGTTGCCGTGAAGGGCCTTCGCGCGGTAGTTGCGATCGCACCGGCGGGCGGTGGGGGCCTCGCCGCCTGGGGTGCCCGAGGACTTGGAGATATCCACTCGCCGCTGCTGATCATCGCGGGAAACGCGGATCGAACCTTGGACTACACGAGCGGCGCGCGCGCGATCTTCGACAACACAACGAATGCGGACCGCTATCTGCTGACATTCAAAGAGGGCGGTCACTCGATCGGGCTGAACCCCGTACCTGAGGCGATGCGCGCTCATTTGTGGGACCAGGACTGGTTTGAGGATCCCGTCTGGAGGAAAGACCGGGTCAACGCGATCAACGCGCATTTCATCTCGGCATTTCTCGACCGGTATGTGAAAGACGACGCGAGTCGGGATGCCTATCTCAACGTCGCGGTGACCGAATCGGATGCCGGCACATGGGCGACCTCAAACACCACTCCTTATGAGGCTTACAGCCCCGGCCGCGTAAATGGTGAGGGCGGCGTCTCGGTCTGGAAGGGATTCCAGCGCAATCATGCCGCGGGCCTCGAGCTCCTGCAGGCAAAAGCCGCGCCGCACGCGAACTAGCTCGCGTGCGGTGTGGCCGCTGCAACCCACGCAGCACGGACTCGCCCGAGGAGACTGGTACCTATCGCAAAATCGCCGGCGCGCCGCAGGCGCCCTGCAATGTGCAGCCGGCAAAAACCGCGCTTTTTGCGGGGACGCCCAGTCCGGCGTACGAGGACCCGGGCTCCGCGCGGCCAGTGCCGCGCCAATAAAATCAGATGAGCAGACCCGAAAGGTCGATGTTGGTATCAGGGAAGTCCTTCAGTCTCGTCGAGCCCGGGTCCTCGACGACCTGCACATCGGTGTACTTGCCGTCGACCAGCTTGCGGAAGAAGCGCACGCAGCGGCTCTCCAGGTCGACGATCCATACTTCCGGTACGTCGTGCGCCGCATACAGCGGCACCTTGATGTCATGATCGTACGAAAATGTCGTGTCGCTGACTTCAATCACCAACAGGGTGTCGCTGCCCGTTGGAAACTTTGCTGAATGATAGTCGCGGCCCGGCTTGAGAACGATGAGGTCAGGTTGTGCCTCGGTGATGTTGCTCAGACGGAACACGCGTTGGATGTTGATGACAGCGCGGCCGGACAGCGCGGTCTTCAGTGCCGCTTGCAGCCTTTCCACCACGTTGCCGTGCTGAGTCCCCATGGGGGCCATGTGAATGATTTCGCCCTCGATCAGCTCGACGGCGGGTTCCCCGTTCAACAGGCCGATTTCGGCCATCCAGTTATATTCTTCGGCTGTGAATCGATGTCGGTGCGGCCAAGTCTTGATGTTGCCCGTAGTCACGATATTCCCCGTAGCAGACCAAAGGTCTACGGCGAACTGTAGTCGCCCGATCGCGGCAGGTAAACACGTCGCAAGGGCGCGACGCCGCAGGTTTGAATTCGATGTTTGATTTGTGCTCCGGAGCTGGAAAAACAGGCATTTCAGGCGAATCGTGCGGCGCCGCTGACGCTTGGGAACGGGCGGCTTTGCTGATCATGGGTACAGGGAAACCTCCAGTTTGGTTTTAATTGTTGGTGGCGCGCACAAAGGGCGCGCGCGGCGCGCGGGATTGGGTACACTGTCGAAATGACCAGCGACGCAATCGAGCGGATTGAAACAAAAATAGCGTTCCTGGAGAGCGCCAACGTCGAGCTCAGCGATGTCGTCTATCGGCAGCAGCAGGAGATAGGGGCGTTGCGTGCACGACTCGATGCGCTCACGCAACGGGTCGAAGCGGCACAGACACCCGACATCCCGCGCTCTCCGGAAGAGGAACGGCCGCCACATTACTGACACAGTCAGTTGGATCGAGCGCTTTTGGCGGCCTGATCGGCCCCCGTGAAAGCGGCGCAGAGCACTCCACGCCCAACCTGCGGACAGCTGCACAATTATGTTGCCATGCAATATGTAAATACCGGGACCATGGTCCCGCGTTGCAGGCGCCCATTTCTAAACCAAGCGGATGGTTTGGACGAGCAGTTGCGCCCGATCCGCGCACGGCCCCACGAGCACCTCAACCTCACCCGGCTCAAACACAGGGGTGAGATCCCGGCCCAGGAACCGCAAGTCGGTGGCTGGCACCGTCAAACGCACAGTTTTCGTTTCGCCGGGACGCAGCGCGGCCTTCCCAACGGCCTTCAATTCGAGCAGGGGCCGGGTAACAGTGGCCACCTTGTCATGAACAAACAAAAATACAGTCTCAACAGCCGCGTAGGCTCCCTGGTTGGTGACGTCGACCCGGATCTCCAACGTATCCGCGACCGAAATCCGATCTGACGCCACAGAGAGTCCAGTCAAAGAAAACCGCCCATAAGTCAACCCATAGCCAAACGGATACAGCGGATCATTGCTGACATCCATGTACCTGCTGGTGAAGTGATCCTTGGGATTGAATGGCCGGCCACTCGGGCGCTCGCCATAGAATACCGGTATCTGGCCGATGGCACGCGGCCAACTCATCGGTGTCCGACCGCTCGGAGACGTCCGCCCCAACACAACATCTGCAATGGCATTCCCAGCCTCGTTCCCCGGGAACCAGGCCGCCAACAACGCGTCCGCCTTTTCCGCCAGCCAGGGAATGACCAACGGGCGCCCTGAGAACAACACGACGACTACACGGAGTCCCTGCGCGTGTGCGCGCTCGAACACGGCTTCGGCAAGCATGCGTTGCAACGGCGGCACTTCCGGGAAAGCCCGGCTAGCCGCCTCACCACTCATCCCGGCCATTTCACCAATGCACAACACAACGGCGTCGGCGTCATTGCACAGATCCACAACGGCCGCAATCCCAGACTCGTCGCCACCCGCGAACTGCACACCCGCGGCGTGCTTGACGTCAACAGAGGGCAGCGCCGCGCGCAGGCCCGCAAGCACGCTCACCCGGTCTTCGGGTTTGCCGGCGGCCCCCCAACACCCACCCATCTCAACAGCAGCATCACCGAGCGGCCCAATCACACACAATCGTCGCAGCCCCCCACGCAAAGGCAACGTCTCACGATCATTCTTCAACATGACGATGGAGCGAGCGCCAACAGAGCGAGCCAGCTCGCGCCGATGAGTCAGGACCTTCGCCGACTCCCCAACGGAGCCGCGACGGTACGGATCGTCAAACAGCCCGAGCCGCTCTTTCAAGCGCAGCACCCGCAGCACGGACTCGTCAATCTGCGCCATGGTGACGAGCCCACGCTCCAGCGCTACCGGCAGGCCCTTGCGATACGCATCGGCCATCATGTCGATATCTACACCGGCATCCAGGGCGAGGGCGGCCGCCTCGGGCAGATCCGCCGCAATGCCGTGATGCATCAGCTCTGCAATGGCGTTGTAGTCACTAACGATGACACCGTCGAACCCGAGTTGATCGCGCAGATGGTGGCGCAGCAGCTTCTTGTTGGCGGTCATGGGAATGCCGTCCAGATCGGTGAACGCGGGCATGATCGTAGCCACACCCGCCGCAACAGCCGCATCAAAGGGAGGCACATGCACTTCGAGCAGCGTGCGTTCCGAAATATCCACCTGCGCGTATTCGCGGCCCGCCAGCACCGGCGCATATGCGCAGTAGTGCTTCGCACAGGCCGCCAATGAATCGGCAGCCGCGAGATCCGAGCCTTCGTAGCCCCTGACCTTGGCGCGTGCCATCTGCACCGCGACCCAGGTGTCCTCGCCCGATCCCTCAGCAGTCCGTCCCCAACGGATATCGCGGGAGACGTCGAGCATGGGGGAGAAGGTCATTGCCAGACCGTCGGCGGCTGCCTCCCGGGCGGCTTCCCTGGCCGTCAATTCCCACGTTTGCGGATCAAACAGCGCCGCTTCAGCGAGGGGAATGGGAAACAACGTGCGATGGCCGTGGATGATATCGAGTCCGATCAGCAGCGGGATCTTCAGGCGGGAGTGCTCGACTGCCAACTGCTGCATTTCCCGGACCGGCCCGGGGCCGACGAGATTGAGGAGGTTGCCGATGGCGCCGCTTTTGATGGCCTCGGTCGAGTCACCGGCGATCACGGGACCTGTGACGGCATAACCTGCCGCCGTCATGGTGAGCTGCCCCAGCTTCTCCGCCAGGGTCATCTGTGACAGCAGTTTCTCGCTCCGATTCATCGAAACCCATCCGCAAAGAAACATATGGTCGCGGAAACAGGGCAAAATCGCGAGTCGAATCCTTCGAGTCGGAGAATCCATGGAAGCCGCAGCGCTGGCCACACTGCCCGATGAGCAATTGCTGGAGATCGTGCAGCGCCAGACCTTCAAGTTTTTCTGGGATGGGGCGAATCCGGTCAGTGGCCTTGCGCCAGACAGGTGCACCACGCGGTCTGACGCAGTGGACGACAAGGCCGCAATCGGCGGCTCGGGTTTCGGAATCATGGCCATTGTCGTGGCCGCCGAGCGCGGCTGGGTCACACGCGAGGCTGCAGTCGATCGCATCTCCCGGATGCTGGATTTACTGACTGCCGCGACGTGCTACCACGGCGCATATGCACATTTTGTGAACGGCCGGACCGCGGCGACCATTCCCTTCTATCGCAAGGACGATGGCGGCGATCTGGTGGAGACCTCGTTCCTGTGCATGGGACTGCTGTGTGCGCGGCAGTATTTCAACGGTGACACTCGAGCTGAACAGTCACTGCGCGGGCGCATCACGTGGTTGTGGGAAGAGGTGGAGTGGGACTGGTATACCCAGGAAGGCCGCCGGGTGCTGTACTGGCATTGGAGTCCCAACAATGGCTGGGCCATGGATCACGAGATCCGCGGTTGGAATGAATGCCTGATCACCTACGTGCTGGCAGCGGGCGCGCCCCGCTATCCCATCAATCCGATCGCCTATCAGCGCGGTTACGCAGCCGGCAACGGCTATCTCAACGGCAGGAGTTACTACGACATCGAGCTGGCGCTGGGAATGCCGTTTGGCGGTCCACTGTTTTTCGCGCACTACTCGTTCTGCGGGCTCGACCCGCGCGGCCTCAAAGACAAGCACGCCGACTACTGGCAACTCAATCAGCGACACGTCGCCATCAACCGGGCGCACTGCATAGCCAACCCCTACAACTTCAAGGGCTACGGTCCCGACTGTTGGGGTCTCACCGCGAGTGATGATCCGGACGGCTACTCAGCGCATGCGCCCGACAACGACAACGGCACGATTTCCCCCACTGCGGCGCTTTCGAGCCTGCCGTACGCGCCGCGGGAAGTGATGACTACCCTGCGTCACTTTTTGACTGAGCATGGTGAGAAGCTGTGGGGGCGCTACGGATTTGCCGATGCGTTCTGCGGGCAACGAAACTGGTACGCCGATACCTACATCGCGATTGACCAGGGGCCCATTGTCGTCATGATGGAAAATCATCGCACGGGCCTGTTGTGGAAGCTGTTCATGAGCGTTCCGGAAGTTCAGACGGGCCTGCGCCGGTTGGGTTTCACGAGCCCTCACCTGCAGGCGAACCACCGCTGATGACACAGGCTCTCGGGCACTGGCTCGATCAACAATACCGGCGCGCCGCTGCCGCGATGCTGGTCAGCGTGTCGCCTGTGGGACTCGTCAAATCGCGGCCGGGATTCGGCCACACCATCCACCCTGTCAAAGGCTCCATCATTGCCTCGCCGGTGCTGGCGGATTGGAATCCGGAGCCGGACTATTTCTTCCACTGGTTCCGCGATTCGGCGGTCGTCATCGATGCCGTGCGGCTGCTGTTCGAAGCGGGTGACCTGGGACCGGAGGCGTTGACCCATTTCAGCGATTTTGTCCGCTTCAGTTTGTCGTTGCAGGCTCTCGACGGACGCAAACTAGTCAGCGCGGCGGCCTGGCGTGAGAACGTTGCGGCCGACTTCAGCAAGTTCCTGCGGAAGGATGCTGAGCTGGCAGGCGTTCACGGCGAGGCGATTGTCGCCGAGACCCGAGTCAACCCCGACGGCACGCTCGACATCTCGAGCTGGACCCGCCCCCAACACGATGGCGCCCCGTTGCGGGCACTCTCGGTGTTGAGATGGGCCAGGGCACATTCATTTGATACCGAGCTGCAGGCGTTGGTGTCGCGGTTGTTGACATCCGACCTGGCGTTCACGTTTGCACATTGGCGGGAGCCCTCCTTTGATATCTGGGAAGAGGAGAGTGGGCAGCACTACTACACTCTGTGTGTTTCCGCGGCGGCACTGAGGGAAGGGGCTGACTGGCTCGAGGGGGTGGGAGAGGCACCTCTCGCGCGGACCTATCGCACCGAGGCTGAGGTCATCTGCCGTGCGCTCGATGGCTATTGGCTGCCTGAGGAGCGACACTACCGCTCGCGAGTCCTGGCATCCGGGAAGCGCTCGGCGAAAGAGCGAGCCAAAGATTTAGATATAGCGGTGATCCTGGCAGCCATTCATGCGTTGGGTCACGATTCGACCCATACGGCTCGGGATCCCCACATGCATTCAACCCTGCAGCGCCTGGAGGATTTGTTCGATTCGGCGTATCCGATCAACCGGAACCGGCCCGCGCACGCAGCGCCTGCCATGGGACGCTATGCGGGCGATGTCTACTTTTCCGGCGGCGCGTATTATTTCTCCACGTTGGGGGCCGCGGAGTTCTGTTTTCTGGCGGCTGCGCAGCAGGCCACGCAGGCATCCGCCTGGGTCAGTAAAGGCGATGCGTTCCTCGAGACCGTCCGCCGATACACGCCCGAGAATGGAGAATTGTCCGAACAGTTTGACCAGAAGACGGGTGCACAGACCTCCGCGCGGCATCTGGCCTGGAGCTACGCGGCATTCATCTCCTGCCTGGCCGCCCGCCGTGCGGTTGTAGGATGACGAGCAGTCCACAACAGGGCGCGAACGAGGCGGCGGCGAAGGCGGCTGCAAAAGAAGCGGAGTCCTCCGGCCTCGGCCGTCAGATGGGCATGATGCTCCGGGCCCTGCGCGGCTCGCCGGTTGCCAGGACACTCGTCGTGCTCGGGCTGTCGGTGGTTGCGGTGATTGTCGCGACGTCGTACGGGCAAATCCAACTCAACAGCTGGAACAAGCCCTTCTACGATGCGCTGTCCCGGCGCGACCTGCACGACTTCGTCTACCAGCTCGGCGTGTTCTTTGTCATCGCGACCGCCATCCTGATATTGAATGTCGCCCAGCGCTGGCTGGTCGAAATGTTGAAGCTCAAGTTGCGGCACGGCATCGTGCACGACCTGCTGCGCGATTGGATGCTGCCGCGCCGGGCGTTCTGGCTCGCGAGCGCCGGCGGCCCGATGGGAGTCAACCCCGACCAGCGCATGCACGAGGATGCGCGCAAGTTGTGCGAGCTGTCAGCCGACCTCGGTACCGGACTGCTGCAGGCCGGCATTCTGTTCGGCATCTTTGCCGGAGTGTTGTGGACCCTGTCGAGCGGCTTCGCGGTGCGTTTTCACGATCGCGACTACGAGATCCCGGGGTTCATGTTGTGGGCAGCGGTGACCTATGCGCTGCTCGGATCCGTGCTCAGTTACTGGGTGGGCCGCAGCCTCATCAGCCGCAATTCCGACCGGTACGCCCGCGAGGCAGACCTGCGTTTCTCACTGGTCCGGATCAACGAGCACCTCGACGGAATCTCGCTGGCGGCCGGTGAGGAGGACGAGCGCCGCCGCGTTGAGATGCATCTGGACAACGTTCTGTCCGCAACGCGTCGCCTGGTCAGAGGTCTCACCAATCTAACCTGGGTCACAGCCGGGTTCGGCTGGATTACGATCGTCGCTCCCATCCTGGTGGCCGCGCCACTGTACTTTTCCGGCAAAATCTCCTTTGGTGGCCTGATGCAGGCCGCCGCCGCGTTTACCCAGGCGCAGTCCTCCCTGCGCTGGTTTGTTGACAACTTCAGCATCATTGCCGACTGGCGTGCCACGCTCCAAAGAGTGGCGAGCTTCCGGTACGCTCTGTCCACCACGGAAGACATGAGCGAGCTCGAAAGTCGGATCACCTACGTGGAGGGGGAACCGGGGACGATCACCATCAACGACCTGGAGATTGTGTCTCCGAGCGGCTCGGACATGCTCAAGGAGACGAAGGTCGTCGTGAAGGCGGGCGAGCGGGTGCTCATCGTGGGAGCCCCCGGCACAGGCAAAACCCTTCTGTTCCGTGCCCTGGCGGGACTATGGCCGTGGGGCGCCGGCACCATCACCCGGCCGAAAGAAGAGGAAATGCTTTACTTGCCCGCCGGCACGCCGTACCTGCCGCGCGGCTCTCTCAAGGAAGTATTGGCGTATCCGTTGGAAGTCGAACGCTTCGCGCAAGAGGCCTTCACACGCTCACTGAGCCGGTTGGGCCTGAATCGGCTGGTGCCCCTGCTGGAGGTGACCCGGCGCTGGGATCGGGAGTTGAGTCAGGATGAGCAGTTGAGTCTCGCCCTGGCGCGGATTGTCATGCAGTCACCCCCCTGGCTGCTCATGGATGACATGTTGGGCAGCCTGGACGATCAGGCCATGGAGCGTGTGGTGGACATCTTTTCCAATGAGCTCGAGCACACGAGTATCATTCACATCGGCCGCGCTGCCCAGGCACGCGATCCGTTGTTCCATCGTGTTCTGCATCTCGTCAAGTCGCCTGCAGCGCTGACTGCCATTCCCGGCGGTAAGGCGGGCAGTGCGCCCAATGCATCGGCAGTCGATCAGTGATCAAGGCGCTCGCGTTTCTGCTGGTCTGTCTGCTGGGGTCGTCCGCAGTCCTGGCGCAGAATTTCGATTTCAAGCCGCCGGCCTCCGTCAACGATCCCACGGTGCCGGCTGTCATGCGCGATCTCGCCGAGCGCATCCTGCCCGTGTACCAGGAGAATGATCAGGATCGTTACCTGCACAATCTCTCGGGCCTGCAACTGGTTGCGGGTAACTACACCGCCGCCTGGCAGAGCCGCGGACAGCTGCGTGATCGGCGCAAGAGCGTCGATGCCCGTCGGCCCATAGGCAAGTCGGTCATCTATGACATCTACGCGTATGCCCGCTCTCGCCAGGCCGAGGACAAGGGCGAGTTCAACAGGACCTATGGTGTTGCCTATCGCGCCATCGTCGCTTCGTTGAACGGCCAGGACGCATACACGCTGAGCGGTTGGCTCAATGCCCCGGTTGCTCCCTTTCGGGATGCGGTCCAACGCGCCTTCGATCAGTGGCGTCCCAAGGGCAGCATTCCTCAGGCCGATGCGATCGAATTGGTCTGGGCGTACCTGCAGTTCGACGCGTATCGAAGCTTCCACCCGCTCGTCGCCGCGTTGGATGAAGAAGACGACAGCCGGCGCTATGTGACCGAGTGGGATGTCCTCATCAAGACACCGGACGGCGCCAACATCTCGGCAGTGGTGGTTCGGCCCAAAGATGATTCCAAACCGCTGCCAACGCTCCTGGAGT